>JAJYHY010000007.1:0-10605 GCA_021784555.1 bacterium
TCCATCCCGCAGAGGTATGAAGGGGACGATTCCGCCCAGGTCCTCGATAGAACTCTCAGACCAAATCAGCTTGAAGTCCACGACTCGAGCTTTTTCCTGACGTCTTCATTTGAAACCACTCGCCCCACCTGAATGTCTTGGTCCCCTTGCTCGAGGGCCGCCAAAAACGCAATCTCCTCCGCAATGGCACGGTAATCGGCATCGTCGGGGAGTCGGTGAATCGCCTGCAGGACGGATTCTTTCGCGCTCATGTTCTTAATGTATCCCCTGGCATACTCGACGCAAGTCCCTCGTTCATGCCCAACGTTGTGCAGGCATCCTGCATGCGGGGTTAATTGCTTCGCTCATGCCAGAATGCGCTTGTGTTGCGCGTTAGACTGCGGCAAACCGCGGCCCGTGTCAAGACCTGATTCAATGAGGAGGGCGGCTCCGGCGGGGGGCGGGGCGCAGGCGCGGTCCGGCCGTTCGCCGCAGCCCGCCCGCTTGGATCGGCTGTGGAGCCAACAAGCGGTGCCGCTGAGCAAGGGGAAATTGTATTGGTGGGGCGTCAACGTGCGGGCCTTTCTGGCCTTCGCGCGCCGCCAGCAATTGGAAGGTCCGGTGGGCGTGCTGGCAGCCCGGTTTCTGGATGAATTGGGCATGGGGCCCTGCCGAACGGCTCGCCAACTCAGGCCGCAACGCCCCGCCACGTTTCGTGGCGGGGGCGCTTGGCGGCGACGCTGCGGTTGCGGACTTACTCGTTGGGCGCCGAGGAAGCCTACCGGAAATGGGTCGAGCGGTTCTTGGACTATCACAGCGCGGCGGAGCCGGAGAGCTTGGGCGAGCCGGAAATCCGCGAGTTCCTCCAGTACTTGGCGGTGGCGCAGAACGTCTCGGCCAGCACCCAGACCCAAGCCTTCAGGAAGGAATGGGCGTGGACGTGGGGTGTTCCCGGCCAGGCGGCTGGCGCGAGATCCTCGCACCGGATATGAGCGATAGGCCAGTTCGCTCGCGTGGTCGGTGTCCAGGACGATCATGAGTCATCGCGGCTCGCGGCCTCCCTCCATTCGCGACCAAGACGATCACCGTTGCGAGAAACTTCATCATCGGGCATCATCCCCACCGTGGAGCGCCAGTCCTTTTTGGCTGGCGTGAGGCGCAACACCAGCGCGCGCAATTCTGCGAACTGTTTTTCAAGTTCAACCAACCTCTCGGCCAGCCTGGCATTCTCGCTGACAGATGCTACACTCATGCTAAAGGTTCTACCCCAGACTCCGGTCGTTTCCAAGCTCGATTTGCAGCGGGTCATGGCATATAAGACTGCGGCGGTTTGCTCGGGTCCACGACACTTGTCCAAAGGTTCATGGCGCCGGTGGCGTCAAAAGGGTTCGTTAAGACCCGCCTCCATTGGGTCAAAGGCACTACTTCTTCTCCCGCTTCCACACCGCGAGTACCCGGGCACGCCGGGCCAACGGGGATTATTAGGAGCCGATCATGGGCAACAGCGGCTCGGCGGGCCAGGTGTCCGACGGCACTTGCGCCACTCCCGGATAAGCCGTGTAGGCCATTAATTGGGCCAGATTCACCACCCCCACCCCGCCGCCGCGAAGGCGCATGTGAAATCCGCTTTTGGAAAGGAGGAACCTCATAAACGATTGGTTCTCGGCAGGCAATTTCACGGAGAGTTCCGTCATCAGGTAAAGCGGGGCCGAACTCCTGAACTCCAGCTTGAGAAATGAAACCAACAAATCCCCCACCGGCGTGCATTGTTCCCTCTTGGCCATCAACTCGGGTTCATCGAGATGGGCGTTCTTCCGAAAATCTGCTTCCGAGAGCTCAACGATGTCCGAGTAGCCTTCCGGGAATTTCCAACAGGGACAGAAGTGCTGAACAAAATCGATGCGCACGATCGCCGGGCCAACAAACACGGACTTTGAGTAATCGCCGGCAATCACCACTCGCGCTTGGGTGAATAGTCGGACAGGGTCAATCGCGTCCCAGGTTTTCCTGGCGGTTGTTTCGTCCGCTTGAACAAAGGATTGGACGGAGCCGTTCTCGAGGTGAATTCGGATGAGCATCGCGGGCGCCGCGGGACCCGGAGGGGTAGCCACTTTAACGTCGCTGTTCGTTGGTCGTTTTTGCATATTGCGAATCAATCTCGCTCATAATCTCGAGCAGATCCATCATAGTGGGTGTGATGTTCTCGCCGGCGCCGAGGTGAGGGCGTTCTGGGTTTCCCAGCCTCCTCCCAAGGCCTTATAGAGTTGGACAAGATCCAGCGAGATGCCCTGCTCACTTTGCACCAGCGTATCCTGCGCGGCGTAAAGCGAACGTTCCGAATCCAGCACGCGCAGGAAATCCGCCAGCCCGCTCTTGTAAAGCTGTGTCGATAGCTCGAGTGCCCGCTGGTCGGCCTGCACGGAGCGGCGGAGCGCGTCGCGCCGGGTTTGTTCCTTGGCGTAGGCGACCAGGGCGTTTTCCACGTCCTCCAAGGCTGCCAAGACCGCTTGCTCATACGCATCCAAGGCTTGTTCCTGACGGGCATTCTGGACGCGGATATTCGCCCGTATCCGGCCGGCCTCGAAGAGTTCCCACCGCACCGTCGGGCCGGCGGACCAAGCCCGGCTGCCGTAATCAAACCAATTATGGGCCGAGACGCTTTCCAGGCTGGCAAAGCCCGTGAGCGAGAACTTCGGAAACAGATCCGCCTTGGCCACGCCGATGCGCGCGGTGGCCGCCGCGAGTTCGCGTTCGGCGCGCTGAATGTCCGGCCGACGTTGCAACAACCCGGAGGGCAGGCCAACGGGCACTGCCGGTGGCGTGAGCGGGATCGGCTTCTCGACCGACATTTCGTTCATCAAGGTGCCCGGGGGTTGTCCGAGCAGGACGGACAGGTGGTGAACCGCCTGGACGAACCCGGTTTCCAGGGAAGGCACTTGCGATTGGGTCGCCGCCAGCAGCGCCGCCGCCTGCTGGACGTCGAGTTCACTGGAGAGGCCGCTTCGGTACCGGCTGCGGGTTAGATTCAGACTCTCCTTTTGGACTTCGATGTTCTGGCGCGTGATGGCGAGGCGCTGTTGATAGCCACGGGCCTCCATGTAATTGCGCGCCAGCTCTGCCAGCAGCGAAACCAGCACGCCCCTCCTGCCGGCCATGGCAACACCAACCTCGGCATTGGCGGCTTCGACCGTCCGGCGAGTGCCGCCAAAGACGTCGAGTTCCCACGCGGCGTCGAAACCGACATTGTAAAGGTCGTAGTCCGCGCGGCCGGGCGGCAACGAAAAAAAGCTGTTTTGAGACCAACGATTGCGGGAATAGGATGCCGAGCTCCCGACCGAAGGCCACAAACCTCCGGCGGCTACGTCCCTCTCGGCGCGAGCTTCGCGCACATGGGCTTCGGCAACGCGGAGGGTGAGATTGGATTGAATAGCGACCGTCACCAGCGAATCCAAATTGGTATCATTAAAGCCTCTCCACCACGTGGCGAGATCCGCCGGCGTATTGGTTTCACCACCAGCAAGCGACGAAGCCCATCCGGCCGGAGCGCGAACATTCGGACGGTGGTAATTTGGTCCAACCGTGCAGCTTGCAAGCAGCGCCAAGCCCGGGACCGCGATGACCGCCAGCACTTTCATGCCCTGCGCGGCTCCTCTGTCCGATTGATGGCGTTCATCAGGTCAAGGATTGTCTCGATGGTGATGTCATCGCCAACCCCGGTGTTGAGCATCGCGTGGAAGAGATGACGGTTCGGCCATTCATGGCCGAAGTAGCGCTTCACAAACTTCCGGCGCTCCTCGTCCATGGTATCCACTAACCTCGCCGCCTCGGCCTTGTTCCCAACCCGTTTGAGCACGCGCCGAAATCGCAAATCGCGCGAGGCGTACAGAAACACGCAGAACGTGTCGTTGCGACCGCGCAGAAAATAGGGCGCCCCACGGCCCACGATCACGCAGGGTGGCTTCTCCGCCGTTTGTTGGATAACCTTTTGGATGATCGAGACCAGCCGGTCCGTATCCAGAACGGCCAGGTCCGGCGACGGGAGGGTTGGGTCGAGACTTCCGCGCCAGATGAGATTGACCAGCCGCTGAAGCAGGGGATCGGTGCGTTCCTCCCGCTTCTTGCAGACTTCGACGGGAATCTTTGCCAGCCGGGCGATTTCTTCGCTCAACGCATCATCGAACAATTTCCAGTTCAATCGCCGCGCGAGGGTTTCAGCCACCATGCTGCATCCGGCGCCAAATTCGCGGTCAATGACGAGGATCTGTTTCATAACGTCCCTTTTGTTCATTCGGCCAATGACACCGCGCGGATGACCCTTGGCCTTTCAAAGAACAGCACGCACAGCACACACACGGCACAAACGCAAGCCACGACGAAGAATAAATCCATGAACGACCAGTAAGTGGATTGCTGGAGCAGGAGGTGGTAAAGCAAATCGTGCGCCCGCGCCAGGGCGTCGGCCGGGCTGAAGTGCCGTTCAAACAAGCGCTGGAGGAATCCGATCTTGTGTTGAAAGGGAGGATTCATCGAAGCCATATCCTTGGCCATCAAGGATTGGTGGGTTTGCGCGTAACGCACCAGAAAGGTGGAGACGAAGGAAAGGCCGACACTGCCGCCAATGTTGCGAACCAGGTTCTGAAGGCCGGTGGCATTGCCCATCTGTTCGTTGCGCAATGTGCCGATGGCCAGCGTCGTCAAAGGCACAAAAATGAAGGGCGAGCCGAAACCCGCGAGGATATTGGGCAGGATGATGCTGGACATGCTCATTTGCAAATCCAACCGGCTCAACTGAAAGCTGGCGAGCGCCAGCAAGGCGAAACCAACTCCCACCAGTATTTTCGGATTGACACGGCTCACCAGCGCGCCAACCACAATGACCGCGACCAGCGATCCGACGCCGCGCGGAGTGATCGAGAGGCCCGCATCAAATGCGGTGTAACCCATGAGCGATTGCAGGAACAATGGCTGCAATGCAATCAGGGCGTAGAGCGCCAGGCCAAAGAGCGCAAACAAGGCGCTGCTGACGGCGAAGTTGCGGTTCTTGAAAATGTGCAAATCCACGATGGGATGGTCGGTCCACAGTTCCCGGACGATGAATCCGACAAAGGATGCGGCGCAGATGAGGGTAAACCAGCGCAGCCAAACGGCGGCAAACCAGTCCGCGTCCTGCCCCTTGTCGAGGATGATCTGCAAGGTCCCGAGAAACAGCCCCATCAGGCCAAACCCAATCCCGTCAATGCGGCCAGGCCGGCTGGCGCGAATGTAAGGCGGGTCTTCGACCACCAGCAGCATCAGAAAAACCGCGAGGATGCCCACGGGCAGGTTGATGAAGAAAGTCCAGCGCCAGGAGAATTGGTCGGTCAGCCAGCCGCCCAGGGTGGGACCGACCACGGGAGCGACCACGATGCCCAGGCCGAACAAGGCCGTGGCCGTGCCGCGCTGGGTGGGCGGAAAACTTTCCAACAGGATGGCTTGGGAAAGCGGTTGCATGGCCCCGCCGCCCAAGCCCTGCAAGACCCTGGAGACAACCAGAATCGGCATGGAGGTCGCGATACCACAGGTCAGCGAACCCAAGGTGAACAATATGGTGCAAGCGACCAGAAATCGCTTTCGGCCCAAAAAGCTGGAGAACCAGGCGCTGGCCGGGAGGATGACCGCATTGGCCACCAGATAGCTCGTGAGCACCCAGGTCGATTCATCCTGCGTGGCGCCAAGGTTCCCCGCGATATACGGCAGCGCCACCACCACGATGGAAGTGTCCAGAACCCCCATGAACGTTGCCAGCATCACCGGCACCGCAATCAGCCACGGGTTGAAGCGCGGACGCCATTCCGTCATTGTCGTGCCACCAGCGTCGCTCATTCGACTTTCACCTTCGGTTCGACCGACATGCCTGGCGCGATATCGAGGTCGCCCGGCAACGGCTTATCAAAAACAATCTTGACCGGCACGCGCTGGACCACTTTGACGTAATTGCCAACGGCATTTTCGGGCGGCAAGAGGCTGAACCGTGCGCCGCTCCCGAATTGCAGGCTGTCCACCCGGCCTTCGAACGTTCGTTTCGGGTAAGCATCTACGCTCACCTCGACCGGTTGTCCAGGGCGCATGGAAGTCAACTGCGTCTCCTTGAAATTGGCGGTTACCCAAACATTTCGTGGCACCAGCGCCATCAAGACCTGCCCTGGCAACACGTAATTCCCCAGTTGCACTGTCCGGGCCGTGATACGCCCGTCCCGCGGCGCGATGATTCTTGTGTAGGAGAGATTCAGTTCGGCCTGGTGAACCTTGGCTTCGGCCTGTTGCACCGCGGCTTTGGCTGTCTCGACGCTCGCCCGGCTCAACGCCACCTCCGATTCCGCCGCCTTGGATTGACTCCGCGCCGCATCCAGATTGGCGTTGGCCGCGCGCGCCTGGGCCTGAGCCAGATCGAAGGCGCTCTTGGACACCGCCTGGCTGTCCACCGATTGGTAGCGCTTCAAATCGTCCGATGCGCGCTGGGCTTCAGCCTCGGCGGCAACCACTACCGCCTGCGCCTGCGCGACCTTGGCTTCGCTCACGTTGACTTGGGCCTGGGATTGATGCAACCGGCTATGCGCGGACGCCAGGTCGGCGCGAGCCAGCGAGAGACTTGACTCGTAATCACGCGGGTCAATCTCCACTAAGACGTCGCCTGCCTTGACCTTCTGATTGTCCGTCACCAGGAGCCGGGAGATTTGCCCTGGCACACGCGAGCTAATCAAAGTGAGATATCCATCAATAAAGGCGTCATCGGTGGATTCGTAAGGGGCAATAAACCGGAGATAATAGAATGTCACCGCGGCGAGGACAACCAGCGCACCGGCAGCCGCCAGAAGGAGCTTCAACTTCCGGCCCTTTTTGCGCGGCGGCGCGGTGATTTCCTTTTCCTCATGGATGGACGGTTCAAGCTTGGCGTTCTCTTCCTCCATATTGGCTCTCCTGGCTTGTGTCGCTGGTCTGCGTCATAGGTCCGCCGGGACCCGCGTGTCTGGTCGAATAGCCCGCCTTCATTTTCGTTGCCATCGTTGTTATTGCATTACATCGTCAGCACCACCCGGAACCGCGCTTTGCCGCTCATCATGCGGTCGTAGCCTTCGTTCACCCGTTCCAACGGGATGGTCTCGTTCATGGAGCGCACGCCGGTCCGGGCGCTGAAGGCCAGCGTGTCCTGCGAGTCAATCGCCGTGCCCGAATACCAGCCCTTGACCGAACGCTTGCCTGCAAGCAGGACCATCGGCGACACTTGCATGGAGTCCGCCACACCGAGGAGCAGCAGTGTGCCGTTGATGGCCAGTCCACCCTGCACCGCGCTCATGGCCGCTCCGGAGGTGACGGTCGAAATGATGACGCTCGCGCCGCCCAGCTTGAGCAACTCCGCCGCGGGGTCCTGGGCCTGGCTGTCAACGTAGAGTGACGCGCCCAATTGCCGTGCCACCGGCTCCTTGTCCTTGCCGCGCGCGATGGCGACGACGTTGAAGCCTGCCTTCGCGGCATACTGAACTCCCAGATGTCCGAGTCCGCCAACTCCAAGCACCGCCACCACGTCGCCCGGACGCGCCCCCGAGTGGCGCAACGCGTTAAACGTCGTCACCCCGGCGCACAAGAGCGGCGCGGCATCCGCGGGCGCCAATTCATCGGGGAACCGCGCCACGGCGCTGATCGGGGCAATCATGTACTCGCCGTAGCCGCCGTCGAAGCTAATGCCGGTCACCTGCTGGGTCTCGCATGCAAACAGGTTCCCGCGCCGGCATTGCTCACAACACCCGCAGTATCCGCCGTGCCAGCCGACGCCGACGCGCTGGCCCGTTGTCCACCCGGCCACTCCCTCGCCAAGGGCATCAATAGTCCCGGCCACCTCGTGCCCCGGCACGCGCGGGTATTGCAGGCCCGGCCAGAGGCCCTCCTTCACCAGCGAATCGCTGTGGCAAATGCCACAGGCCGCGACCTTAATCCGAACCGTTCCCGGCGCCGCCTCGGGTATCGGCCGTTCGACGATCTCAAACCTCCCCTTTGGGCTCGTAACCTGCGCCACACGCATCATCGCCATAAGTCCTCTCTTCTCTACGGTGTTCATTCGGTTCTGTCCTTGGTTGGCTTCCCGTTCGTCGGCCGCCGGCGGCCGGATTGTCAGAGGTCACCGGGTGTTCCTGGCCCCGGCTGTAGCCGGCACAGCGCTCCTTCACGAGGGAGGTTACTTCGGCACAATGCTCTGCTCTCCCCCAATCGCGTTGAAATTCCAGCAATACTTGCAGCGCCGTCACTGACACACCGCCCGCCTGCTCGAGGCGGCGCAGCGCCATGTCCTGCGCGGCCGGTTCGGTGCCGCGCGAGGCGTCCTTGACCGCATAGATGCCATACCCTTCCTCCAGCATCTGCAACGCCGGGAACACCACACACGCTTCGCTCCACAGCCCCGCCAGGACGAAATTCCGTCGCCCGGTCCTTCGAACTGCGGCCACGAACCCCGGGTCGTCCCAGGCATTCAAGCTCGACCGTTGGATGACTGGCTGCCCAGGGAACAGCGCGGTCAATTGCGGCGCGAGCGCTCCGTCGAATTCCCCGCTTTCGACCACCGTCAGGATCACCGGCACTGCGAACATCTTCGCCGCCTTGGCCAGCAGCAGCCCACTCTTGAGCAATTCCTTCCACTCCCCATCGGTTCCCCCAAGGAACAGTTGCCGCTGGTAGTCAACGAAAATGACCGCGCAGTTGTCCGGCGTTAGCAGCCCTTTATCTGTCGAACTCACGCTCATAGGAATTGCTTGCTCCGGTGTGACGTGGTATTAACTTTACTCTCAGGCCGCCTTGCCAAGGCCCTTCAGAGATGAGGAGTGACTGAGCCATTCGGCGAAATGGTTTGAGCCAAGCCGCGGATCATGGCCGGGGACGAGGCTTTGATCGTTCACCTCTATGCCGTAGTAGCGCGCATTGGCGTCGCTAATCACCTTTCGTTCATCGCCGGTTGCACGTAGATACTGGCGGACAAGCTCATCCTGCCGGATCTGCTCAGGCCCAGCTATCTCGATCGTGCCGTTAATCGGCTCACCAACGGCGACATCCCCCAGCGCAGCAGCGACGTCGTCCGACACGATGGGCTGCATCAGAACGGACGGTAAGCGAACTGTTGCGCCTTCGGTGGCGAATTGGGCGATGCCGGCGACGAATTCGAAGAACTGGGTGGAGCGAACGATGGTATAGGGAATCTGAGAAGCCTTGATCAGCGTTTCCTGGGCCAACTTCGCGCGGAAGTAACCGCTCGCCAAAAGACGCTCGGTGCCGACGACGGAAAGAGCCACATGATGTCTGACCCCTGCGGCCGCGCCGGCAGCGAGGAGGTTGCGGCTCGATGTCTGGAAGAAATCGAGCACGGCCCTGTCTTCCCACGACGGCGCGTTCGAGACGTCAACCACGACATGAGCGCCTCCGAGCGCTTGAGCAAGTCCCTCCCCAGTAAGGGTATTGACACCTGAGGAGGGGGATGCCGGCACTGCCTCATGGCCACGCAGGCGAAGGTTGTTCACGAGCTTATTCCCGATCAGCCCGCCTCCGCCGATAACCACGATCTTGATGTTCTCTTTCATAAACGCCTTGCTGCCGTGAATTTCGAATGGGATCTTTGCCCGCACCAACATGCGCCCGGCATCTCGTTATTCCCTCTGCGTGCAGCCTTCATGACGCATTCTTTCTTAAATCATGGCACAACCTCGCTTCGCGGAGTGCCGGGCGCCATTGACCGTATGGTCGGATTTTTGTCCTGCGTACGAACTAGGCCCTTCTACTACCCACGAACGAGGCGGCTTCTGGGTGAAACAGCCGGCGCGACGCTCCGACAGAGCCGGTACTAACCCTCGATTTAACTCCGAGCGAACCTATGCTTTATAAATACCACGCGTCGAGATGGTGAGGTACGCCCTTGGTGTCAGCCTCGGCCGCTGCGCCTAGTGGCTAGCGCGACATGCCAAAAGCACCCTTTACCCGGCTTGTCGAGCGGGGGCAAACGAGGTAGTTTGTGTGGCGTGAGCACGACCTTGACGATCAATCTGGATTCGGAAACTCTGCGGCTGGCGGAACAGGAAGCGCGGGCGCATCAGACGACGCTGCCCGATGTAGTCACTTGCCAATTGAAGGTCATGGCCCGCAATTGGCAGGATAGCCGCGCGGGCAACACGCCAGTCACAGATTCCTTGCGCGGGGCGGTGAAACTTCCGCCGCATTTCGACGAGCGGGCGAGTTTGACAGAGGAATTGCTCAAAAAGCATGCGATCCAGGGATAAGATCTTCCTGGACACCGATGTGGCGCTGGATCACCTCGCCGACCGCCAGCCTTTTGCCGAACACGCTCACCGGCTTCTCGCCTTGGCTGAGACGGGTGAGCTTTCGGTCTGCGCTTCGTCGTTGTCGTTCACTAACCTCTACTACATCCTGCGAAAGCTCAAAGGCCACGCGGAGGCTCTCGCGCTGCTCGGGAAGCTGAAGTTGTTGGTTCGCGTTTCGCCCGTCACCGAATTGGAGATCCAGTCCGCCCTCGCTTCGAGGTTCAAGGATTTCGAGGATGGCGTTCAGCATTTCTCCGCCAAGGCGGAAGGAAATATCAGCGCGATCGTCACT
>JAJYHY010000007.1:10615-53013 GCA_021784555.1 bacterium
AAGCCGACTATTCCGCGAGTGAGATTCCAGTCCTGTCGCCGGACGAATTCCTCGCCTGGTTCGATGCCGAGGCCAAATAGCCCCATGGTCTCGGGCTAGGGCTGGACCAGGCCGCGACGACCGGCCGCCGCGATAGCCTCGGTGCGGCTCAGCACATCTAATTTCGAGAAGATGCTGCGCAGGTGGGCTTTCACCGTGCTCTCGCTGATGTAAAGGTGGGCGCCAATTTCCCTGTTGCTCTTGCCCCGTGCGAGCAGCGCCAAGACGTCCAACTCCCGGCCAGTCAACGTCTCGCCGCGGATACCGGCGGCCAGTTTGTTAACAAGCGACGGCGGGATGCAGGTCTCTCCCCGGCTCACGCGTCGGATGGCTTCAAGCAACTCTTCACGGCGCGCGTCTTTCAGGATGTAGCCCCTGGCCCCCGCCTTGATGGCCCGATAGATGTCGTTATCCGTGTCGTACGTGGTCAAGACGATCACCCGCGCCGAACCAGCCTCTTTATGAATCTCCTCAATCGCCCCCACCCCGTCCAGCACGGGCATCCGCAGGTCGAGCAGCGTTACATCCGGACGGTGTTTGCGCCAAAGCTCTACGGCTGCACGGCCGTTGGCCGCTTCCCCAACGACCACCATGTCCGGCTGCATGCCAACGATCGCCGCCAACCCGGCGGTCACCGTCACGTGGTCGTCGGCAATGAGCAGACGAATCTTGTCAGCACCGGTGGTTGGCAGCCCAGGCCGAGGGGTGGGCGCCTTGGAGGTTCCGGAGCGCTGCCCCGATTTGAATTCGTCAGTCATAAACCAACCCGGGCTTGGGGAAATGCCAAAACAATGGAGATGGTGGCGCCCTGGCCATTGGCGCTCTGTATCGCAAATCGGCCTCCCATGGTCTCGACGCGCTCTTGTATTCCTCTTAACCCAAAACCTTCATGGCGAGCGGCTGGATCAAAACCCTGGCCGTCATCCTTAAGCCTCAGACAAATCTCCTTCTCTCCGAACGCAAGCCGTGCCTCGAAGCGGTGAGCCCGGGCGTGACGCAACACGTTCGTGAGAGCTTCCTGGACAATCCGCAGAACATTGTCCTCCCATTCATCGGGGAGTTCGGGGGGTTGACCCCGGACATGGAATTGCGCCTGGATGCCGGTGCTGGCCGTGACTCTTCGAATCAGACCTTGCAGCGCTTCACAGAGGTCATCCTCCTCCAAACCGCGGGGGCGAAGGGCTCGCACGGAACGCCGCGCCTCCCGCAGACTCTCGCGCGCGAGCGCGCCGGCGCGAATGAGACTTTCCGTGGCTTGGGCCGGCCGCCCCCTCGACATGGCTTCCTCCACTGCTTCCAATTGAACGATGACTCCCGTGAATCCTTGAGCCAGTGTGTCATGGATGTCCCGGGCCAGGCGATTACGTTCCGCGATAACCGCCGCCTGGCGACTTTGCCGGGACAGGCGCCCAAGCTGGCAAGCCAGCATGGCCTGGTGGGCCAAGGCCTGCGCCAATTCCACGTCTTCCGCCCGCAACGAGCATTTCCGGGTAAAACGAATCCCCGCCACCCCCACCACGTCTCCGGCGATGAGCATGGGCGCCATAAGCTTGGTCACCACTCCCAGGGACAATAGGTGCTCCCGCCAAGGAAAGGCGGGTCCCTCCCGTATATCCTCCAGCACGCGGGCCTTGCCCGTGCGGAAGACCTCCGGCCATGGGCGGACCTCGTCGATCCTGAGGGGTAGGCTTATGCTTGCCAGCGCCGCGTCGGCTCCTGTGATGAGCCTGCCCCCCTCAAAGGCAAACTCGAACCGGACCAGGCCCGTGTTTTCATCCCGCAACCATATACTGCTGCTGTGTGCCCTCAATTGCTCGGTAATGGTCCGCAGGACGTGCTCCACCAGCCTGTCCGGAGCGGATTCCTTGGCCATGGCGTCCAAGGTCCGTGTCAGGGCCTCGACCTGACCGCGGGCCACTTGCGTGGACGCACGAAACGTCTCAGCCGCTTCCTTGGCAACCCTTCCCGATTCATCCAATTGGCGTTCGGATAGTCCGGTTCCAGAGGACGCCTTGTCCGGATCGCCCTTCCTCCGTTCCTCTTCCATGTTGATGCCAGAAGCCATTGCAGTATCGGCCTATAAGATGGCATGGCCACAGCCGATGCACAAATCGACCCGCGACGATGCGGTTGGTTCTTACTACCGCAGAACTCAGGTGACCAAAGCTCTACGACGGAGGCAGGGCCGGCAGATACACCTTGAACCGAGTGCCCTCGCCCAGGCGGATGTTCACCTGGATAAAACCGCCATGACCTCTAACGATTGCCAATGCGCTCGCGAGCCCAAGGCCCGTGCCTTTGCCGGGTTCCTTTGTGGTAAAGAAGGGATCGAATATTTTGTCCAGTGTATCGGGCGGTATGCCAGCCCCGGTGTCGGCGATCTGCAAAACGACATAAGGCCCAGGCTTGGCCTCCGAATTCATGGCGGCATAATCGGCGTCGGCCAGGAGGTTTTCGGCGGAGACGGAGAGCGTGCCCCCGCTCGACATGGCGTCGCGTGCGTTGACGCAAAGGTTCAGCAAGACTTGGCAGATCTGGGTCGGGTCACCGTGTACGAACCAAAGGTTGTCCGGCACTTGCTCCTCGACCTTGATGTTCTTGGGGAACGTGCATCGAGCGACTTTGGCTACCTCTTGCAACAGGCTTCCAGGTCGGAGAGAGACTTTTTGGCTTCCAATGCCGCGCCCGAAAGTCAGCAGTTGTTGAATGATCTGCGAGCCGCGACGCGCGGATTCCTCGATCATGGCGATGATTTGCAGCGCATCATTATCTTTGGCCAAGCGGCGCAAGAAGCCGCTGGCCATGGTAATCGGCACGAGAACGTTCTTAAGATCGTGTGCAATCCCGCTGGCAAGAATGCCGATACTTTCCGCGCGCTGGGCGCGGAGGAATTGCTCCTCCCACCGCTTTTGTTCAGTGACATCCGTGTTGACAATAAGGAACGAACTCGGTGGATCCCCTTCACGAGGGATCACCCTCCAGCGGCTGAGCACCACCCGCCGTGCGCCGAGCGGAGTGGTATGCCGAATCTCCTCGGACCAGGAACGCCGCTCCAGAGTGGCTTGGCAAACTTCCGCAAATCGGCCCCGGTTCTCTGGAAACAACACCTCCGCGGCGTCCTGTTTCAGCAGTTGCCCGGAAGGCAGCTCGTGGAAACGCTCGGCACTGCGGTTGCAGTACCGGAATCGGCCCTCTGGGCCCACCACGAAAATCGCATCCTGGATCTCGTCGAGCAAGGCGGCTTGCTCCCGGATGCGATCCTGGCTCTCTTCCAGAGCTTCCTCCGCCCGCTTGCGTTGCCGGCGCTCCTCGGCGCCACGCAATTCCCGCTGCACCGCCGGGATGAGGCGTCCCAGGCTGTCTTTATCGAGGTAATCGTGCGCCCCTTGCCTCATCATGGCCACGGCCGTTTCCTCCCGAATGGTGCCGGAGACAACGATAAAGGGTATGTCCCTTCCGCTGGCTTGAACGATAGCCAAAGCGCTGGGTGCGTCAAGACAAGGCATGGCGCAATCTGCCAGAACCAGGTCCCATTCCTGCCGAGTCAGGGCTGTCCCGAGACCTTCGGCCGTTTCAACTTGTTCCCATTGAACCGTGTAGCCGGCCCGTTCGAGTTGGTGGACTATCAAGCGGGTGTCGTCATTGGAATCTTCCACCAGCAGCACACGAAGCGGATGAGTTACGTCTCGAGGCACGTCTCTGTCATTACTGCCCAATTTTTCGTAACTGCTCAGGTGGCGATAGGAGCGCGGACGCCCTCGTCCGCGTCCCCAGAGAGCCGCAGTCGCGGACGAGGGCGTCCGCGCTCCTATCGCGTGCGTCTGGCCGCTTGACCTGAGCAGTTACAATTTTTCGGGCAGCGGTTTTAGTCGTCGCTGAATCGTAACCCATCGCCGGCGTCCGTCCACCGGATCGGAGGGACATTCTCCGGATCGAAGGGGGTGCTCGTCTCCGGCGCCCTAAAGTCAGTTGCCACTGCTACCCCTTGGCCCCTGAACCACGGTTCATGCCCTTTCCTGCGCGGCATTCTCCAGCTTGCTCCCGTGGGAGTGGCCCCCGAGCGAGATGCACATCATGCAGCAACGTGGAAAGCGGAGTTTGCAGCGCCTGAGACAGCCTGTCTATGGTTGCCAACGACGGATTGCGAGCCCCACGTTCCACGTCCGTAACGTAACTCCGGTTCAATCCGGCGCGCCACGCCAGTTCTTCCTGCGAAAGTCCTAGCTTCCGGCGGCGATCCCGGACGGCTTGTCCGAAGGCGGTCGCCAGATTCGAGAAGTAGAACTTGATACCGTATTCTTCATTCCGATTCTTCATTGCAAACGCTCGGAGTTGATCATGGTCGCAGCTAGCCCTCTGTATCAGCCCGGCTGCGGCATCGCTATGGGGCACTGAGGTTTTTCAGGCCCGGAGTCGCGCTGCCGTCTTCCCCCTGAGTTTACGATTGGAACTTAGCGCCGCGCTTGGGGCGGACGCCATTATACGTTGGTGTAATTGAGATTATACCCGCCTCCCTCATCAGGCATTGGGCATTTACCATTATTGCGAAATGCCCAATGCCTGATGTTCAATGCTCAATGAGACGGGTAATGCGGTCTGAGGTCCCCTCGCTAGCGGCGTTTCCGTCGCCCTGCCTGTCAAGCGGAACCGTTCGGCGCGGGGTCAGTCCTCACTTTTTCCGCGGTGAAGGAAGGGAAGTGGCGGAAAAAGCTGCAGGACTGACCCCGGCGCCTTCCATGCCCGACACATTTATCACACCCCGTTCGAGGCCGGCGGATTCGGTTCGATCTCCAGCTTCTGTGCCAACCAAACCAGGTCCGCGACGGAAGCAACGCGCATCTTTTTCATGATGTTGCCCCGGTGGACTTTGACGGTGATCTCCGTCGTGCCGAGGTCCGCGGCGATTTGCTTGTTTAACCTGCCGGCGATGACGAAGCGCATGACCTCGCGTTCCCGCCGCGAAAGCGAGTCGTACCGCGCGCGCAGTTCCGCGACTTCCCTCCTTTGTTCCAGGCTGGCCCGGTCGCGATCGAGCGCTTGCTGAATGGCATCGAGCAAATCCTGGTCGCTGAAGGGCTTAGTCAAAAACTCGACGGCGCCGGCTTTCATGGCTTGGACGCTCATCTTAATGTCGCCATGCCCGGTGATGAAGATGACGGGGAGAGGGCAGCGGCGAACCCGCAATTCGCGCTGGACCTGGAGGCCGCTTTGGTCGGGCAGGCGAACATCCAGCACCAGCCAAGCCGGTCCCTCGGGGCGTCGGCGCTGGAGAAATTCTTTAGCCGACGCAAAGGTCTCCACTCGCAGCCCAACTGAACGAATCAAGCTGTCGATCGCTTCGCGCACGCACGCATCATCGTCCACCACCAGCACCACTGGAGCCAGGGACGCCATGGGCGATTTCATGACCGGCCTCCATTTTGGACCGGTAACGTGAATTGGAAGGTGACGCCCGAGCCATCGTGCGGGGTCGTCCAGAGCCGCCCGCCGTGCGCCTCCACGATCGAACGGCTGATGGCCAGCCCCATCCCGAGCCCCTGTGGTTTTGTGGTGTAGAAAGGTTCAAAGACCCGTTCGCTATCCTCCGGCGCTATTCCTCCGCCAGTGTCTTCCACGGCCACCCGCAGTGCGTCTGGTGGCAAGCGGTCCGTACGAATCCGCAGGACCCGCTGGCGCTCCGACACCGTGCTCAAGGAATCCAGCGCGTTCAGTATCAAATTGAGCAGAACCTGTTGCAGTTGCACACGATCGGCCACCACGGAGGGAAATCTCGCCGTCAACTCCGTCTCCAAAAACACCTGTTTGCGCTTCAATTCCGGCTGCGTCAGGGCAACAGTTTCCTCGATTAACTCGTTGATACTGACGGGGATTTCGGCCGGTTCGCCCTTGCTCATCAGCGCCCGGATGCGCTTGATCGCTTCGCTGGCGCGGTCGCCGTCGCGCGCTATCCGGTCGATGGCCTGGCGCACTTCTTCGAGATTGGGCGGAACCGCGGCCAGCCACCGTGCCGCCGCGTTGGCATTGGTCACCACGCCAGCCAGCGGCTGATTCACTTCGTGGGCAATCGAGGCCGTGAGTTCGCCCACAACCATCACACGCGCCATTCTAATCAGTTCCGTTTGTGCTTGACGTAAGCCCTCTTCCGCCCGTACCCGCTCGGTGACATCTTCGTTGATGCCTGTTTGCGCTCAGTGATGTCGCGCAAAGTGCAGAACGTTGATGAGACTTCTCCGCTCTGGGATACGCGCGCGACACTCAACCCTTCCAAGTGAATGACTTTCCCTTCGCTCGTTCTCCAACGTTCCTCGTAGGTTCGTGGCCGGCCCTCAAAAAGGTCTTTGAATACGCCACGGATGCAAGGCTCGTCTTCCGGGACGAGCAAGTGCTGAAAGATGTTCATCTTACGCAGCTCAAACTGTGGGCAGCCTGGGCGCGCTGCCGCCGATTGCAAGTTGAGCTTTTCATGTGCTCCAGATCGACTAATCCACCTTCAACATCGCCCGCTGACCCCCAAAATCAAGGGCAAGGCGGGTTCCTGGCGGAGTCCCAGCAACCCCCCGGGGGCTGAGGCCGTCAAGAATTGTAACTGCTCAGGTGCTGATAGGAGCGCGGACGCCCTCGTCCGCGTCAATTGGCGACGCGGTTACAAACCACCAGGCGTGGGGGCTGGGAATATACTGCGTGTTTTATGACGCGCCGGTCGTGGCCGATCGGGCCATCGACGCCCCGGCGGCCCCGGAGGTCAAGTTACACCACATGGTCACGGTTCGGCTGAACGGACGGCCTGGCAGCGGAATAAGGCACGTCGTCAACGACTTCAAGCGGTCTCAGCACAATAGGCGAGATGGCTTTCTATTTCTGCACCAGCCTGATGTCAGTCTTGACAAGGGCCACGGGCGCATTGAGCTGCGCCAACTCTGGTGCGCCCGCACCACCCCCGAGGAATCCGGGCGCAAGGGCGGCAAAACTTCCCTGCCCGACTTTGAGAAACATGTCTATCGCCACCCCAGCGGGCTGCTGCGCCGATTCACCCAGAACCGACATGAAGAGTAAAGCACACCGCCAACCCCAAAACGGAGGATCGCAAAGAGGCGGAATGCGTCCTCGGCATCCATTCATTCCTGGCATGAAACATTCGGGCTGGGGCTTTGTCAACCGCCGCTGCTGAGGGGTTGGGCTTGCTGAACCAGGGGCGCGGAAGCTTCTAGCTTTTCCAGGCGGTCCTGGAGTTCGCGCATGGAATCTGAAAGCTGGTCCTGCGGGTGTCGGGAGAAGGCGGGATGATTTGTCCACCAATCCAGGCCGAGTTCCTTGGCCTTATCAACCGAGCAGACCACGAGGCGGATTTGAATGGTAAGCAGCTCGATTTCAACGAGCTTCACTTTGATGTCACCCGCGATGACGATGCCCTTATCAAGCACACGTTCGAGGATATCGGCGAGGGTGGCGCCATTGGTAGAATGTTCAATGTGGTGTGAGGTTGCCATGGCGTCACAAGAGCTTGCCCAGGGGGCCGAGGTCGAGGTTGAGGTCTTCCTGCTTCAGGCCCAGTTCCCCGGCAATTCGCTCGATTTCCTGGGCTTGGCGCATCAAGGTTAGCCCCAGACGTTCCATCTGCGCCGCATTCAGGGAGCCGGCTTCCACACGCCGGAGGGCCTGGCGCTTGAGGAGTTCATGAAGGACTTTAACCAGAGTGAGAACTAGCTGGCAGAGGCCGTTCTTAACCTCCGCATGGCGGGCGGGGGCGGGAGAAACGTTTTCCTCCACGGGCAGTGCGCGTTCGGCGGAGCACTCGGGCCGGGTGGGCGGAGCCGGGGCGGCGGGCTGGGGCGGAGTATCGCGAATTTGCCGGCTTGGTGTAGAGGGTGCCCGAGAAGCTGGCGCAAGCCGGCAGCACGCCGGCTGACCAGGCGTCCTGGTCTCATCCTCGGAGCGGCAGGGTGCCGCTACAGCCAGAGGATAGGATGTTTGGCACATACCCCCGTCCCGCCTTGCCCCCCAGCCGTTAGCGGTGGCACCCGGCTCGCGTCGGCCCCGAATCGAGGTGATGACCAGTTGAAAGCCCAAGTAGAGCAAGTCCACGTCCGCCACTGAGAGCATCGCCTCGCCGACGGCGACCACGCCGGTGTCGAGGAGACGGTCCAGGGCGTCGCACAGGGAAACGGGTTGGGAATATTGGGGACGGAGGTCACGCATAATCCGGGTGGAGAAGGGCGGGCGCTTCGTACAGCGCGTGAGCGAAGGCCTTTAGGGCCTCCAGACCGCGAGGCTCGCCGCAACGGTGGATAAGGACCTGCGGGAGGGATGGAAAGGTCTCGTGGAGGTTTTCTATTACGGCCGATTCGCGCCGCCGCAAGGCCTGGCAAAGGGGACAGGCGCTCGGAGGGGTAGCGAGGTTGACAAAGAGCAATGACACGGGAAGGTCCATTCGTTCGCAAGCCTTGATAAGGTCGTTGGTTTCCTCAAGGGCCAGGACGGTCGGGATGGTGACGGCGCTGAGGGCGCACCGCTTCGGATCGGTCACCAATGCGCGCCACCATTTCAACTGCTTGGAGAGTTGTACCAGCCGCCGCTCCACCTTTGGCAGGCGGAGAGCGCTCCGGTATTTGAGAAAAACCTCAAAGAAGGCCTTGAGCCAGAGATCGATCAGGTTGGGCATCTCCAACAGACGCAGCAGATGGCCGGTGGGCGCGCAATCGAGCACCAGGGTTTCATAGCCGCCTTGGTCGATGAGTTCCATCGCTCGAGTCAGGGCCATGACTTCGTCCAGCCCTGGAGGCGCCAAATCGAGCAGCCGCTCCATGGCCTCTTTGTCGAAGGCCATCTCCGCGCCGCCCAGCACGGAGTGCAGGAACGATTGGAGTTCGACGGAATAAAGCCGTTTGAGGGCACTGAACTCGGCCTCGGCGTCAACCTCCAAGGCGGTCAGAGTGGGGCGGATGGGAGTCAAGGCCGCGCCGACAGGCGTATCGAGGCAGGCGGAGAGGGAATGGGCGGGATCGGTGGAGAAGAGAAGCACCTCGTTCTCCGGCGATTCCTCGGCTAGCCGCAGGGCGGTCGCGCAAGCCAAGGTGGTCTTTCCCACACCCCCCTTTCCGGCGAAGAGCCAGAGGGTCGGAGCAGGCGCAGGCAATTGCGCGGCTCGTTGAATGAAAACAGGGGCGGCGCCCTCCGTCGCCAGGCGAGGGGAGGGAATTTGAGCGAGGGGGGTGACACCGTCCCAAAAGGTTTGTAATCTGGAGATGCCTTTGACTTCTTCCGGGTAAAGAGGAAGCGACCAGAGCGCATGGCGGGAGAAGGTGGGGTTCTGGAGGATCCTTTCCAGGATGGGGAGCTGGAGAGCGCGGCTCTGGGCGCAGACTCGACAGCCGTTTTCCGGGTAAAGCCGGTTGATTATGATGTCGGTCACTGGGATACGCAGGCGCCGGAGTTCCTCCAGCACGCGGCGCGTTTGGCGAAAGCTGATCTCCTCGGCCAGCATCACGGGGACAAAGCGGCTCCGCGCCGCGTCGCAGAGCACGTCCTGAAGCCTCGCGATGGAAGCGGAGAGGCGGGCAAGAAACTCTTCAACGTCATCGTGTCGTTCGGTGGCCTGGTAGAGCTGTTTGAGGAAACGATGCTTGGCCAGCAACGCGTCCAGGGCCTCCAGCCACCGGCGTAGCAGCAGCGGCATCGCCACCAGCCGAAGCGTGTGGCCGGCGGGGGCGGTATCGACGACCAGGCGCAGGTCCGGGCGGGCTTCCAGCCAGCGAGCAAACTCCAGGGCGGCCATCAACTCATCCAGACCGGGCAGCGACAGGTCGATAAAGTTGCTGATGTCTTCCGAGTCCAGGAAGGTTCCCCGCCGGCCTATCTCTTTGAGCTTGGCGGCATGCAGTTCTTTGAAAGTGTTGAGACAGGCCCGGGGGTCCAACTCAGTAACTTGCAGATTCGACGGCAGGCGCGCTCCGGCCAGACAGTCATTCACCGAATGCGCGGGATCGGTTGAAACCAGCAGGAAAGCGGTTTGGGGAGAGCGCCGCGCCAGCTCCAATGCGGCAGCGGTGGCACAGGAGGTTTTTCCCACGCCCCCTTTGCCGCCGAAGAGCAAGAGTTTGAGGCCCGTGTCGGTAAGGAAGGAGGGCGTGCTTGCCTTCACGTCGCTTTCGGCGCTGACGCCGTCGCAATGGCGGGAGGCTGCTCGGCCTCTTCAGGCTGGGCGGCCCCCTCCTGGATCTGTTCCAGCCGATCGAGCAAGAGCTTTTCGCGGGCGTCGAATTCGGCCTCGGAGATTCGGCCGGTTTCCAGCATCATGTAGAGTTCGCTGAGTTCAGCGGTGAGCCGCGCTGGCTCGGCGGCGCGCTCCTGCTCGATGGCGTTATGGACCTGTCGCGCCGCCCAGATGGTGGCGTAGATGGGTGAAAGAAGGAGTTTATCGACCAGCAGCATAAGACTCAGCAAGATCCGAACGGCCCGGCTCCAGGTTCATCTCCACAAAATTGTGCGGCGCCCAGGGCCCATTGACATCAAACGCATAGTTATCATCAAACAACCTGGCGGCGGTGACAATGGCGTCGTCGAATTCCTTGAGGCGGCCCCGCTCCACTAGCAAGCTGAGGTTCATCACTTCCTGGACCTGGCGAAGCGGCAAGCGCTTGACGCTGTCGCAACAGGCATCGAGCACCTCCTGGGTCTTTAGGAAGTGCGCCTCCCGGTCCTCCTCCAGCAGTTGGTCGAAAAAGCGGCCCAGTTCGAGTTTTTCTTCCTGTCGAGGTTCGCGCAGCCCACCCAACAGCCGATCGCGGGCTTCCCGCAACTCCTGATGACAATCAATGAAGTATTCGAAAATGTTCGGAACTTGCCATGTCACGCGCAGGCCCATCTCGACCTTGCCAGCCACCCGCTCGAGCTGCTCGACGAATTCTCCCTCATGCACCGCCAGCATCCGTCTGACATCCTGGAGGGTTCCGGCGATGATGCCAAAGGCCATCGGCAGCACCGTGCTTTCCTGCATGAGCCGCGCCAGGACATTTTTGTGGGCGGCGAGATGGGCGCGTTCCGGGCGGACCCTCTCGCGGGCGATATCACTGACAACGGCGGCGATGGGTCCGCCGGTCACCTTATAGACAGCCTGGCGGTCCAGGCCCAGGAGGTCGTGGATCTCACTGTCGGGTTCCGAGGCGATGGCGTAGAGATACTTCCCGCCGCGGCGGGCACTGGGATTGGAGGAGGATGCGGGCATATTGTCTTCTGGCTAGTAATGGTGTTTGAATCCGCCGGCGGATGGGCAGGCGGGGCTTCGCCCCAGAGGGCCGGGACGAGCCGGCGGGCGGACGCCGGGCGCCTTCTCAAGCCGGGCGAGCAGGGTGGCTTTCTCCGTGTCGATACTCTGAAGGCGGGCGTCGAGGCCCTGCAAACGGGCCAGGAGGTTGCGGCGCTCGGTTTGGCGGCGGCTACGTTCCATCTCCAGAGCGGTAATAGCCATGTACGCCTGGTAGGGCGCAACGACTTGGTCGGTGGCGCGAGGGCGAGTGTGGAGATCTTTTACGCTGCGCACGATTCTGGCAGGGTGGGGCATAAGTCGGGTTGTTCGTTGAGTTGGCCGGCGGTCTTTTTATGGTTGGAGTGGTTGCGGGAGAGGCCCGAACGGGGACGCAGACCCTTAAGGAGGGCTTCCTCGAGTTTTTGGGGCATAATGCCCTGGCCGCCACGGGTGACTTTCGCGTTCTCGGAGCCCAGCACATCACGGCAAACCCACCGGAAAACCGGTTCGTCCGGGTGGGCATGGGCTTGGCGCAAGGCCAGGACGCGGGCGATGGCGATGCATGCCCGGATGGTTGGGCGGCTGCTGCTGGGGCCGGCTCGGCGCATTTCCCGCACCAGACTGACGATGACTTCGGCGTCCGGGCGGTCAATACCGGAGCGAGCGATGGTGATCTCGATCTCAGTTTGCTCGTTATAGTGTGCCAGGGGAATGGTAATGAGGCGATCCAGCAGAGCGTCTTGGGTTTTGTGGACGCCGGCGTATTCTTCGGGGTTTGAGGTAAAAATGGCGCGGAATTCCGGATGCACTTGCAGGTAGCCCCCGGTGGAGCGCCGCAGCTTGGGCAGATTAAGGATACCCTCGGAAAAGATGCTCAAGAAGGGATTGTTGGCCTCGGGCCGGGAGCGATTGAATTCATCGTAGATCAAGGTGTCGCCATTCTGGCAAGCGGTGGTCAGCCGGTTTTCCAGCCAGATCGAGTTGGTCTCCTCCTCGGTTTTGACCACCGAATGGATGAAGTTATCGACCAGCCGGTGCTTGCGGTAGCCGCTGTCCCGTCCAACGAGGTCGGCGCTGGTGAAATTATCGTCCCCGTGGATGAGGCTCACCGCCCGGCCAAGCCGCGCCGCCACGTGAAAGGCCAGGGTGGTCTTGCCCGTCCCGGCGGGGCCGGAGAAATGGACTGGATAGCCCGCCTGCAGATAGGTCAATGCCCGCTGAGTTATCTCCTCCACCAGAGGGGTGGTCACAAAACCCTCACTTGGCTCCGGAAGGAAGGCGTCTGCGCCTGGCGGCCTGGGGCCGGGCGAAGCTGCCGGCCGGTCAGACTCCAAATTCACGTCATTCATATCAGTTTATCATCATTCCACTTCGATAGACCGGGGCGGGAGCGAACCCGCCGCTTGGTTAAGAGGGTCGCAAGAGCTGCTTCGGTTCATGCGCGCCAAGAGGGCACTCCGGCAAAGGCTTGACCTGGGCAACCTTGCAACCCATTGTGTCGGTCTGCGCACTAGCGCTTCTTCTTCTTGTTCCGCCCGGTAGCTCCTGGAGGTTCGGGCGCCACATTGGTTGCAGGGCGTTGCGCGAGGATATTTGCGCACCAGGCGCGGCGCGCCCCGGCAACGTCGCCGAGGGTTTGCTCTCGAAAGACGCGGACGCCTTCTCTCAAGTTCTGTACCGCCTGGCTGACGTGTGCGCTGAACTCCCGCAGCCTGGCCCTGGTCTGGTTGGCCATTTCTGCATGCGCACTCCGGAAGCCGGCCTGCATCTGAGAGACGGCTTCCTTGAGGTCGTCCCTGCCTTGCACGAGGCTGTCGCACAGGGTGGCCCGACTCTGGTGCAGGGCGGCGATTTCACCGCACAACCGCGTTATTTCATTTGTCAAGGTGCCTGTCATATGCTATTTGTTTATTGGTGTTGCACTTTGTGCGTCTTGCCGGACGAGGAACATCACTCTCCGTCCGGCAAGCTCTAGCGGACGTTGACCTATGCCGGGGCGGCAGCGGTCGCGGTCAGGCCGATGGCTTCGGCGTACTTCAAGTACGTTTCGACTGAGGCAACGACCACGCGTGCTTCGATCGAAACCAGTTCGATTCCGACCAGGGAGACCTTGGCCCAGACATCAACCACAATGCCTTTGTCCAGGATTCGATCCACGACTTCGGCCAGACTCGATGAATCCGTCGATTTGGATATTTTTGCCATAGTTTGACTAACCTTTCGTTCAGTTTTGGTCTTCGACAGGGCGTTGCTCCGGCACCTATCCGGAAGCTCTGTCGTAACGGGGGACTCTAAGCGCGAAGTGTGCCAACTTGGATAGGCAGGGCTGCGGCGCGCCAACAGGAGGCGCCAAGACCGGCGTTCTTGCGCGCACGACGATGTTGAATTGGGTTATTTGCACCACGAAACCGTTGGAAACTCGATCTCCCGCGGCGATAAATAATCCGTGGGTTTTTGCTGTCCGCAGAGTGAGAGCCGGGGCGGGCAACTGCAAGCCAAGGGTGGAATTGGGGTGGGGCTGCTAGGGAATCAATTCCCTATTCTGGGGAAAGCGGAGGACAAAAGCTGTAGGGCGGCCAGGGGCCGGAAATGGCGAAAGTAAGACCCGGCAGGGAGGCGTCACTGTTGCCTTGCTGGACGCGCTGCTGAAACTCCGCGACGGCGCGTGGCGGCACCAGGAAAGCCCAGTTGGAAATCATTTCTTCTGGCGCCGCGGCGCATTCACCGGAAAGCACTGGTCGCGAGCGAGCCTCCGAGGCCAACGGATGCAGTCGCTCCAGGAGTGAGTTGCAGGCCGCCGCCAGCTTCTCTTCCAAATCTTCTTTGGCCTTCCTGCGGGACTGCTGCTCGAACAGATAGGCGAGACCAGGCGAGAGAGCCGCTTTGCCAGTGACTGCCGCCTGATGCGGGGCGCCCAACTCGGCTTCGGCACGCGCCCGGTCCAGGATGCCCTTGACGGCCCATTCCTGCTGGCGGCCCACTCGCTCCAGGAAGCCCCCAATCGTCTCATGATGCCGCTCCATGAGCCGGCCCAGGGCCGCCGAAGAAGAAAACAGGGAGCCGAATCTGGCCGGAAAGACAGGAGCGGACCGCGTCGCGGCCTCCAGCACCGCCTCATGCCGCAAACTGCGCGGGGCCACCCAGGCGAGTTCCTGGAGGTTGGCTTCCGCCGCCGCTCCGCACCATTCATCCCGCGAAACGATGCTCACAATTGCAGCCAGCCCCGCATGGCGCCAGAGCTGGGGAGCGCGCTCCCCGTCGATGCCGATCGCATCCAGATGGCCGACCACCGCGGGCCCCGGGGGCGGGGCGGCCCCACCCGTTCGAGGCGACTCAATATCGGGCTGTCCGGGCATGGGGCCGGCCTGCGTGAAGCCGTAGAGGTATAAAGCGGTAGCCGAATCTCCCTTCACGAGGCGCGTGTGATCTCCGCCAGGGCCGCGTCGAGGTCGTTTTGTTCAATGAGGATCTTGGATTCGAGCTTCGACTGTGCCTTCGGCCGAGACGAACCGCTCGATGCCGGCATCGCGGGGCTGCCGTGGCGTTGAGGATGGATGGTCTTGGAACTGGCGACGGCCCGGCGAAGGGCCACGAGCGCCGCAGTGTTGCAAAGGGAGGCTATCTGCGCCCCGCTGAATCCGGCGGTCCGGGCGACCAAGTCGTCGAGCCGGATGGCCGGGGCCAGGGGCTTGGCCCGCAAATGGACTTGGAGAATCTCCCTTCGGGCCGCGGCATCGGGCAACGGCGCCTCGATGACTTGGTCAAAGCGCCCGGGACGCAGCACGGCGGGGTCCAGACGATCCAGCCGGTTGGTGGCTGCGAGGACGAGCACGCCCTTAAGCTCCTCAATTCCGTCCAGTTCAGTCAGGAATTGACTCAATACGCGGTCCGTGACGGGGGAGTCCGCCACGCCCGCGCCGCGGATGGGCACGATGGAATCGATTTCATCGAAAAAGACGATGCATGGGGCAGCCTGCCTGGCTTTGCGGAAAATGTCACGCACCTGCCGCTCGGATTCCCCGACATATTTCGAGAGCAAGGCGGGGCCTTTGACGGAGATGAAATTGACCTGGCTTTCGGTGGCAATGGCCTTTGCCACCAGGGTCTTGCCGCAGCCGGGCGGGCCGGTGAGGAGGATGCCTTTGGATGGCTGCAGCCCCGCCTGGGCAAACAGTTCGGGATAGTGCAACGGCCACTCCACTGCCTCGGAGAGGCGCTGCTTCAGGGTGGCGGCCCCGCCCACGTCGCTCCAGCGCACGTTGGGCACCTCCACAAATACCTCCCGGATGGCCGAAGGCTCGATCTCTTTCATTGCGGCCAGAAAATGTTCCATCCGCACTTCGAGTTTGGCCAGGCTTTCATAAGGAATCTTGGCCAGGGAAAGGTCCATCTCGGCCAGCAGGCCGCGCAGACAGAGCATGGCCGCTTCCCGGCAGAAGGCCTCAAGGTCCGCCCCGACGAAGCCGTGGGTGATTTCGGCCAGATGAGGCAAATCGACGTCCTCGTGCAGCGGCATGCCGCGGCTGTGGATTTCCAGAATTGCCTGGCGGCCATGCCGATCGGGGATCGGAATGGCAATTTCGCGGTCGAAGCGGCCGGGTCGGCGCAACGCGGGGTCAAGGGCGTTGGGGAGGTTGGTGGCGGCGATAACGATTACGTTCTGGCGCTTGGTCAGACCATCCATGAGCGCCAGCAATTGAGCAACCACCCGCTTTTCGACCTCGCCCACGGTCTGCTCGCGGCGTGGGGCGATGGCGTCAATTTCATCCAGGAAGATGATGCTGGGGCCTTGGCGGGATGCCTCCTCGAAGATCTTGCGCAGCCGGGCCTCACTCTCGCCGTAGAATTTCTGAATGATTTCGGGGCCGCTGACCGAGAAGAAATTGGCTTCGGCCTCGTGGGCGATGGCCCGGGCAATCAGGGTTTTGCCGCAGCCCGGCGGGCCGTGAAGGAGCACTCCCTTGGGCGCGTCAATGCCGAGCCGCTCAAAGACCTCCGGATGACGGAGGGGCAACTCGATCATCTCACGAATCCGCTGCAGTTGGGGCTTCAGACCGCCAATGTCCTCGTAGGGAACGGCCGTTTGGGCGCTCTCTTTGACCTCTGCCTTGCCAATCTCCAACTCGGTGGTGGGGTTGATGAGGACCGGGCCGCTGGGCGAGGTGCTGTGGACCTTAAAATCAACGCTGCGGCTGCCGAACAACACCGCCCGGATACGGTCGCCCTCCAGTACGGGCAGGCCATCCACCAGGCTGCCGATGTAGTGGAGGTCGCGGCCATCCGGAACGGTAGTCAGGGGCGTCAAGGCGATCCGCTGGGCGGGGCGGATGGCGGTTTTTTGGACCTGCACGGATTCATCCAGCGCGGCGCCGGCGTTTTCGCGGGTGAGGCCGTCCAACTGGACGCGGGATTGGCCGCGCAGGTCCTTATAGGCCGGCATGACTTTGCAGATCGTTCGGCGCTTGCCGGCCACTTCAACCGTGTCGCCGATGGCAACACCCAGCCGTTCGAGGTCTTCGGGCCCGATGCGCGCCAAAGCGCGGCCCACGTCCTTTCCCAGGGCTTCGGTCACCTTTAGCTTAAGGGTACAAGGTCCGTCTTTCTTCATAAGAGCGGGGTCTCGAGCGCGGCGGCGGACGCCAGCCCGAGTGCATTCGGGGTTACTTGAGGCACTTGATTTCCAAAACTCCGTTGTTGCAGGCCATACGCATCTTTTCCCTCGGATAGATGCCGGGCAACAGGATTTCTTTGCGATACTTCTTTTGGCCCCTGGCGGCGGCAATCGTCAGCACGTCGTCTTTGACCTCAAGCTGCACGTCCTTAACGCCAATGCCCGGCATCTCCGCCACAATGAGCAGGTGGTCTCTTTCTTCGAAGAGGTCCACCACCGGCTCCCGGACCTCCTGGACGACCGCCTTCCCGGTCTTCTTGTCGCGACGGATGTTGCCAAAGGGCTCTACGCGGGGACTTTGGTCGCCTAAACCGACTTTGACCGTGAAGCCGTAGATACCCTTAACGCCCTTGTCGTCCCCGCCGATTTCGCCGGTCTGGCTCAGGCCTTGCCCGGTTTGGGCCAGTTCGTTGAGCTTTTCCACCAGCCCGGTCAGGCCGGAGAAGATGCCGCCCAGTCCGAGTGAGGTCTCGCCTTGGGGTTCAGTCTTGTTCTGTTTGTGCTTGGTTTTCATCAGAATCGTTCTTGTCTGTCGTAATGCCGTATTTCTTTATCTTTGACTGCATGGTTTTGTAGTCAATTTGCAGCAGTCTGGCGGCGTGGGCCTTGTTGCCGTGAACGCGCCTGAGGGCTTTGATGAGCGCCGCGCGTTCGACGGTCGCAATGCTTCCCGCCACCATGAGTTTAAGTGAGAGCAAGCCGCCTGCCATATTGGGCGAGGTGGCGGGAATTTCCGTGGCGGGCGCCGGCTCGCCCTTGTTGGGGGCAATATCCAGATGTCGTTTGGTAACGATGTCATCGGCGACCAACACGGCGCGGCGAATGGTCGAACGGAGTTGGCGCACGTTGCCCGGCCAGGCAAAATCCAGCAGCGCATCCACGGCGCCTTGGGAGAAGCCTTGAACCGTCTTGTTGAGCTCGGCGTTGGTCAGATCCAGAAACCGCTTGGCCAGGAACATAATGTCTTCCTTGCGTTCGCGCAGCGGCGGGATGCGAACCAGGAACTCGTTGAGGCGGAAGAAGAGGTCCACCCGGAATTTTCCCGAACCGGCCGCGGCTTCCAGGTTCTGGTTGGCGGCAACCAGCACGCGAACGTCGATGGCCCGCGGGGTCACGCCACCCAGGTGAGAGATAGTCTTTTCCTGGAGAGCGCGCAGCAGCTTTGCTTGCGAACCGAGCGGCAAATTCAGGATTTCGTCCAGAAACAGAGTTCCCCCTTCGGCCAACTCGAACTTGCCGCGCTTGGCGCTGACCGCGCCCGTGAACGCGCCCTTCTCATAGCCGAACAATTCGCCTTCGACGAGCGTCTCCGGAATCGCGCCGCAATCGACCGGGACGAACGGGCGCCGGGAACGATGGCTGGCTTGGTGGATAGCCCGAGCCACCACCTCCTTGCCTGAACCGGTTTCGCCGATCAAGATGACATTGAAGTCGGAGCGCGCGACGAGATTGACTTCAACCACCAGTTGCTTCACCGCATCGCTTGGCCCCATGATATCGGTGAGGGTCCGGTTCACGTTGATCCGCTGCTCCAGCTTCTTGAGTTTGAGCCTGAGTTCACGCTCAGCGACCGCTCGATGAACGACCCGGATCAGTTCATGCGCCTCGAAAGGCTTAGCCAGGTAATCGTGGGCCATGGCCCGCATGGCCTCCACCGCCTGAGGGATGCCGGCGTGACCCGTAATCAGCACCACCGGCAGGTCCGGGTCCAGCTTCTTGACCTGCTGAAGCACCTCCAACCCATCGATGTCCGGCAGCCGCACATCGGTGATGACGACCTCGGGCGATTCGAGCCGCACCTTTTGAACCGCCGTCTTGCCATCATGCGCCAACACCGGACTGAACCCCTCCGCCTCCAGAATCGAGGCAATTACGCGGCAGAACTCTACCTCGTCGTCCACCAGGAGGACCTTGTGACCTGCCGCCTTCATGGCTTTTGGCTTTCCATGGCGTTCTGAAGCGGAAACGGGTGCTCGACCCGGATATCTTTGGCCAGCCAATTCTCCAGCGAATGGAGCATGCCCACAAACAGGATGCCCGTCTCTCCCGGCTGAAGGGTGGAGCTAATCCGCTCGGCCATGAATCGGTCCCGTTCAGCCAGCAGGGCCTGGCTCCGGGCCTTGTAATGCGCGGAGGCCATCTGCCCCGCCCGTGCGCCGCCCGCGCCCAGCGCCTGCTTGGCCAGTTTATACTCCTGCACCAGCAACGCCGCGGATTCCGTCCCCATAATCGTGGCCCCGCTCTCCGCGAGCAGCAGCAGAAGGCGATGGTTGCGGCTGCCGGCCGCGGCCAGGTCCTTCACGATTTGGATTTCCCGTCCGCAAACGGGCAAGGCGTCCTGGTAAATCCGCACCTTGTCATAAGGAAGCGACCAACTCCGGATGGCGGCTTCGATCCGGTCCCAAACGCCGTCGATCAGGCTCACATTCCGCTCCCAGCCCGCCTGACCGAGCTTGGCGATGGTCTGCTCCCTGACCGACTCACCAAGCGCGCCCATGTCCGCCTGGGTGTGGAGGATGGGCACGTGGACCAGCCTCCTCTCGGTACGACAACGCCCTGGTTGGCTCGCGCGAACCAGTGCCGGCAGACTTGCGGGTGGCGCAACTCGTTTCACTGCGGATTACGAACAATTTGGACATCATCCCCACATTCAGACCCTAAATCAAAACAACCAACCCTTGGCACACGGCCGAACGAGGTGATGGAGTGCCGGAGCGTTGGAGCATTGGGTTTTCCATCACCCCACGCACCCCATCACTCCACCGCCCCGTACCGACCGTCCCAACGCTGTGGGCTTCGATTCAGATGATGCTCCACGAGACGCGGACGGCTGTCGGGGCACCGAGGCTTCGACCTGATCTTTAGACGGCCCCCGAAAGCGGGTCAAGCTTTTCCGCTGATCTTCGATGTAATCCTGCGCTACGTGCCAATCACCGGCCGCGTCGCCCTCATCCGACTATTGCCAGGCTGATGCCGAGGAGGATGCCAAGAACGGCAGGCAGTTTTCTGAGTCCATGCCGCTCGCCGAAAAAGAGCAAGCCGCCGGTGAAACCGACCAGCGCGCTGCCCCGGCGCAGGCACATGACGATAGAGACCAGCGCGTCCGGGTGGCGCAGGGCGCTGAAGTAGAGATAATCGGCGACCAGGAGCGACAGGGCGATGCAAGGGATGCTCCAACGCCACTGGAACGGGTTTCGTTTCCACCAGCGCCGTTTCCAGCCGACGGCCAGCGGCAAGAAGAAGAGCATGAGGTAAATCAAGAACCAGGCCTGGACGGTCTGCGCCGAGTAACCGGCCCGTCCCAGAAGATATTTGTCATATAGGGAACTAATGGCGCCGAGCAACGTCCCCAGGACGAGACAGGTCACCCATTTGTTCCGGTGAAAATGGATGCCTTCGCGGGCGCCGGCCAGCGAGAGCCACACGAAGGAGGCCAGGGTGATGATAATCCCGGTGGTTTCGAGAGCGGTGGGCCGCTCGCCCAGAATGAGCACGGCGCCGATGAGCGTCCAGAGGGGCGCGGTGGCGCGAATGGGCGAACCGAATGAGAGCGGCAGGTGCTTCAGACCGAAATAGGTAAATATCCAGCATGCCGCCACGATAGCGGATTTGAGCATCATTTGGAGATGCTGGGTGACGGTGAGGGGGTCGGTGATTAAGGAGGCCGGCAGGGCGTGCGGATAGATGGCATGGAGCAGCATGAGGGCCAGCCAGACCGAGGCCCCGGTTACCGTGCTGAAAAACAGTACCGGTACGACCGCATTATCCTGCACGGCATGTTTCGTGCAGAGTTCGTACACCCCCAGGAACAACGCCGAGAGCAAGGTGGCTGGAATCCAATGCATCAAGAGCCAGAGGTTCGTTCAAATGCCAGACACTACTTGGACGCTAGCTTTGGAGCAACCACTGCGTGGGCCTGATGCGGGTGCGCCAAGCAGGGGGACTGCCAGAAGGCGCTCTCAATTCTAGTTAGTTGCGATCGCCCGCGCTTGATTCCTAAGCCGTGGAGGCAGATACTACGACAGAGATGAGATGAGATGAGAGCCATGGGAAGCATGATATATCCGCGGGCGGCGGCGTTGTTCGGGGCCGTTTTGGCAACCATCGCCGTTTCGCATAACAGCTTTTGTCAAGCCGCGCCGATGGACGAACAACCTGGAGAGAATTCGGAGCGATTTCCGACGCTGACGGTTACCGGTCACGGAACAGTGAATGCCCGCCCGGACAGGGGAATCGTCCAGCTTGGCGTCGAGGCCCAGGCGAATACGGCCGAGTCGGCCCAACAGGGGGTGAACGGCTCGATGGAGAGGGTCATCGAGGCCGTCAAGAAGCTCGGCGTTGAGAAGCATTCGGTCCAGACCGCCGGCATTCGGCTGACGCCAATCTACGCGGCGCAAACGCCCGGCAGGGAGTCAGAACCGCCCCGCATCCTGGGTTACCGCGCTTCGAACACGATTCGGGTGGAGTTGAGTGACCTGGGGTTGATCGGCAAGGTGATTGATGCCGGAACACAGGCCGGCGCGAATCGCGTGGAAGGCATCTCGTTCGAGGTACAGAACGATGCGGAATACCGGGCAGAGGCGCTGGGCGTGGCCGCAAAGAAAGCGCAGAATGAGGCGCGGGCGCTGGCCGGCGCCCTGGGAATCAAGCTGGGACGGGTGTGGAAGGTCAACCAAGTGGCGATAAACGCCCCTCGCCCGATGTACGCATTCGGAGGCCGGGCGCGTTTCGCGGCTGTATCCACGCCGGTCGAGCCCGGCCAGATAGCCATCGAAGCCTCGGTGACCGTCACCTACCGGATTGAGGCGCGCTAAGCGTGTCACTCCGTCCGAAGACGCGGTGGCACGCTCGGCAGTTCGTGAGCGAGCCGCCTGCGCCGGTATTCGGGATAGCGGTTTGAGAGAATTGCGAGCTTGAGCCGTTCAACGGGCACGCCGCATTGCTCTGAGGCCTGGTGGAGCAAGGTGTCCCGATCCGCTTCGCGCACTTGTTTCTCGGTGGGCGCGCAGAACTCGGCTTCGAACATGGCGGCCAGAATTGCCTCAAGCTGTTCGCTGGCCAAAGGCGCTCTCCAGGATTTGCTCTGCTTCGTCGGCAGGCATAGGTTCGTGGAACAGGGCGAAGCTATCGCGCAAGAGCCGCGTCTCCGCCTCGATATCCTCCACCTTGAAACCGGCCGTTGAGAAATCCACGCGCTCGCATCGTGCCTGCCAAGCTAATAGTTCACCGTCCGCTATAAGGTCGGACACGACCACCCGATGCGCGCGCCGGCTTTCCTCGTTTGGCTGGCCCAGCAGGTGCTCGTTCTCGAAGTAGCGCAGCATCCGGCAGTGTTCAAACCAGCGCACCGCCTCCGCGAGGAGTGACGATTCCGCCAACCGCTCGCGGCGCGTCTCGCGGAGCATGTACGCCAACGGTTCGGCAATTATCATGAGTTCCTTATAGCCCAGCGGCGAGGAGAAGACAACCCACTCCCCGCGTAAAGCGTTGATGCCATCTAGCCCAGGCTCATGAGGTGGAGAAGGGAGTTCCTGACCGTGAGCGCCAGCAGGTCGCTGATGACATCAAGGACAACGAACCTGCGGACGTGGCCCCAGATCTCGGTTTCGTAGGCGGCGCCGATGTGCAGGAGCAAAGAGTCGAGCATCTCACGGGTGTCCTCGCGGGCGAGGAGGCGCTCGAACCCGCGGCGGATGGCAGGCAGAGAGACTTGGGCGATGTTGGTATGTTCGAGTGTGGCCTCAAAGGCGAGCCGGAGAAGCACTCGCATCTCCTCCGAGGAGAGTCCCCCCTGGCCGGGGGCGGTTCGGACGGTCGCCCGTTTTGACAGCAGGAGTTGGATGGCGCCGAAGCGCATCCGGCGCTGCTCGATCCACGGGTCCGGGCAAAGCACGCCGAGGATGGGGCGGGCAGGGTCCTCACCCTGGCCGAGGCGCGTCTCAAGCGGGGTTCCCGCGATGCGCTCATCCTCCCACCAGCCGGGGATCTCGTCGAGCTGGCACCGGGCTTCGCGGGCGATACGCAGGTCGAAATCACGCACCAGGCGCAGTTCTTTGTGGAGATAAGCGTAAGGGACGGGCGCCAGCACCGCTTTGCGCAAACGCAACGGGAGGGGAACCAGGTCCGGCAGGGCGAGCCGGACTTCGAGTTGGCCGCCGTAATGCTCGATGGCGGCGCGCAGGCAGATTTCCCATGAACCCTCGATTCGAGGGAGTTTTTCGTGGAGATTCGTGCCGGCCATGAGCGAGACGGCGGCGGTATGGGTCACTTCGCGATTGAGCAGCGGAGTGAGGCCGTGGCGGCTGGCCAATCCGTAGAGCAGGTCATAAGGCGTCAGGTTCCGGTCCACGGTTTGAGCGCTATACCACGCGGAGAGCTGTTCCATCGTGCATTGCCAGGAGAACTGGTCGTCCTGGCGGCAGATTGAGCCGAGGCCGCTTTCGTAAAGCGCGTAGGCGTAGGCGCTGCGGAGCAGCGCGCGGCCCCTCGCCCCTTTCCACTTGCCATGCTCCTGCTCGAGCTCCCAGGGCTTAAGCTGGCGGCAACCCCAACCGAAGCATTCTGGCGCCACGCGTCTCAAGGCGGTAAACGCCGAGAGTCCAAATCGTGATAGTATTTGCGGAGAGACCTCGTCAAAAAGCCTGTTCCACCCTCTAAACGCCCGCGCCGTCTCATAATCCAGTTCGCCGTCTCCGTTAAAAAGCTGCGGTTCCGACTCCCGGGCGCGCTCCATGACGGTCCTCGCCACCCGGTCGAGTCCCGCCCATATCGACTGGCCGCTGTCGTGGCTGATGCGTTGGGGCCAGGCGGAGACCCTTCCCAGAACCTCCTCCGGGAGGTTGCCCCGCCCGATCTGCTCGATGCACCGCGTCAGGATCGCGCGCCAATCAATCAAACCGCTCTCACGCAGGAGCGAAGGAGGAATCCGCACGCCAAGGGCCAGGAAGGCATCCTCCCAATCCGTCCGGGAGAAGGCGCCGATATTCCAGTGAGCCACGCCCTGCTCAAATGTGACCAGCCGCAGCCCGAATTTGATGTTCCAAAGCGCGGCGGTGATCAACATGTCGGCCGCCCGCTCCTCGGTCAGTTCTTGCCTCAACGTCAGCTTCCACGGCCGGACCGGCGGGTCCTCTCCCTGAGTGATGCCGCTGAAGGCAACCTCCGCCACCGCGCTGGAGCGGATGAGGCGAAAGCCGGCGCTCTTGAGCAAGTGCCGGAGGTCGGCCTGTTCGATATCCGCGCAGGTACGGAGGCCGAACTTGTTGCAGAGCAAATAGCGCAGGTAGGCTGGGGCACGCCGGCTGAAAATATCCTGGTTGATGGCGGAAAGGGAGAACAAGGCGGACGGCGGGGCGCTGTGAGACAAGGGGCAAAGCAGCGCCTTGGGGTAGGAAGCCAGGAATTTCTCCACACCCGGCCTCACGCAATGCCAAGCCGTCAGAATCAGAAGGGAGTCATAATCCGGCGCGGTTTCAACACCGGGGACGCTGGCGAGGGCGCTCGCAATGCGGAACACGCGCTCAAAGTGCGGCATTTCGCGCCCAACCAGGCTCGAACCGGCCCCGCGGGCGGCGCGATACTCCGCCTCGGCCTGGGGAAACCGGCTCGAGATGACGCGCGCCTTCTCCAGCAACAACGGTTCAAACTCAGGCAACGGGATAAGGGCACGGGCCTCGTCGGGGTCCCGTGCCAAAGACGAAGGGACCGGCCAAGCGGGAGGAGGCGCCAGCGGGGGCGCCTCGACCAGCGGCACCGTTCGCTCAAACGGAATCGAAGTTGTAGTTGGCAGCCCCGGAGGCGCCTGTCCCCGAGCCAAGGGGCGCTCAAGGTCTGGGCGCGTGGTTTTCTCTTCCGGGACATCAGTCCACACGGCCATGCCCATTTTCTAACATATCGGCCTGACAAAGTAAACCAGGGACGCAAACTCAAAGCACCGTCGAACACGGCTGACAAAGGCAGGCCAACAACAACCACCTTCCGGCGGTCGATGCGGGAGTTGGCACGGCCCGCGTCATCCAGGACCCAAAAACTGGCCCACCAGCGCTTGACGCCCATGCACTTGAAATCGCTTGTACATTCGTGACAAATGCGCATACACGGTTGCCTCGGAAATGCCGAAACGCGCGGCGATTTCCTTGCAACTGCGGTTCTGCAGCAGGCCCGCAATAATTTGGTTCTCCCGAGGCGAGAGCGCCCTCCGCGCGGCGGCCCCGAGGCCGCAACGGGAAATCAGGAGGCCGACTTGCGCCTGGGCCTTGCGGCAGAAATACCACCCCCCGGCGCAAACCTCACGCACAGCGGCCACCCATTCCGCCGCCGCGACCGGCTTGATGAGGTAGCCCACCGCCCCAACGGCCAGAGCCAGGAAGAGGTCGTCCGGGTCCACGCTCAGCGTGCAGGCGACGACGGCCAATCCGGGCAGGAGACGCTTTAGGCGGCGGATGCAGTCGATTCCACAACCCTGCTCCGAGAGACAGTCAAGAAGCACAGCGTGCGGCGGCCGGCTGACGATTTGCCTGATGGCGGAATCCGGATGCGGATAGGATTCCAGCAGCCACTCCGGGGCCAGAGCGGCAAAAGCTGTTCGCACAACGGGGTCGATGGCGCCGTCCGCGGCCACTATGGCGAGCCGAAGGGGTTGCTGGCACGCGGGCCCGCCAAGCCGGCAGGCTTCGGCTCGCCTTCGCGGCGCAGCCAACGCGTTACGCCCATCATCCAGGTTGGGTATCGCTGTCGCCATTTTTGTTATTGCTTCCCCGTAAAATCCGCTCATCCTCTTGGCAATCAGTTCCGTAACACCGAAATCTATCAGCATTTTTACAGGCCGGCGGAGGCGGATGGGTTGATCGCCACAGTGCTCTTGGAGGCTGGCTCCCGCCAACTGGGCTGTGTCAATCTCGCCCGCCAAAGACCTTTTTCCGAACGCGACCGCCTCGTTCTGGACCTGCTGCGCCCACATCTTCGACTGGCGCGCCGCAACGCGGAATGGGAATCGGTTTGGAGCCGGCGCCGGCCAGGACCGGAGTGGAACTGGATGAACGCGTCCGGGGCGCGCGTCGCCCGTTGGCTGGCGGCGGGAAAAACAGACCCTGAAATCGCAATCATCTTGGGGGAAAACGCACGGACAGTGGAAAGGCGCGTTGGCCGGATTTTCAAGAAGCTTGGCACGAAGAACCGGACAACGGCGGCGGTGGCCTTGGCAGGCTTGGTGCCGTGCGGTTAACGCAACCTCTGAAAGAGGAGCCGATGCAATTATCTCAAAGAGACCTTGATCCGCTATTGCGGGCGGCTCTAAAGCTGCACGCCTGCCGCGATGTCGAGACGCTGACTCGCGCGCTCCCGGACGTTCTGCGCCGATTGAAGTCGTCGAAACGCCATTTGGCCAGCCGCCTTTGCCCGCACCTTGATCTGGCGCGCAGTAACGCGTCTCGAAGGACGGCGCAGAGGGAACGCTTGCGCCGCCTCGGCCGGAATGGAAAATTGACGCCACGCGAGGCGGAAATTGCCTGCTGGCTGGCCGCGGGGAAAAGCAATCCCGAAATCGCCTGCATCCTGCATTGCAAGAGGCGCACCGTAGAGAAACACGTCGAACGAATTCTGGAAAAGCTCGGGGTTGAAAACCGCGCCTCGGTTGCCGTCGTGCTCGCCCAAGCCCCTGACGTCCCCAGCGAGTTGGGGTGAATCGAAAGACGGGAGCTTTGGATGCTCGCGTTTGTCGCGCCAGGCGAGAGGCGCCGATGTGGGCGGTTGTCCTATGGCGTGCCGGGATTCAGCAGGAAGGCGTGCTGAACTCCTTTCGGGTCCGTACCGTAGCCAACGATCTGCCCGGCGTCGTTGATGGCGCTCGCGGCGAGCAATTCCCACCCCGTGCCGTTGGACAGCAGGAGGTTCAGGTCGTACATCATGCCGTCGCTGTAGAGAAAGGCGTGGGAGTCGCTGAAGCCTGGCGGAGCTGGCACGCTGAACCGGCCGACGACCTGGCCGCCGGCGTTGATGCCCAAGGCCTCGCTGCCCCCTCCACCGATTGTGCCCAGGTCCCGCATCGCGCCGTCGGAATAGAGGAAGGCATGCATGGCCTCGCCATGGGTGACGGGGTCCTCCGGCAAGCTGGCCGTGCCCACGACTTGGCCGCTGGCGTTGATGGCGGCGGCGCTGCTGTAGGTTCCGCCCAGAGTGCCCAGGTCTTGCATCGCGCCCTCGGAGTAGAGAAACGCGTGCTGCTCGGGCCACTGTGACCCAGCCACAGAAACAGAGGAAGTGCCGACGACCTGGCCGCCGGCGTTGATAGCCGCTGCCCCGCTGGAAGTTCCACCCAACGTGCCCAAGTCGTGCATTCCCGTCGCGTCGTACAGGAAGGCGTGGCCGACCCCGGCCAGTGTGTCCGCCGCGCCGACAATCTGGCCGCTGGCGTTGATGCCCAGGGCCACGCTCGACCCGCCGCCCAGCGTGCCCAAGTCGTACATTCCCCCGCTGTCGCGCAGGAACGCGTGAAAAGCGTAGCTGCCCGGAGCCGTCTCCGACTCGCCAACGACTTGGCCGCTGTCGTTAATGCCCAAGGCCTCGCTGTTCCCCCAGCCCAGCGTGCCCAGGTCCTGCATCCGTCCGCCGCTATAGAGAAAGGCATGGACATAGTGCCACCGGTGAGCCGGAAGGGCAGACCAGCCTGCGAGCTGGCCATTAGCGTTAATGCCGGCGGCCAGGCTCCTGCCTGAAGGATTATGCAGCGTGCCCAGGTCTGTGAGCGTATAGGTGGGAGGACTGGCTGCGCAGGCCGGTGCGACCCCGCCAAAGAGCAGGACCAGGGCCAATGCCGTGGCGGCCGGCGGACTGAGTTGTTTCGTGTTCAATGGATTGTTTTTCATCGTGGATTTTTCCTTTTTTTCGTGTAGTCTGGAAGGAGTCCTATTTTTCGACGGCCCGGTAGAAGCGCTGGGCTGCGCCGGCGGCGATGGTATCCTGGAACCTCACCGCCCCGCGGTCGCAGTCGATGGTCTTAAAGGACTGCCAATGCGCCAGGTCCGTCGAGGTCTGGATATCGTAGGTGGCGCCGGTATTTCCCGGCAGCCCGGCCGAGAAGACGTTCCCCGGCAGTATCTCTACGCAGGGCAGCGGTATGGAACCTCTGGGGATCTGTTCCCAACTCCGGCCAGTGCTCGTGTCGGTGAAGGTTAAGCGCAGTTGCGTCGCATTGAGGCGGGACCAATCGGCCGGATCGAATTGGACGGACTCAGCGCCGGAAATCGAGAGCGGCGGGCTCTCCAGGACCTGAGGATTGCCATTGGTGTCCGGTTGGGTGAGGGTGATGGTGAATTGTGTGGGCGGCCCGTCGTGCGCATAGACGAACGTCTGCTGTGTCTCGTCGAAGGTCACCTTGTCCCCGCCGCCGACCAAAGCCGTGGTGGCGACGGTCGCTCCGCGCACGGAGCCATCGGCGGCACTGGCTAGCACCTGGATGACGACCGGCTTGTTCGACACGCTGGTCTGAAAACCCAGGCCCGCGACACCCGGCACGGTTGTGATGGTGTCCGTATCGTTCGTGGTCGTGGGCACGTCCAGCAAGCGCGTGACGAAGCCGGGCCCGAAGGTGGCGTGCCAATAAGTGCCATTGGTCGTACCTTGGATCGTTTGAATGCACGTGTTGGAACCGGCGTAAATCAGGCCCTGGGCGGTGCTGTAGCCCGCCATCGGCGCGAATGGCGCCGCCTCAGCCAGACGGGTAGCCGGGTCGGGGTTGATGGAGCCATCGGAGAGAAACAACGTGTGACCACGGGTGTCCGCGAACTGATTGATGCCAGCGCTGTCGCCCATCAGGGACATGAGGCCGTACCCACTGCGCCAGCATGGCAGCGTCGGATGAACCGGCACGATGCTGTAGGGCAGGACCACGTGGTGGCGAATCTGGAGGCCAAGGTAGGTAGGGTCAGTCAAATCGTCGATGATGTTCCACTCGCCGAGCTTGGAGATACGTATCCGACTGTCCTCTTCTCTCATCCAGTGACCACCGAAGGGATCGTTTTCCGATTCAAGGAACGGTTCGTTGGGATTGTAAAGCCGTATGTAGAAATCCCCCGCTGGATCCCGCTCCTCGGCAGGCTCTAGATCATAGGCAACCTCGGCGTGCCCCGGCGGCCAGATGAGGATTACCGGGTACCGGCGGGAGAGGAGCTGGCTGGCGATGCTATTGGACAGGCTCTGGTTGCACACGCTGTGGTTCGTGCAGGCCAAATTGGCCGTGAAGACCTTCAGTCTAAAGGCCATGCACTCAGCGCTGACTTGCGCCAAGTGCTGGATATGCACATAGTGGGCGAGAGCATCCGAGGCGCCCGTCGTAGTAGCCCCGCTGGGGTCCCCGACGGGGTCCGGGCCTGTCAGAACCCAGTTGTTGGTGGTGCCCGCCGGGCCGTCACTGGGGAAGGCGCTGTAGGGCTCGTCGCCTTGGAGCAGGCGCTGGCTGGCGAGGCTGAAGCCGAAGCACTGGCCACCCCACAAGAACCGGCTGGCAGTCGCCGCGAATAGGTACGCGAAAGGGCTGTAGCGGCCTCGAAGGTGCGTTTGCGCGTAGCCGAACAGCTCTTCCACGTCCTGGACGGTGTAACCACCAACGCGGTCCTGGAAGGCGGCATTATTACAAAACGCGAAGCCGTCGGTGTTCCGAAAAGAATGGACCCTGAAAGACATCGGGCTCGAGCTGATGACACTGTCCTGAGTTTCGATGTGGATTGGCCCATCGGTAGCATTACGCGGGACGCGCACCCTCAGTTCGGTGCCATCGGAGTTGATGGAATCCGGCACGGTCCCCAAGCCGTCTTCGCCGAAGTCCACGCGAGAGCTGAGTAAGAAACCGTTGCCCTGGATGACCACCGAAGTGCCCGGCTGCAGCGCCATGGGCGCCCAGCCCTCGGTAGGGCTGAAGCTGGTGATGTAGCCCCGGACGATGTCCGCCTGGGCGGAGGCGGTGGCCCCCGGCGCCCCCGGGCTGGACCCGTCGATTTCGATGAGGACGGTTGTGCCCAGCAAGGCGCCAATCCCACGCGCGTGCAGGGTCAGCGTGGTGGAGTTGGTCAAAGGGCCGCCGTCGAACTCGACGACCGGCGGGTTGAAGCTCGCCTCCACGCCGTTGGGCAGCCCCTTGACCCCAAGCGTGACCCCTCCCGTGAAGAGCGGGTCGCGCGTCACCACGATGGGGATGCTCGCCGTGCCGAAGGGCGGCAACTGGGCGTGGGCGAAACCCGCGTTGGCAAGAGTGAACCAGCCGTGAACGGAGAGCGCGACAGCAACCGTGCGCGGGCCGTTCCCGGCGCTCGGGCTCAAAGGCTGCGCCGTAATCGTGAGCGGTGCGGGCTGACTGCCAGTAGGCGGGGCGGAGGCATCCGCGCTCACGATCAGAGCGGCTGCGGTATCCGCCGGATTTGGGGAGAGAGAGGCGCTCACACCAGGGGGCAATCCGGTCACGGAGAGATCCACGCCGCCGCTCGATCCGTCGATGCGGCGGATCGTGATGAGGTTGGTGACCGACTGTCCCGCAAACACGTTGATCGTCGGCGGGCCGGCCAGGGCGAAATCCGGTGGTTGGCCGGGCGCCCACGCCTCAAAGCTCAGGTCGTCAATGCAGACCGGCTCCTGCCCCGCGGCGACCTCGCAGGAGGCGATGTTGCGCCGGCCCGTATCGACCTGCAGCAGAGTGTTTATGGCCTGGCCGGCGGTCACCGTCGCGCTGCTCTGGCCGACCAACGCATGGCCGAGATCATAGGCCTTCAGCGTGACTGTGGCGCTGGCGCCGTCCGGTTCGTCGAGCAACCCGGCATAGACCTGCACGTGCTCCTTGTAATCCGTGAACGTTGCCTCCGTGTAGGAGGACGGAGCCCCGCCCTCAAAGCCCAGCAGGCTCGCCACCTCCGACCCCGAGTGAGCCAGGACGGTCTGGTCGAGCCACGGCGCCCCCGACGGCCCGCTGAAAGTCACCCCCCGGCTCGCATACTGGTTGGAGACAACGGTGCTGGGCGGCAGGTCGTCGAAGGTAATCACCGTCCTCGAAGTGTCTTGTCCCCAATGAAGGGCCAAACTGCCGGTGGCGCCCCCCGCGCCATCCAACGCAATTGAATAGCTGGCGCCCGCCACAAACCAGGCCGTGGCGTGCAGCCAGTTGTTGGAAACGGCGGTGATAACCGTGAGCTGGTCCACGCTGCTTCCGCTATAGACGGCCAGCAGCCCCGGGAAGCTGGTCCCGTCCGCATCAAAGAAATACTGCCCGCTGGCCGGCGGCGTCCATCGATACCAAACCGAGTGCCCACCCGGAATGCCGGCATGGTCCGGTTCGCCCGGCTCCTTGGTCGCGCCGACATTACTGCCGGTGACGTCGCCGGAGGCGCCAGTCAGTACCTGCGCGGAGGCGAAATTGTCATTGGCAGGCGGTCCGGGAGGCGGCCACGGCGCAGCCCCGACCCCGCTCCAGAAGCCGCCCTGAACGCTGAAATAGCCATCACTCATGAGTCCCACCGCCGGCTGGCCGGGTGACCCGCTGACCACGTACTGCCCGTCGGCGGTGGCGCCACTGCCGCCTCCAAAGGTGAACCAGTCCACCGAGAACGGCTGCGCTTGCGTGCTGGCAGCGGCGCCAAGCACAAGGGCGGAAACAGCCGCGTATCGCACCGCGGACCGCGGCCAGCGCGCCCAGTATGCGCCTCGGCCACGCCGGAAGACCCCAGCTATGGAATTGTTCATAAGCTGCTGTTTGTTGAGGGTGGAACTGCCAGTCAATGCTTCGCGCCCACCGGTGAGTTGGCGGACGGCACGGGGGCCGCCAACGCCATTCGGGGATGGCGCACCCACTCCACGCTCTTCGCGTTGGGCTGGCCCAGTTCCACCGGGTCCAAATAGGTGCCTCGCTCGGCGGCGGGCTTTTCCTCCTCGACCGGGATGCGATGAGCGTTGGCCCAGGCGTCATGCCGGATGCCGGTGACCTGCCAGGAGACCTTGACGTTGGGCTTGTCGGTCTTGATGGTAAAGCGGTTGTTCTGGATTTCCTCCGCCACAATCGCCTGGGCGAACTGCCCGATAACCGTCAGTTGATAACGGAAATCGCGGTTCAATGCCTGGAACCAAGCCGGCAGGCTGACCACTGCCTCGCCCTTGGCATCCGTGGTCACGACGCCGTCGTAGATATTCTTCATGTCAGGCGACTCGACGAAGGAATGGGAGAGATACTTGTTGGCCGGGTCTGTCGGATCGTCAATTTTGAACGAGCCGCCCGATTTGGTGAGCGTGCCATGGACGTTAACGTTTCCATAAAGTTCGGCGCAGACGCCTTTGCCGCCCAAATAAGCCGCATTATTTCCGTCCGAGACGCCGTTGGGCGCATACCGGAACAGGCCGCCGTAGCCGCCCGTCTCGCCAGCCGCTTGCCCAAAGACCGCGTAAGAATACTGCCCAGCCCCATCGGTGACGTTCACGCCGTTGGCCGTGACCGTGCCGTTCACGTCCAACTGGGAGGCGGGGTTATTCTTCCCGACGCCCACGCCGCCCCAGGCGATAATGCTCAGCGCCTTGCCGTCCGTTGTGCCAAGAATGTTCACCCCGGGATCGGTGCCCGCGTTGCCATTGAGCGACCAGGCGTCGGCCGAGCCGGGAAGCCCCTGCGGACCTTGCGGACCCTCGGGACCGGTCGGGCCGGACGGTCCTTGAGGGCCTTGCGGCCCCGCGGCTCCCGCCGGTCCCGCAGCTCCCGCCGGTCCCGCAGCTCCCGCCGGCCCAGCCGCGCCCTGCGGCCCCGTCGCGCCCTGCGGACCAGCCGGGCCGGCAGTCCCAGCGTCTCCTTTCTGCACCAGCAAGGACCAAGCGTTGTCGTCCGTCCCGGGAACCACATAGTCGGTTACTGCCGCCCCCGCCACCCATGCCGAGCCGGCGTAACTGACCGCATCGCCCGGCGCATAATTGGCTCCAGTGGTGCCGAACCAGGTTCCGCGCCAGTTCAGGCCCTTAGCTCCAGCAGGTCCCTGGGGACCTTGCGGACCAGCATCGCCCTTGGGGCCGGTTGCTCCCTGAGCGCCGGTGTCGCCCTTCGGACCGGCCGGACCTTGAGGACCCGTTGCTCCAACCTGGCCGGTCTGGCCGACAGGACCCTGCGCTCCGGTCGGGCCCTCAGGACCAGCCAGGCCCTGGGCGCCGGTGTCGCCCTTTGGGCCGGCTGGGCCTTGAGTACCAGTTGCCCCCACGGCACCCGGCGAACCGGTTGGCCCCGCCGGACCCTGAGGACCCTGCGGCCCCGCGGCTCCCGCCGGTCCCGTCGCACCCTGCGGTCCTGTCGCGCCTTGCGCACCGGCCGAACCGTCAGCGCCGGCATCCCCTTTCTGCGCCAGCAAGGACCAAGCGTTGTCGTCCGTCCCGGGAATCACATAGTCGGTTACTCCCGCCTGCGCCACCCACGCGGAGCCGTTGAAGCTGACCGCATCGCCCGGCGCATAATTGGCTCCAGTGCTGCCCAGCCAGGTTCCGCGCCAGTTCAGGCCCTTAGCTCCAGCAGGCCCCTGGGGACCTTGCGGGCCAGTATCGCCCTTGGGGCCGGTCGCTCCTTGGGCGCCGGTGTCGCCCTTCGGACCGGCCGGACCTTGAGGACCCGTTGCTCCAACCTGGCCGGTCTGGCCGGCAGGACCCTGCGCTCCGGTCGGGCCCTCCGGACCAGCCGGGCCCTGGGCGCCGGTGTCGCCCTTTGGGCCGGCTGGGCCTTGAGTACCAGTTGCCCCCACGGCACCCGGCGAACCGGTTGGCCCCGCCGGACCCTGAGGACCCTGCGGCCCCGGCGGGCCAGCGGGCGTTTTGGCATAAAGCGCGTAGGGCCATGCAGTCAAGGGTTGGCGCGGGCTGATGACGTTAAAGCCAGCGCCGCCGTTGGTGCGCACGCCCAACTCCAGCCAGCGTGCGTCCCCCGTGAATACACTGGCGCCGAAGTCCAACCGGGCGCTGAACAGGCCGTTAGTGACCCCCACGGCGGTGTTGGTTACCGCCCCGCCCACTTGATTGCCGAGGGTTGCTGCGTCAAAGACGGCAAAGCGGAAGTCATAGGTTCCGTTGGCCGCCAGCCCGGCGGCGATCAATCGGCCCTGGTAGGTGAAAACCGTGCCCAATGGGTCGGCGGCGGCGGCGCCGGCACCCAACAGCAGCGCGGCAGTAAGGACGGTTCGAATTCGAGTTGTCATACTGACTTCATTTTGCATTAGTTTGTCAACGTCCGCTCCGGTCGCCCATGCTTTGCCAAAGCACGCAGGCTGCTTTCCGGAACTGATCGCAATCCATGCTGACAGCTCCCCTGACACATTCGAGCACATAAACCTTTAATATCTATGTAATCACCAGCCCTCGCGCCAGGGGGCGCCTTTCCGCCAACCACCACTGCGCCGCCTCGTCCTCGGACGGTTTGCGACTCAGAAGCCCGGCTCAGTCTCCCATGGCCCGGACCAACAAATCATGGCTGTGGGAGAGAGTTCCTGGGCCGGCACCAATTACATAATTTTTAAAGATTTGAGGTCTGGTGTTTTCCCAGGGCCCCGCCAGGATTGACGTTGCGGCGTGGGCGTGGAATCAATCCGCCCCGCTCGAAAAGCAAATTATGAAAATCGGAAGCATGCTGATCCATTCGAGGCTGCCGCAAGTTGGCGCCTTGCTCGCGCTGGTACTCGCCCCTGCCTATAGCCCCGCCCAAACCGTTTACGAAAACTACACCTTTACAACCCTCGCCGGGTGCTCCGGTTATGGCAGCGCCGATGGCACGGGCAGCGCCGCGCGCTTCAACGGGCCGAACAGTGTGGCAGTGGACACCGCCGGCAATATCTATCTCGCGGACGAGAACAACCATACGATCCGGAAAGTGACGCCCGCAGGTGTGGTGACGACCTTGGCCGGTCTGGCAGGCAATCCGGGTAGCGCCGACGGAACGGGTGACGCCGCGCGTTTCAATCGGCCCTGGGGCGTGGCGGTGGACGGCGTCGGTAACCTCTATGTGGCTGATACCGGCAACCTCACCATCCGGAAGGTGACGCCCAATGGGGTGGTGACGACCTTGGCCGGTCTGGCGGGCAGCGGAGGCAGCACCGACGGAACCGGGAGCGACGCGCGCTTTGCCTGGCCCGTCGCTGTGGCGGTGGACAGCGCCGGCAATGTCTTTGTGGCGGACTACAACAACAACACCATCCGAAAGATAACGCCGACGGGCCTCGTGACCACCCTCGCCGGAACGCCCGGGCCCGGTGGCAGCGACGACGGGACGGGCAGCGCGGCCAGCTTTTCCCAGCCTGCCGGCTTGGCGGTGGACCGCGCCGATAACGTCTATGTGGCGGACTGCAACAACGACACCCTCCGGAAGATAACTCCGACGGGCGTGGTGACCACGCTGGCAGGCTTGGCGGGCACCGCCGGCAGCGATGACGGGACGGGCAGCGCGGCGCGGTTTTACCTGCCTGAGGGCGTGGCGGTGGACAACGCCGGGAATATCTATGTAGCCGAAGGCGGCAATGACATGATCCGCAAGGTAACGTCGTCGGGCGTGGTCACGACCCTGGCCGGTTCGCCGCGCAGAAACGGCAACGCGGATGGAACGGGCAGCGCCGCGCGGTTCGATGCGCCTGAAGGCGTGGCGGTGGACGGCGCCGGGAATATCTATGTAGCCGATTTCGTCAACAACACCGTCCGGAAACTGACGCCCGCCGGGGCGGTGACGACCTTGGCCGGGTTGGCAGGCTACGGCAGCGTGGACGGGACCGGTAGCGCCGCGCGGTTCAACTGGCCGTGGGGCGTGGCGGCGGACGGCGCCGGCAACGTCTTCGTGGCCGACACGGAGAACCAAACCATCCGCGAGGTAACACCCGCCGGCTCGGTCACGACTTTGGCTGGTACGCCGGGCACCCGGGGCACTACGGACGGAACCGGCAGCGCCGCACAATTCAACTATCCGGAGGACGTGGCGGTGGACGGCGCGGGCAACGCTTATGTGGCGGACAGGAACAACAACACCATCCGCAAGGTGACGCCCTCGGGCGTGGTCACCACGCTGGCTGGGTCTGCTGGCGGCCGGGGCAGCGATGACGGCACGGGAAGCGTCGCGCGATTCAATTCCCCCACTGCGCTGGCGGTGGACGGGCTGGGCAATGTCTATGTGGCCGACTCCGGCAACAACACGATTCGGAAGGTGACGCCCTCGGGCGTGGTGACGACCCTGGCCGGATTGGCGGGCAGTTCGGGCAGCGCGGACGGGACGGGCAACGCCGCGCGTTTCAACTGGCCCATTGGGGTGGCCGTGGACAGCGCCGGCGTAATCTACGCGGTGGACAACGGGAACAATACGATCCGCAAAATCGTGGGCGCCGGCGTTGTTACGACCCTCGCGGGACTGGCGGGCAAGCCCGGCATCGCCGACGGGACGGGCAGCGCGGCCCGGTTCAACAGGCCCAGTGGCGTGGCGGTGGACGGGCTGGGCAATGTCTTTGTGGCGGACTCCGGCAACAACACCATTCGGAAGGTGACGCCCTCGGGCGTGGTGACGACCCTGGCCGGATCGACTGAGGAGCAAGGCACTGCCGACGGGATCGGAAGCGCCGCACGCTTCCGCTGGCCCGTCGGCCTGGCAGTGGATAGCGTCGGCAATCTCTATGTGGGGGACGCCGGGAATCACAGCATCCGCAAAGGCTGGCTCGCGCCGGCGCCGCCGATGTTCCGGGCGCCGGTGATTTTGGCCGACGGCTCGGTTCAACTGAATCTGAGCTGTGGCCGAGGCCTGAGTTATCTGCTCCAGGTCTCGACCAACCTGGTGGACTGGGCCCCGCTCCAGAGCTTTACCAGCACCAACGCCACCATGCGCTTCGCGGACCCGGCGGCGGCGCATCTCCCGCGCCGTTTCTATCGGGCGCTTGCGCAATGATTCTCAACCTACCGCAATGAACCATGAGAAGACCAAACGAATTCAAAAGGGACCGCGCTTGGCCTGTCTCGAAATGAGTCCCCAATGCCAAAAAAGAAAGAAAGGACTGAAACCATGAAACTGAGAATCACTCTCCTGACCCTCGCCGCGCTGATGCTCTGGTCGAGGCCGCCGGCCTCCGCGGAGGGTTTCCACCTGACGAAGGCCTTCATGAACGAGCAAAGCGAGCTCACCGTCGAGTTCCCATCCGACACCAATTGCTACTTCATTCTGGAGCGTAGCTCCACGCTCACAGGGCTCACCAACGCGGTCGCCCTCGCTCTGGGAACGACCGGCGCGGGACGTTTGGCCGACACCAACCCGCCCGTCGGCGCGGCATTCTTCAGGATTGAGAAGGTGCCGCTCAGTTCGCCGCAGGCCACCGCTGGCGACGGCATTGACGACGTTTACAAGCTTCAGCACCCGGATGTCTTCCCCAACCCGATGGACCCGTCTTACGCGGCCCAGGATTTCGATGGCGACGGCGTCAGTAATCTTCGTGAATACGAGCGGGGAACGGACCCGGCCAGCGCCGGCAGCATCAACGTCAGCCTGTTTGTGGATTCCGCCTCCGGCAATGACGCCTCCGACGGAATCACCTCAGCGCCCACCCCATGGGCCATGGGAACCCACGGGCCGATGCTCACGATTCAAGGCGCCATTTCCGCCGCCCTGAGCGGCGACACGGTGGTCATCGCCCCAGGGACGTACCATGAGACGGTGCTGGACCCCGGCGCGAAGAGCGTCACCCTCACGCCCCAAGGCGAAGTAATCATCCAATAACCACCGCAATGGATTCTTAAGAAACAGCAGAACAAACAACTCGAAACGGAAAGGACAAAGCAATGAAGAACAGCTTCAACCTATTCGCGGCTATCGCGGCGACAGCCACGCTGCCATTGGCGCCGACCCTCGCCGGCAACTTGACAGTCAACGGAAACCTCACGGTGGAGACCAACGCCACCGTCGAAGGGCAGGCCAGAATCGGTGGGACCGCATACCTCAACACCGCATTCGTAAACGGAAACCTGGATGTGAAGTCGAATGCCTTCCTCGAAGGGGACGCCAACGTCGACTTTGGCCTAAGCGTCGGCGGGCCCGCAGACCTGTATGGAGACCTGAGGGTGATGCCGTGGGTCGTGAATGCGTGGCACGGAACTCGTAGTACGGTGGAAGTCGGTGCGTTGGGGAAAACCAACGCCATTTACGGCGAGCTCGGGCCAGATGCCTCCAACATCGTGGATGGGGTGGCCGTCGAGGGCTACTGCACCGGGCCGGACACGAGCGGTGTCTTTGGCGAACTGGGGCACGGGGATGCCGAGCCCGGTGGCGAGTTTCCGATCCGCGACTATTACGGCGTGTATGGCCACGCCGACGCCAGCGATGGCAACGCATACGCGGGTTACTTTGATGGTCGCGTTAACATGAATGGCGTTTTGAGCGCCCAGGCAAACGTTGGGATCGGCACAGGCTCTCCTGGCGCGCAGTTGGACGTGGAAGGAAGCGACGATTCGGGATCGTGGGCCGCTCCAATAGCCCTCATCCAAAACAACGACAAGGGCAACGCTGCTGCTCCGGCTCTACGGCTCGCTGGCTGGGGTAATACCACCTATGGCGTCCTGAGCGTCTCGGCCAATGGGCCCGGTTTAATCGCGCAATTTGGGAATTACAGCAAGTTCGTCGCCGACATCAAGAACGACGGCACCATCGACGCCAAGGCCTTCAACACGACCAGCGACCGCAACGCCAAGGAGAACTTTTCGCCGATCTCTCCGGCTGAGGTTTTGCACAGGGTGGTTTCCTTGCCGATTAGCAGATGGAACTTCAAGCAAGACGATGGAGTCAGCCACGTCGGGCCGATGGCGCAGGACTTTCACGCCGCGTTCAACGTCGGCTCGGATGACAAACACATCGCCACCGTGGACGAAGAGGGCGTGGCCCTGGCGGCGATCCAGGGTCTGAACCAGAAGCTGAATGAAAAGGACGCCGAGATTCGCGACTTGAAAGCACGATTGACGAGGCTCGAACAGCTCATCGAGACAAGGAATTCGAGCCGCAACTAAAACACCGGCAAAACACCAGCCCGAGGCGCTGGCCCCCGTCTCTGGACACCGGTTGGGCAGAATACCTGATTAGACGGGCATTGAGAGGGAGCTATTGTGAGGACATGGCAAAAGCAAAGATCGGGAGCGTGGCACTCTGCGCATTGATCCTTTCTACGGGCATGGCGGGGGCGCAATCCATGTTTCATCTCATCCTCCGAGGGACCTGTTATTCGACGAATGCCGCCGGGCGTTTCATTGCCACTCCGTTCTCGGATAAAACTCTCCTTCGCGATTTGGCCGCGTCCGCTGGCAATATCAACCCCAAGACGATGACGCTGGTTTATCACATTAGCGCCAACTCGTTCGGCGACGCCATTGAGGCGGTCAACCCGACCAACGGCGCGACCCTGACCACGGTTTTTGGGTTCTATTACGGCGATAGCCTGGGCCGGGTTGCCCTCACCAATGCAGTGGGGAGCGCGGTGCGCCGCGTTGACTATATCTACAACGCAGACCAAAGCCCGGATGCGCTGGGGTCGGCCTTTCTCACGAAACGTTTTATCAAAGAGCCTCGGGGCAATGTCCGCACGGTCATCCAGGCCGACATGCAATACCTGGTGCGGCCCCAAGGGAGCAGTCCCGCCCAAATCTGTGTCGCCACGTTTACCACCACAAAACCCTTTACGCCATCCAAACCATAATGAAGCTAATCCTGCAAACAGTCTTTGCCGGAATCTTACTTTCCGGCGCCAACGTTCTGGCACAGAATGAGTTGTACGTCACCCTCCGCGGCACTTCCTTCCAGACCAATGCCTTGGGCCTTATGGTGCCGCACCTGATCACCCAACACACCCTCTTGAGCGACGAGGCCCATCGGCTGGGCGTTTCCCCCCTAAGGGACTTGGCACTGGTCTATCATGTGAACGGCAGCTCGTTCGGCGACACGATTGATTTGGTCAATGTCACCAACGGGGCCGTGGTGAGCACGGTATTCGGCTTCTTCTTTGGCGATGACCCCGCACTCAATCGCGTCGCCATCACCAACAGCACCGGCACGATAGTCAAGCGTATCGATTACATTTACACGCGCCAGAACAGCCATTCGATGGGCGCCGCCCTCACCACCAAACGCTACGTCCATCGTGGCCAGTATCCCGCCTTTCCAATCATCACCTCCAGAATGCAGTGGGTTGTGGCGCCAGAGGGAAAAAACTCGACGCAGATCCGCGTGGCGAGCTTTACCACGACCAGCGCCTTCAAGCCGCACCCGTTACCCAAGCGCGGGCCTCCCTAACACCCATCACGATTAATAACGCCGGACCGGCTCCCACCGCGAACTCCGTGCGGATCTAAGAACGGCGTCGCAGACCGCTTGGGTTTGCAGGGCATCGCGGAAGGTGGGACCGGTCGGTTTGCCTTTGGCCAGGCCGTCAAGGAAATCGGCGACTTGGTGGACGAAGCTGTGCTCGTAACCGATCTGCAGCCCGGGCACCCACCATTTGCCCATATAGGGATGATCGCCATCGGTGACGTGAATGCTGCGCCATCCGCGCAGACGTCCTTCGTCGCGGTGATCGAAGTATTGGAGCCGGTGGAGATCATGGAGGTCCCAGCAGAGGGAGGCCTGTTCACCGTTGATTTCGAACGTATAGAGCGCCTTGTGACCGCGGGCGTACCGGGTGGATTCAAAGGTCGCCAGCGAGCCGTTCTCAAAACGAGCCAGGAAGGCGCAGGCATCATCAATGCCTACCTCCTGCACTTTGCCGGTCAGGTTGTGCTTGCGCTCCTTGATGAACGTCTCGGTCATGGCCGTAACCCGGTCAATGCCGCCGTTGAGCCAGAGCGCGGTGTCGATGCAGTGCGCCAGCAAATCGCCCGTCACGCCGCTCCCCGCAACTTTGGCGTCCAGGCGCCAGAGCGCGGCCCCGCCCTGCGGCAGGTCTTTCGAGATGGTCCAGTCCTGCAGAAACTTGGCGCGGTAATGAAAAATGCGGCCTAAACGCCCTTCGGCGACGAGGTCGTGGGCCAGGGTCACGGCCGGGATGCGCCTGTAATTGTACCAGACCATGTTGGGGACGCCCGCTTTCTCGACCGCGCGCGTCATTTGAAGTCCCTCGAGCGAGTTCATCGCCAGCGGCTTCTCGCAGAGAATCATCTTGCCGGCCTTCGCCGCCGCCAGCGCAATCGGCTTGTGCATATCGTTCGGGCAGGCGACGTCGACCAACTCGATGTCCGGGCGCGACACCAGCTTTCGCCAGTCCGTCTCGAAGGATTCGTAGCCCCACTGGCGGGCAAACGCCCCGACCTGGTCCTTATCCCGCCCACAGACCGCCTTGAGCACCGGCTCATGGTCGAGGTCGAAAAAGTGCCCAACCCTGCGGTAGGCGTTGGAGTGTGCCCGGCCCATGAAGCCGTAGCCAATCAGCCCGATGTTCAGTGGTTTCATTCTGGCGTTAGCAAACCCTCCCGCCCGCGCTCAGGCAAGTCTAAAGCTCGCTGGTGGTCTGGAGAGCGTACGTCTCGATTGGACCACCGTTTATGCCCATCGGCGGGCATAGAGCCCTCAAGCTCCGCTGGGAGCGCCGAAGATCCCGGACGGAAATTGGCATCGCGATGGCAATAGATAGCTAATACACCCGGAAATAAAAATGAAGCAATTTCAATTCCGGACTTGACCGCCACCGGCGCTCCGCCTATGATGCCAAATGTTCTGCCCGATTCTGTACCGATTCGTGCAGCGGGCGGTTGCCGGGTTATGAAACGTTTGGTTAAGGCAGCGCGGCTCTTAACGGCTTTCGGGTGCGCTCCGCACCCTCGCACCCTCGCACCCTCGCACCCTCGCACCCTCGCACCCTCGAATCCCCCAAACTCTGGCGTGGGGCTCCTGACCGGCATCAAGTCCGAGCACGTCTTCGGCTGCCACCACCGCAGGTGGCATAACCCCCGAATTACGATGAGGAGCCGGCTGGAGGGCATTGTTGATTGGAACGAGCGTTTGCCCAGAGCGGACTGGCGTGGCGATGCGCTGGCGCGGGGTTGCGGCGTCTCGGAACGGCAGCATTTGCCATGAAGCGCGTGCGATCAAGCGGAGCGGACGGGCCGGCCAGGGCCAGGAGAAGTCCTCACGCCGGCCACGTGGCAGCCCGCGGCGCTAACCCATTCTCGGCCCGCTCCGGTGGTCTGCGTGGTCTGTTAGCGGTCGCTTTCCTACTGCTCTCGCCATCGGGTCTTATCCGGGGGCAAGGTGGTCTCGGCGGCGGCACAAACGCGGCGTCATCTCTCCTGCAGCAGTTCAAGGATTTCATCTCCCATCCCCCGGTCATCTCGAACCTGGTCTTTCAGCAGAAGGTCCCCATGGGCGGGGGCATCCGGCCTTTGGACGGCAGCTTCGCGCTCTCGACCCGTTTCGAGTATTTCCAGGCGCGCTGGCAGACCAACGGCCTCCTCTTCCGCCGG
>JAJYHY010000267.1 GCA_021784555.1 bacterium
CTTTTTCCTGGGGACGAGCGAGGGCGGAAGCGTGCGCTTGGGACCCGCCTCGGCGTCGGGGTCAGGTGCTCTTGCCGCCAAGGACATGGAGGAGCCCACCATCAAAGGCCGCAGACTCGTCCTCGGTGGAGAGGCCGGAACGGTCCATCCCGCTGCAATCCCCAGTGACGCGGCCATTGCCAGCGCCGAGGCCACCTCGGAGGAAACGGCCTCCGCACCAGCGCTCACCAACCCGCGCTTGGTCGCCCACCAGTTCAGCGTTGGTGTTCTGACCCACCCAGGGGCGTATTACACCCTCGAATACAAGGACTCGCTGTCAGACCCGGCCTGGACTGCCGTCGAAACGCTGCCCGGCACTGGCGGAGCCGTAACCCTGACCGACCCTTCGGCGACCGGTTCCACGCGGTTCTACAGGATCCATGCCCGTTAGCAGGCGCCAAGCCGCTCTCAACCCAAATTCGCTCAACTCACCACACTGAAGCTATGACAGCAATTATGAGGTCAAAGTCCAAACTCCACTCCACAATTCAGGCGATGGTCACAGCGTTGCCGCTCGCGATGCTCTCGCTGCCGACACCCTCCCTCGCCCAGATCAGCACCGGCAGCAACGGCCACGACGGCGCATTGCATCCCACCCAGAGCATCACCATCGACATGGCCAGTCACCCGGATGGGATTTACCAATACTCGTCGGTGAACATCCCGAGCAACGTGGGCGTGTCGTTCAAGCCGAACGCCAATAACACGCCGGTGATTTGGCTGGTGCAGGGGAGTTGCGTGATCGCGGGGGAGGTTTACGTCAACGGCCAAGGGGGCGGGCGGTACGCCGGCGGCCTCGGGGGACCGGGGGGCTGGGCTGGGGGCACGGCGGGCGGCCCGAATGGAGGTGCTGGGCTGGGGCCCGGGCACGGAGCCGGACACCCAGGGGGCGGAGGCAACGCTTCGTATGGCTCCCTCGGCCTAACCAATGGCTCGATCCCGCCCGGACGCACGTACGGAAACCAGTTTCTTCTGCCGTTGGTTGGCGGCTCCGGCGGCGGCAGCGGTGGTGGCGGAGGTGGTGGCGGTGGAGGCGCCATCCTGATCGCGGCTCCGAACGCAATCCAAATCACGGGCCAGATCGTTGCGCAAGGAAGCTATGGCCCCTCGGGGGGCGATGGATGGGGAAGCGGCGGCGCCGTCCGCTTGGTGGCAGAATCGGTAGCCGGGCCTGGCGTGATCTGGGTCGCAGGCGGAAACGGCGGTAGCGGTCGGGTCCGCTTCGATGCGGTGGATGTGAGCGGCATCACTGTGAACGGCAACTCAACGCAGGGCCTGCAGCCCATTATCATCCCTGGCCAAGGCGGGAGCGCACAGCTCTCTATTACGAGCATCGCGGGAGTGAACGTTCCATCCAATCCGCAAGGGCTGCCCACGATGCCGGACGTCGTGATACCGGCGGGGACGGTCAATCCGGTGCCGGTGGTTGTGCAGTGCTTGAACGTGCCGCTGAACTCTTCGGTTTCGGTTTTTGCCTGGCCGGAGGATTTGCCGCAGGTGATGGCGAGCGGCGTGAATAGCGCCGGGACGCTGGCTTCAAGCACGGCCACAATCAGCCTGAACCTGCCGCCCGGCGGAGGCCGGATTTACGCGCAGGTGGTGACGGCGGTCGGCGGCGGACAGGGCGCCGCCGACCGGAAAGCGCGATCGGATTCCTACGCGCAAACGGGCCTCACCACCAGCGGGGAGAGGTTCACCAAGATGCAGATCACCGCCGCACCAGGCCAGCAGCAGCGGGTGAGCTACATCACGCCGTCTGGAAAGCGGTATTCTATCCCAACCAAATAGGCGCGTCATGCCAATCGTGACCTTCCAGGAAAGGAACAGAAGGAAACAGAGGAAACAGAGAAACAAGTCTCTGTTATCTCCGTTGTCTCCTGTTCACATGCCATCCCACCCTCCGTTTTCTGCGTTCTGTCCTGTTCACATCCCATACAAATGCATCCCTTATTCCAAAAAGCCAGCGGGCTGACTGAGACGATCATTGCGGCCGCCATTGAGGTGCATCGGGACAAGGGGCCGGGGCTGATCGAGTCCATCTATGAATGGTGCCTGCTCAAGGAGCTCGGATTACGCGGCTTGGCCTGTGCCAGCCAGAAACTGGTCGTGGTCGAGTACAAGGGATTTACGCGTGAGGAACCGTTGCGGTTCGACGTATTGGTCGAACGATGCGTGCTCGTCGAGGCCAAAGCCGTTGAGAAGATCCTGCCGATCCATAAGGCGCAGCTTTTGAGCTACATGAAGCTGCTGGACGTGCCGCTGGGCCTCCTTGTCAATTTTCACGAGATGAAAGTCACCGATGGTATCAGGCGGCTGATCCTTCCAGGAGCCAACTTATGACCACGCCACGGCGGAATTCAACAGGAGCCAACAGAGGAAACGGAGGGGGAAACCTCTGTTTTCTCCGTTCCCTCCTGTTCATATCCCTACCTGCCCCTTTGCCTTCCAGGAGCCAACTTATGACCACGCCACGGCGGAATTCAACAGGAGCCAACAGAGGAAACGGAGGGGGAAACCTCTGTTTTCTCCGTTCCCTCCTGTTCATATCCCTGGCTGCCCATTTCGTCGCGGCGCTTCCATTGTTGGGCGAGACGGCGCCCATCGTTTCGCCGGTCGTGAGCTACCAGTTTCACGACAGCGCGCCAGCCATGTCCCCCATCGTCGGCTACCAATTCTTCGAGTGGCCGGACGCGTTGAGCAAGGCTGTTGCAACGAGCGCCCAGGTGAGCTATTTCGAGCAGATCGCCACGCAGCCGGGCGCGGTAACCTTGCACGGGCGGGTGACGGACCCCGGCGGCGCGCCGCTCGCGGGGGCGACGGTGTCGGCGGCGGTCGGTTCAACGCCCGTTGCGCAAGCCACAACCGACTCGTCCGGCAGCTACAACTTTCCCAACCTGGGCGCGGGCGTCTATGTGCTCTCGGCGTCCATGGCCGGCTACCGATCGTCCGGCCGCGCCCTGACCCTCAGCGCCGCCACGGCGGAGCAGGAGTTCCAGTTGGCGGCGCTGCCTGCCCCGCCGCTGGTGGAACAGACCGGTCAGCAGGCGCCAGCCTTTGCCTTCCCGCCCATTGGCTCGCTGGGGGAACAGATCGAGATCTTCGACGGGGCGGGATTCGTCCAGATTGATCCGACGCACGCGCCCTCGCCCGATCTGATGACGATCGTTATGACGCACGGGTGGAACAGCGATCCGACGGTTTGGGCAACGAAGATGGCTTCGACGATAGCTTCGGACATGGCCGCAAAGGGGGTGAGCGGGAACATCCTGGCTTGGGATTGGCGCTACGCGGCCGAGTCGCCAAAGGCCGTCCTCGTTCCCTTGGTAGAGGAGTACACGCCCGCCGAAGGAGTTCTCCTGGGCCAGTCGCTGCAGACGGTGCTCGGTCCGGATTACTCGCAGCCGCTTCACTTCATTGGCCACAGCCTCGGCACCCTCGTCAACGCCGCCGCCATCAACTATCTCCACGGCGACAGGACGGCGGAACAGAGCGTCTCCGCGACGCCGTGGAAGTCGGCGCCCATTCAAGCAACCCTGCTGGACGAAGCGGAAGCGGCGTTCGCGCCCTCTGGAGCGCTGGAGTGGATCTTCGACGGGCTGACGGTAACCCTCGCTGACGAGGGTGTTCCCCTTGCCAGCCCGCCCGCCGGGGGATTGCTGGGCTATAAGTCGCCGATTCCAGTTCACGTGGACTGGGTCGATAATTACGTCTCGGAATTTGGTTACTACCACCCGGAAGCCGTGAACGTGGCTTTACAGAAAGGGCCCTCGTCCCTCGATGTGACCGGGAGGCACGCCTACGCGTACAACTGGTACGAAATGACCGCCGGCAACCCCAGTGGTTGTTTGCTTGGCTTTCAGCGCAGTTACGAATACGCCCTGGCGAGCGGCCAGCCGCATGCCTTCCCGCCGCCCACCAGCGTTCTCTCGCCGGGTGACGCCTACCACCAGGACCCCGCCTCTTCCGATGAACTGGCGCTTGTGCAGCTTCCGCCGGAGGATGTCTTCCAGACGATCGTGCCGATCTTCGGCAACGGCGCGGACGCGATTGTTCAGGGTGCGGTCGGCGCGGTTCAAGCAGCCGGTCAGGTCGCAGCGCAGGTTGAGGCTACCGTTGGCGCCGCTGCCGGCTGGGCCTCGAGCGGGTTCAATTACGTTGGAGACCTTGCATCGCAGGGGGAGCAGGGGCTGGTAAACCTGTGGGATTCCGCGGCCCTCCAACTGACCTTGCAAACGACGCCTCAGCCCCAGCCTCACCGCATGGATGCGGGCGGGAGGCAAGCCATGGCCTGGGTGCCATTGGCCTTCCCCGCGAGCGCGACCGCCATGGCCTTCGATTTCAAAGTGACCGGTGACCCGGCTCAAGACGTTGTCGTGTGCGGCATCGGCACCAACAACCTGTTCTCAATCCAGGCGCAATATGTGCCCACAAACACCGTCTCCTCCAGCCGGTTGATCGACGTTACCCCGTGGTCCGGCGCCACCAACGAACTCTTCCTTGGGCTGATGGGCGGGACCTCGACGAACTGCACCCTCCAGGTTGACAACATCCGCTTTTACGCCCTCCAACAGCCGCGCCTGGAAGCGCAGTTGGTGGGAAGGAACGTGGTCCTGCGCTGGCCCGCGACGGCGGCGGGCTACGTCGTGGAGTCCGCGCCGAGCCTCACCTCGACGAATTGGGAGGTCCTTGCCGGTCCGCCCGCGATTTGGGGCGCCTCCTACGTGCTAACCAACGCGCCCATTTCGGGCACCATGTTTTACCGCTTGGGACAACGTTAGGGGCCCGATCGGAAAATCGCCCACGCGAGCGATAGCGCTGTGAGCAATGAGCGCGGGGCGAGCGCGCGCCTTTCGGCCGCGAGCTATAGGCGGCTAGCCGGGGAGCGGAGCCCCCCTACCTCCACCCCATGCGCTGAATACCGGGGACGAGGTCAAAGTGCGGGTCGTCGCTCAGGACGGGCAGGCCATGCTGGCGCGCCAGCGCCGCAATCCAGGCGTCATTTCGCTTCAAATTCTTCCTCAATGAGGCGCTGGATGCGGTGAGTTTCGGCGCGCGCGGCCCGGGTCTGGCCGAAGGCCCCCGCCAGTTTAACCCACGGTGGAGGCCCGCAGGGCGCCGTCTCGCGGTGGATTTCCGACTCCAGCGCCTCGGCGACCAATTGCCGCAGACTAACACCCCTCGAACCCGCCAGGCTCTTCGCCCGACGGAATGTTGCGTCGGGGATGTCGATGGTCGTTTTCACAAGGGAATACTCACATATTTATGGGCGCCGTCAAGCGCTGAATCGAAGCCCAATACGTGCCCACAAACACCGTCTCATCCAGCCGCCTGATCGACGTCACCCCGTGGTCGGGCACGACCAACGAACTCTTCTTCGGGCTGATGGGCGGGACTTCGACGAACTAAAGGGCCCATTCTCATCGGCCCTTATCCTCTCCCTCGCTTCACCGCCATTGCCGTTGAATTAAGGAGGATTCCCTGTCCCTTGCTCTTGATCATGCTCATGCTCTCTAAGTTGCTCTGGGGGAGCAAGATCATGAGCAAGAGCAAGAGCAAGAGCAAGATGGCGGTGGCTCCTTTGCTTAATTCAATGCCAGTGGAGCGGAGGGGGCCTGGACAGCACAACTCTGGACGACTTCGTCGGCGGTGATTATCTGCTGTGGCACGTCAGCGGACGCGTGCAACTCCGGGTGACCAACCTCGCGCCAAGTCCGAACGCGGTCGTCAGCGGGCTGCTTTTTGACCGGCCCGAGGCCCGCTTCACGCCTGCCGCTTACATCCAGGACGGCGCCGTTCGCTTCCGGCTTCAGGGAGAAGCCGGGGCGGCGTACCTGATCGAAGCCTCGGATGACCTCTTCAATTGGACGCCGGTTTCGTCCGTCCAAGACATCACCGAGGCGGTTGATCTTTCGGAACCGATTCCACAAGGAAAGGCGCAACAGTTCTATCGGGCAGTAAGGTTGCCGTAGGCCGCCTCCGGGGTAAACCGCTAATCCGCCCTAATTGAACGCCAATCAAAGAGGGGGCGGTAGCGCCGATGGTAGGAGCACACTCTTGGCCTGCGGGGGAGGCCTTGCGCCTGGCTGGTCCAGGGCGACGTTTTTCACTGGTCCGAGGGACACTCGCAGACTGCGGTTGCTACGCGGGGAACAAGGAGAAACCGAGCGCCTTTGCCGCGCAGCGCACGCGTTTATCGGTGGCCACCACCTCGATCTCGCTCACCGCACGGGCTGAGGCCAAGTGGAGGGCGTCGAGGGTCCGCAGAGCAACTGGCGGGCTTTGCCCATAACAGGCTGCCAGCACCTGCCCGTATTCGCGCTCCACGTCGTCCCCCAACTCAACCAGGCGCAACTCTCCGGCGGCAACATCCTGCTGCAGTTCGGCGTAAAGCTTCCGCGCCGCGCCAGGTTGGAGCGCGCCCGCGGCTTCCTTGCGCTGAAAAGTGGCCCATGCCTCGTACACGGCGAGCCGCGAGGTCACAACCGCGGTCGGGGCGTTCATCGCTTCAGCCGCGAACAGGGCCGAGTCCGGTTCCGCGGCATACAGCTTCACCAACGCGGATGTATCCCAATACGCCACTTAGCCTCGCTCCGAGCGCAGATCGTCGAGGATCTCTTCGCCTGTCGGGAAACCCCTGCCGGTAGCGGTGGCCTCACGCAGCTTCGCCAGGTTCGCCAGCCAAGCTCGCCGCCCGAGCGACGGTTGGGCGGGCGCCACCCCGACTAGCCGCGCAACCGCCTGCCCATGGCGAGTGATGAGCACCTCTTCCCCCCGCTGGGCCAACGTCACCAGCTTCCCCAGTTCGGCTTGTGTCTGCTCCAATGTTGCCGTCATATCTCCATTAGAGCACTTTCACTCCGGAAGTCAATCCGCCTTTGGGCTGGAGCCATTCGGCAACGGCGGGACCGTGGCGCTCGAGTTGGGCGACATTCTGTGCTTCAAAGGAGGCACAACGGGCCTGGGGCACGTGGCGATTATTCGCGAGGTCGGCAAGAACTATGTGAAGGCGATCCAACAGAACTTGAACCGGGATGCCCTCGAGAATTCCCTCCGCTATGCCATGTCCGTCTCGCGCGGCAAACACAAAGTCAGCGCCGCTGCCCTGGGAGCGAAGTACGTCTGCCAGGGCTGGCTTCGGAAGGCGCCGCCGCCAACGCTGAGAGTGATCTCCGCCGGCGATAGCCCTGCGGAGGCGCGGGGCAGCGCGGACGCTCCCGCCCGCCGCGCGCCGACCACGCTCGCCGCCGAGCCGCGGGGCACTCTCCAGCTACGCTTCACTGGTCAGGATGGGAGGGTCTGCCTCCTTCAGACATCGGACAATCTGACGGAGTGGCAGACGGTCCGAACGTTTACCGGAAGAGGCACTGGCGTGGACCTCGATGTTCGGCTTGATCCGACGGCCAGTTGCCGGTTCTTAGCGGGGTCTTGCCGCGGCGGGCCGGCACGGTTCGTTTGGCTTACGGATCTCGCTGGCTTAAATCACGTCCACAACATAGCTCGTGATCCAGATCTCAATCTGGTCAAAGCGCTGCTTCAGAGTCTCCTTCAACCCGGTGAAGAAAGCGCGGTTTTCTTGCGAATCTTCCACGTCGAGCACCAGACGCGTGTTGTTATCGCGATGCACAACCCCTTCGTGAGCCCAAATGCCGCGAACAACCTGGCTGTCCCACGAGATCGCGCCAAAATGGGATTCCAACTCCTCGACGGTCTGCCACAACAGATGCTCGGAAACTGCGCTACCGTCATTAAACTGGAGCGGGAGGAGGATTTCGTATCGTCGGCGGGCGTTCATGCCCCGGCGGCGGGCACTCCCGCCGCTGAAGGATGGGCCTTTTCATTCAGGCGCAAAATCCGATCGTATGTGCCGGCACCTTCCACGGAAAACATGATGCCTTCGGCCGCCAAATGCGGCAGGGCAGGTTCCGGTACTAAGACCTCGCCAGTCGCCCAACTCCTGCCTGAGAAACGTCCCAGCAGGTATCCTAGCGCCCGCCTGCGCATTTCCACGGTTGGAAAACGAATAATGACCATGTGAGAAAACTACCGGAAGATCGCTTGCTCGACAAGCTTGGAAGCGGGGAGCTGAGGCACAACCCTGAATCGGCAACTAGTGAGGCCCCGGCAGGCCCGCCCTTTTCCTGTATTCCGTGGTTGGAGTGCGCTGGAGCTGTATCCTGGTCTAGCCATTCAGGGCAACATCGGCGGCACTTACCGGATCGAATACGCCGACCGGCTGGACACGAACCAGTGGTCCATGCTGGCCACCGTCACGCTGGACCGGACGCCTTATCTGTTTATCGACACGGCGTCAAACGGCGTCACCAACCGGCTCTACCGGGCCATACTGCTGCCGTAGGAGCGGAACGGGAGCAAACGGAGGAAACGGAGTGGGAGCCTGTGAGCCGCGAGCCCGGGGCAGCCTGATCGACACGTCGGATAGGCTTGTAAGCTGGACGCCTGGTCTCAGGGTCCAGAACGTCCGGGGCGCGGTCGATGTCTCGGCGCAGGTTCCGGCGGGCGCGGGACACCAGTTCTACCGGGCAGTCACCTTAAACCGCTAATCGACGCTGATTAACACTTAAGGCCCAGATCACAATGGAACAGGTCGAAAAGCTTGCGGCGGCCATCGCGTTGTGCGTTGGGTATTGACGGGCAAAGAGGTTTGAGCGGAGTTTGGCCGCCGGCATATCGTCATTAGAGCACTTTCACTCCAGAAGCCAATCCGCCTTTGGGCTGGAGCCATTGGGCAACGGCGGGACCGCGGCGCTCGAGTTGGGCGACATTCTCTGCTTCAAGGGAGGCGCAACGGGGCTGGGGCACGTGGCGATTATTCGCGAGGTCGGCAAGAACTATGTGAAGGCCATCCAGCAGAACCTGAACCGGGATGCCCTCGAGAATTCCCTCCGCTATGCCATGTCCGTCTCGCACGGCAGTTACAAGGTCAGCGCCGCTGCCCTGGGAGCGAAGTACGTCTGCCAGGGCTGGCTTCGGAAGGCGCCGGCGCCCTCGCTGGAGGTCATCTCCACCGACGGAGGTTCTGCCGCGGGCGAAGGTGGCGTGGCCGCCTCGGGTGATCCGGCGCCGGCCCTTCTTGCCGCCAGGCGCGGGGCCACGATGCATCTGCGGTTTACTGGCTATGAGGGGCGCGAGTGCCTGCTTCAAACCTCGACCAACCTGGTTGACTGGCAAACCGTCGGCAGGTTCACCGCCAAGGAAACCGCCGTGGACCTGGAGGTTCGGCTGGACCCGAACGCCCGCGCGCACTTCTACCGTGTCGTCGCGCCGTAGCGCGTCGCCTGGAGAAGGGCCGGCATCCTGGCGAGTCGCGATGGGCTTCAACCGCCAACTACCGAACCACGCCCAGGCCGGCGCTCCCTTTTCCGTGTACTCCGTGTATTCCGTGGTTCTCATGGTGTGTTCCGCGGTTGCTATTTCCCTTGAAGTGGTGGTCTGAGGCCCTCTGGCCAGTTGGCGCCATGGCTTCCGCGGGCCTTGCTTCGTCGGTGGTTGACATGGCATAAAAGGGGCGCCAGTCCGAGACTCAGACGCAACCAAAACTCGTGGAGGGCGCAGCCAAATGAAACTGCTCACGGCCTGCCTGACCGACAAGCCCAAGTCTGGAGACGATTAACGGCTTCGGCCAGACGTAAGTCCCTGACCATCAACGGCTCTAACGAGTTGACGGCTCAAACCGGGGGGTGCGCCACCCCGCGTCCGCTTCGATCCGCCGTCCGCCCAGCGCGCACCCACACGCCCCCTGCGCTGACAGAGCCGGAGCCCATTCCGCCAGTTCTTTCATGAATCGATCAACCCTTCCTTGATTAGCGTTTATCAGCGTGGATCCGCGGTCCGGTTCCCCTCCTTTGAAACTGCCACCTTCGGAAACCTACGGAAGGCTGCGGAAACCTGCGGAAGGCTGTGGAAACCTGCGGAAGGTTTAAAAAACACTCGGCCACCTGCAAATCGCAAATCTAAAATCGCAAATCCCCCAAACCTGAATATCACTTGCGGTTTCGGACGGCGGCGTTGGTCAGCACGTCAAACTCCGCGGCGGAGGTGAAGGCGTTGCCATGCACTTCGGACTTGGCCACGATACGCAGATAGCGCGCCCGCGTTGGCTCATGGAAGCGAACGGTCTGGCGCCGGTTGGTGTTGGGCCAGGTTCCGCGCGCCAGGGGCTGGCCCCAGTTTTTGCCGTCGGCGCTGGCGTAGATCTCGAACCTGGCGATGCGCCCGTTGGCCATGTCCTGGCGAGGCAAATACGTGACTCCGCGCAGCAGGATTGGCGAGCCGATGTCGATGACGAGTTCGTGGGGCATGGGGGCGGCCGCCGGCTCATAGACGGTGTGCCAGATGGTGTCAGGGTCGCCGTCGATAGCCTGCGAGGCGGGATAGCCGGGCGCGGCGCTGTCGGCGTGGAGAACGCGAGCGCCAAGTCTTGCGAGTGTACTGTGGGTTTCGGGGGGACTGAAGATGCGGTCGAGGGAGGCGGCGTCCAGTCGCTGCCGGGGATTGAACGCGGGTGAAGCCAGGTAGGCGTAAAGGCTGCGCGCAAACTGCCGGACCGCCGGGTAGGCGCCGTTGTGGTCGTCCAGGTTCAGGGCGCAGACCAGAAGGCGGCCAGGGCCGACGCGGGCCTGGAAAACGCTGGCGAGCTTGTGGTTGCGCGAGAAGTTATCAATAACCTGCACCAGCGGACGGTAGGAAGCGGGGGTGTCATCGAGGATGATGCTGTGCGAATGGTTAATGAGATACCACCACTGCCAGTCGCTGTAGTATTCGGTGGGGAACCGGGCAAAGAGCGGGTTCTTTGGGTTGCAAAGGATGCCCATGGTGTTTGGGCGTTGCGAAGGGAACCAAACTGGGCTCCAGAAGACCGGCAGGAAGCGCCCAGGCAAGGCGCGGCGCAGGTCCTGGACGGAGGGGAAGAGGAGGACGCGCCGGCCCGCCGCCAGGGCCGCCTTGGCCGCATCGTCCCAGGCATGGCTGACCACGAGGCCGTCGGGCGATTGGGGAGCGGGGCCGGGCGGATAGACCCAAATGTTCCAATCGTTGGAGATTTTGGCGCCTTTCAGGCCGATAGTGACGGTCAGCTTGCACGGGGGCCGGGCCTTTGAGAGCGAGGCGGTGATGGCGCCCAGCGGCGTCAACCGGCCAGTGGGGATGCTCAATTCCGGCAGATGCCCCGAGGCGACCGCATGCCCGTGCTCGTCCGTAATGCGCCAGAACGGCTGGGCATTCGAGACGTCATGAGGACCGAAGTTGGCGAACTCGGCCGTTGCGGTGAACTTTTCGTTGGCCCAATAGGCGCGCTTGTGCATTCTCAACAACGGCACGGACGGGCCGCAGAAACGGCGGAAAGCAGCGGGGGTGATAAAGCCCTTCGAATCCCAAAAGGGGTCCAGTGGGCCGACCAACGCCGTGCCCTGGCCGGGATAGTCGTGAAGGTCGAGCAGCGAGAACCCGGCGAAACCCGGTGTGCGGCGCAACAGCTCGATCTCCTCTTTGTAGAGCAAAACCGCCTGCATCCCGGTGGCCTTGAAGAACCGGTGCGCGAGATCGAGCATGCCTTTCCTCCGCAGGTCGTCGCGCACGATCTCGAAGTTGCGAGGCTCGAACACGCCGGTGTATTTCTTCATCTCCTTGAAGTTTGGGAAAAATGTCCACTGGCCGATTTCGTGGCCGACGGGAGGCACGGTTTCGCGCGCAATCGCCTGGGACACGTCGCGATCGGTGCCCGGGCCGTGGACGCCGCGGCCAAACGTGTTTTCGGTCCACTGGCGATTGGGCGTCTTCTGACCGGCGGAAGGCGAGGAGTAGAGGTGACGGGGGTCGGCCTTGATGAGCATGTCCACCCAGTGCTTGAGCAGGTCCGGCTTGCCGCCATATTCGTTGCCTAGGGTCATCAGGCAGAATGAAGGATGATTGCCATAAGCATGCACCATCCGCATCAA
>JAJYHY010000268.1 GCA_021784555.1 bacterium
CCGTTGTTGTGCCTAAAAAAGCCGAATAAAAACCGCCTGCGCAATCCGCGTAAAGGGCGGGAGTGACAACGAGTTAGGCGAGCAATCGCCCCCCAGGGTCCCCGCCCCGATTAGGGGGGAAGATCAGCCCGAGGGAGCACCACCAGATTTCCCGCTCATGGATATAACCCGTGAACGGGGTTTGATGGATTTTCTTTTTCTTCTTGTTCCAGCCGTCGAAATCCTTGGGCATGGCCCGCATTCAACGCTGGACCCGCCTCGGGTGCAAGGACTTTTCGCGGAGCGGCACCGGCCCTCCAGCGCTCCGGTCTCCAGGGCGTGGAAGTTGCCGCCGCTCGAGCGTATGGCCGTTTCCGTCTGTCCGCCAGGCTTCTTTGAGCTTCCAGGGACCGTTTCTGTCCACCCGAACGGCGGTGTAATAGCAGACGGATGAGTCGCCAGTCTTCCGGAATCCAAAAGTGACGAGCCTGCATTGCGGAGTGGACGAGGCCTCGGGCGCGGTCGGCCCCTTGGGGGCTGGAGACTGGAGGTCAGGATCCAGGTAAACTGCCCCCTGGTCATCCTCCGACAACCCAGGAAGGCGCCCCTTTCGCCGCAAACTTTCGTAGGCATCAACCACGGCCCTGTACTTCCCATGGCTTATCTCCAGCGCAACGTCCCCTGCGAGTGGCCCGGCCTGGACCTGTTTCAGGTACATCGTCCGTTTCGGGAAATCAAACGTAACCAGGTGCCTCGCCAAAAAGCTTAGACCGAGGGCGCTGGAGTGCTCGAGGTCGCTGGCGGGTGCCTTCCTCGTGTGCTGACGCGGGGAAAAGGCGAGGTAATCCGCCGCTGGAACTACGAGGCTGCTGTAGCGGTGATTGTCCCAGACGAGTCGCGTTAGGAGCACCGCCTTGGCTTTGAATGCGCCCTCCGGCGCCATACCATCAACATTGTTGCCGGTATCGATCTGAACAGTCGTGCTTTCTCCGACCAGGCCCACGTGCCGGATGAAAGGGCGGATGTGGCGCGGGTCCGTGCCAACAAACGTCAGTGGAAAGGCTTGGCCGATGTTCGAACTATTAGTTGCGCAGTCTGGGTTCAAGAAGCGCATCCTGCCGGCGGCAAAATCCAATTGAATGCAGTAGTGACGCAGGCAGTCCATGCCAAGGATCGCCGTGACGGGCTTGCCCGCCTGGTCGTGAAACATCGATGAAATCGCCTTGCGGTCGAGAGTGGCGACGTACCTGCCGGTAATCAACCGAGCGTTCCCTAGGTAGAGTCTCGGGGCTGCACAACAATCGGCCTTCAGTTTGCCGCCGAATGAAGACATCGAGAAACAGCCCAACCGTTTCCCTAGCCCGGGTTCCAAGGACTTTTCCAGAACGGTCATTGCCGCTCCGGTGTCCACGGCCGCCAGCAGCTTTCGTCCGCTTGCCAGTCGTAGCGCCACAAACAAATGGCCGCCTCGCCCGGCGGACTTGTTGATAATCGTATCCCCAGGCAGCATGGCGACCGAAGCGGCGCCGGGTTGATGAGAAGGCGTGGCGCAGGAGCACAGAAGCGCAAGGCAAGTCAGCGCGCAGCAGCACAGCTCGGACGCGCGTAGCGCGGACTTCCGCGTTGGCTGCATCCCCGTGTTCACAATTCCAATGCCACCAGAAGTCGAAGTGTGTGTTGGCTCGCCCGGGTGCCGTTCTTTTGTCCCGGAGGGATACGCGATAATAGCCCAACATTTCAACGTTGGGGAGGATTGACGAAAAGCGATAAGTCCCGATAGGGACGGCCGATGTGGCCGCGAGCAAAGACGCTGGTTATGGCGTCGGCCGTCCCTGCCGGGACTTAGTCCGTTCCGCGCGCCCCCCCAACGTCGAGACGTTGGGCTATTCTCGAGAGTGCCTCCGGCACTGAGGCACGTGCGGTCCTGGCAATGACTGGGCTCGCCAAATGCCAGTGGCATTGGGCGGATTCTCATGTGACCGTTCAGCGTTTGCATCTTGGAAAAAGCTGGAAATGAACCCTCAAATCCCCAAACCGAGCGAGACGTGTTTAGTCTCCAAGAAGGCATCCATGCCTTCGATGCCGAGCTCGCGGCCCCAGCCGCTCTGTTTGGCCCCGCCAAATGGGCACTGGCTGGTCGCGGGCACGCCATCATTGATGCCGATGGTGCCGGCCTCCAGCGATTCCATCAGGCGAAAGGTTCGGCTCAAATCGCGGGTAAACGCGTAGGCGCTCAGGCCGTAGGGTGAGCCATTGGCGCGCTCAATGGCTTCCTCCTCGGTCTCAAATGGACAAACGGGGGCGACCGGCGCGAAAGTCTCTTCCGCCATGCACGCCGCATCGGCGGGCACGTCCGCCAGTACGGTAGGTTCGAGAAACCAGCCCTTGCGCTCGATGTGCTTGCCTCCGCATAGCAACCGGGCGCCGCGGCGGGTCGCGTCCCGGATATGTCCGAGGGCCTTGGCCAATCCCTCCTCGTTGATGAGCGGGCCGATGTCCACACCGGGTTCCAGCCCGTCGCCGACCTTCAAGGCGCTGGTCCTCCGGACAAACCGGTCGAGAAACTCTCGATAGACGGAGCGTTGCACGTAGATGCGGTTGGAGGCGATACACGACTGGCCGGTGTTGCGGAACTTGGTTATCAGCGCCCCTTCGACAGCGGCGTCCAGGTCGGCATCTTCAAATACCAGGACGGGCGCATGGCCGCCCAATTCGAGCGAGAGCGGTTTGACCGCCGCCGCCGCTCCGCGAATCAACGTCTTGCCGACTTCAGTTGAACCGGTGAAGGTGATCTTGCGGCAAAGCGGGTTTTCCAAGAACTCCTGCGCGATGTCCGCCGCGCGGCCCGCCACGACCTGGAACACGCCTTTGGGCAGGTGGGCGCCCTCCATGCATTCGGCCAACGCCAGCGCGCACAGTGGTGTGGCGCTGGCGGGTTTAAGGACAACCGTGCAGCCGGCGGCCAGGGCCGGCGCGGCCTTGCGCAACGCCAGCACCAGCGGAAAATTCCACGGGCTGATGGCGCCCACCACTCCCATCGGTGACTTGATAACCAAATGCCGCTTGCCCTCCGTCTGATGCGGCACGAGGCGTCCGTAGGCGCGCCGGGCTTCTTCGGCGAACCAACGGAGATGGTCCACCGACATGGCCGACTCGCCCAGGCTTTGCGCCAGCGGCTTGCCGTTTTCCAGGGTGATAGTGCGGGCGATTTCATCGCGCCGCCGCTCCAATTCGCCGGCCACTTTTCGCAGGTACTCGCCGCGGGCCTTGCCGGTCAACCGGCGCCAGTCTTGAAACGCCGCGTGGGCGTCCGCCAGAGCCTGGGCAACGGCGGGGCGCTCAACCGTGCAGACCTCAGCGAACGGTTCACCCGTGGCCGGGTTGAGGACACGAATCGTGGCTTGGGTCTGAACCCACTGACCGTTGAGATAGAGAGGATGCGTCTTCATGCAGGAGCGGAGACACCAAACGCACTAGGGCTTTTGACACGAATTTCACGAATCAACACAAATTCGCTGGGGACGATCCTCAGGTTGGCGGCTTGACATGCCAAGCCGCGGCAAAGAGCGGCCGACCAGCGTGCCCGGAGGCGGAGTCGGCCCTTGTTCGTGTTAATTCGTGAAATTCGTGTCAAAACTGTTAATTGGTGAGATTCGTGTCAACCCGGACATTCGTGTCCGACCTTGCTCCAATCCTTCAAGAACATCTCGATGCCGAGGTCGGTCAGCGGGTGGTCGTAGAGCTGTTTGAGCACGTCGAAGCTCATCGTGCAGATATGCGCGCCGGCCAGCGCCGTCTCCAGCACATGCAGGGGATGTCTGACGGCGGCGACGATGATCTCCGTCTTGAAGCCGTAGTTGTCATAGATTGTTTTGATCTGTCGCGCCAGGTCCATCCCGACATGGCCCACCGCATCCAGCCGCCCCACAAACGGGCTGATGTAGTTGGCGCCAACTTTGGCCGCCAGCAGGGCCTGGAGCGGCGAAAAAGTCACTGTCACATTGGTTCTGATGCCCTCGGCGACAAGCTGCTTCACCGCCTTCAAGCCTTCCTTGGTGTTGACGACTTTGACTACCACGTTTTTGTGAATCTTTGCCAACTCGCGCCCTTCGCTCAGAATCTCCTCCGCCTTCAGGCCGATGGTCTCCAGGCTAATCGGACCGTCCACGATGGCGCAAATCTCGCGATAGACTTCGCCGGGTGGTCGTCCGGTCTTCGAGACGTGAGTGGGATTGGTCGTGACGCCATCGATAATACCCCAGCTCCAGGCCTCCTGGATCTGTTGAACATCCGCTGTGTCGAGAAATATCTTCATGCTGAATCGCCGGACGGTTGAATCTTCAAAAGGTGCAGCATGACACCCTCGCCACCGCTCGGCGAGTGAAATCGGAAAATCGCGACCGGCGAGAGCGCATCGCTGGAAACCATTCAACGTTCAACATTCAACATTGAGTTTCCAAACGCCGCCCGCTGCGCGTTGGATCATTGGATGTTGGTTGTTGGTTGTTCGATGTTGGTTGCTGCGGCTTCATGGAAAAACCAAATACCGGATTCCCATCACTCCCAAAAAAACAAAGACCGCCTTTCGCAGTTTTGGCTGGGGCACCCGCGCAAAGAGGCGGCGGCCCAGGAGAATGGCGCCGATGAGCGGCAGGACACTCCACAAGCCCAGGAAAAAGATGGGCCAAGTGAGAATCCCGGCGCCGCTGAACAGCAGCACGCGCAAGATGGCGCTGATGCCAAAGACAACTTGAAGAACGGCGACCACCTGGTCTTTGCCCCAGGCCTGTGAGTAACAATAGGCGACGGCGGGCGGTCCGCCCATATTGAAAGCGCCGCTTAGGCCGCCGCTCAGCAGCCCAAATGGAAAACCAAGGCGAGGAGACAGGGGGACGGACTTGGTTTGCGCCAGCAGTAGTTCATTGCCTGCCAGGGCGAGCATGACGCCGCCTAGAATTCGGAGCAACACAATCTCCTTTAGCGCAACCAACATGTAAACCCCGGCGGGCAGGCCGGCGCAGGCCCCGAGGACCACGCTCAACCCCTGGCGCCAGGAGTAATGCACCCGGGTGGAAAGAAACATAATGCCGCAAACCACCAGGTTCAGCAGAACGGTCAGGGCGGCAGCCTCCCTCAGCGTCATAAAGACGGGCAGCAATGGCATCGCTATCAGCCCGAATCCAAACCCAGTCAGCCCCTGCCCAAAGCCGGCCAGGCAAACTATGAGGACTATGAAGACGATTGTATTATGCATCCACGCGCCGGCTTGCCTCCAGGCACCCGGCAAATGCGGCAAACCCGGCATCCCGCCATCCCGCACTCCGCATCCGCGAAGAGCGGCCTTTTCAGAACGAGATACTCCGAATCGCCCGGATGCGTCAAGCCTGAGATGCAGGCTTTGGAGGGGGAGGCGCTGCGCTGGTTGAGGTTATGACATTTGGGCTGGCGCGGAGAATTGGTTTAGCGCGGCATCAATTTAGGGTGTTGAGGGTCCTTGCGCACAGTTTGGACGTCGATTTGGGCAAAGCATTCCTCAAGGGTGGCTTGGCCGTTGAGGAGGATTTTGAGGTAGTCAGTATTTTGCAGATTCCGGACCAACGGGGTGTGGGCGATCATGGTCTGCGGCAGGCGGCTGATCGAGTTGTGGCCGCTGCGGTGGCGGGCGCCTCGCCGAAGATCCCGAAAGAAGCGCTCCATGACATTATTGGTGCGTTGGGGCTGGATACGCCGCGTTCCGCTGGGCGTCGAGACCGTGCTCGTATCGGCAAAGAGCTTGTCCTTGTACTTGTCGATCTGTCCGATGAGGGCTTGCCGTGGGGGCTGGAAGCGTAATCAGTCCGGAGGTGATCTTGTGGCGGAATCGCTCGACGGCCTTTTGGATCGGGCCCATGGCCAGCGGTCGGCGCCGCCGGAGTTGAGGCCAGCGCCGGCCCCGACCTCGGCCATGCGCATGGCGCGGCGCAGTTGGTCGAAGACCTCGATCTTGAGCTCGATGGCCGTGAGCATTCGTTGCAGGCCCACATCGGCGCAGAGGCTTTTGAGTTCGCAGGCGAGCATAGTAGCGGAGCCGCTCGCTCAGGCCGTGCTTGCGCAGCCGTTGCCGGATCGCCTCACGTTGCCCGGGACGATTTCCGAGAGCGAATCCAGGCTGCTCATCAGCATCGGCCCGCCCCCGCCGGTGGTGCCATCCAGATCAAGGATGTAACCGCCCTGGGCGCGCATGGCCTGCTGGAGGCCGGGCGCCGACTGCCGATGCGCCAGCGCCAGATAGGCGACAAACTTCCTCCCCAGATAGCCCACCTCGCTGGGGCTGAGCTGGACTTGGCGCGCTCTCAATTCCTCAATGATTTCCTCCGTTGGGCGATGACGCAGGAACAGGGCCCGACCGACAAACACCAGCACGTCGTAGCCATAGGTGCAGCCCGAGGGCAGCAGTTGGCTCAAGGACTCGGCGCCATAGAGGGTGTCGTTGGCGCAGTGCCCACAGTGCAGGAGAGTCTCCTGGGCGGTAAAGCGGCCTAACGAGAGGGTCAGGACCGTTCGGCGCTGGGTTTTGTAAACCTGGAGCGGCGCCTGACAGCCGGGGCAATCGCTTTGGGCAGGCCGAAAGGGCACGGTAGGCGGATGCGCAAACAGAGCCGCCGGAGAACTCTCGCGCGCCAATTGCTCCTGATAGCTGCGCAAAGTGGCCAGCGTGTTCAGTTGGATGGCTGGGGCGTCTTTTTTTAGATCATGGTCCTGGAAGAACCGTTCGATGCTCTCCGGAACGACCGCAACGTTGTGCTGCTCCCGCAGCCGGGCGGCGATCTGCTCCAAGCTCAGTCGGGGCTCCTTGATGTACTCCACCAGGACCCAGAGGGCGATTTGCGTGCTCAATGAAGTTGTGGGGCTGGGTGCTTCCGCCAAGGTGGCTCGCTCGCGCTGCTGGCGGTTGAGTTGAGAGTCGGCGGCCAGGTAGAGAAAGTGGCCCGCCACCCGCAGGCGGCCCAGCGGCCAGCCTGGTGCAAGCGCGTGAGCACGGCGTCACAGGGGTGCTGGAGCCTTTCGCACAGTTGGCTGGCGGACAGCCCGGTGGGACTGCGTGCCAGCAGGTGATCGATGGTGGCGGGGAGGTTGCCGTGTTTGAAGAAGCCAATGCCGCGGTAGTGCCATAAACCGTCCCGGTCAAAGTCGGGGGTGTCGTGGAGGGTGTACCACTTGCCGTTATGGGTGTAGCTGCGGCAGTAGCCGATCTGCTTGAGGAAGCGCCGGACCGAGATGGGAGCGTAAGCAAGGGCCTGAGCCAGTGGGTCGAGCGTCCAGCATTTGCGGCGGTGGAACAATTTTTCCAGTCGCTGGGTTGGGGACATAGCTAGTGTCTGGGAGAAAACGCCACTTATTGAGTTTTTTCGTGGGTTTTCACGGGTTTTGGTGCTTCAGGGCGGGCGAATGTTGAGCCGCAGAGTGGGGGAAGAGCGGCTTTTTCGGGCGTTTTCGCGTTTTGGAGACTCCAGATTCGCTGAGTTGGTAGCAGGGGCCTTTTTGCTTCTGGGGCTGGCGGTACTGGCGGGTGAGGGTGCCGGGGCGCATGGGGCCCAGCGCCGCCAGTTGGCTTTGGAGGGCGTGGATTTGGTCGTCGAGAATTTTCAAGATTGTTGAAGATTCTGCTTGCATAGTGGGAGCATATACATGCTACATATAGGGTGCAAGCACCAATTTATGCGCCAACCTTTCAACGCCGAGCCGGACCTCAAAGTCCTCCCCATGGAGAAGATCGCCCTGCCGCTGAACAGCCGGGACGAGTTGCCGCCCATTCTGGCGGGCCTGCAATGGATCCGGATGCATCCCACCCTCAAGGGACAGATTCTGGACCGGAGCCACTGCCGATGACCCCGACGGGCGGGGTGTGCCCGGAAGGGCCGTTCGGCGCGTGTGGGCGAGGCTAAAAGCCCCGCCGGGGGCCGGGAAAGGGGCCGTTGAAGGCAAAGGACGCCGATCCCGCATCATTTTGTGATGACTATGGCCCCGCTCCCGCGCAAAAAATCACGCGTTTTCTCCCAGACACTACTTACCCCAAGCCGGGCCGATACACGATAGCGGTCAAGGTGATCGACATCTTCGGCAACGACACGATGACGCTCGTGCTCATTACGGCCGGGTAGCGTGCGGTTAGCCAGCGAGTGTCGATTCCGAGTGCGCCTCTCACTTTCTTTGCAGTCGGTGCCCGCTTCGCGTGATAACCCCAGCGGGGTGAGGGTTTTGCCGCGGCGTCGCGAGCGATAGCGCAGCTCGCCTGCCTCACTTGCCTCGTCGTAGCTGATCGGCGGCAGGCGAACCAAGCGTGCCAATATCCGCAAGCGGTCCGCGGTCGCCCCCGCGCTCAAGGACTCCGCCTGGGAGATGGGGTTCACGTGGACGCGTTGAGACGCCAGCAGGCGGCGGGCCGGGCCAGGTTCCTCACGCTCCAATTCCCTCTCCAGGCGAATCAGCCAGTTTGCGTCAGCGAGCAGGCGCATTCTTCCTCCGCTTGCGCCTGAGCTGTGTTGCCTTATTGCCGCGCGACTGGCGTAGTTCGGCAAATTCTTTCTCCAGCGCGCGGGCCTTGTCCCAGTAGGCGGCGAGGGCCATTTCCTTCTTGATAACATCCGAGAAGCTCTCGTTGCCGAACCTGTGGCTTCGAAGAATGTTATACGCCTCTTGGTCGATGGTAATGGTCTTGCTTGCCATGCGATACACGTTGGACAAAATCCTTCGCTCCTTCAACCCCAAAGCGATTGCTCTCTTCAGCCGCCGCGGCAGGTCAAGCTCAACTCAGGCTGACGCTGCCGCAAAGGTGGACGGTCAGGCCGAGTTCGGCGAGCATGGCGGCCTTGATGCGGCAGGCACGGTGGGCCTGTTTGCGGTTCGGGGCATAGACGACCTGGATGTGATTGGATTTGTGGCGGGCCATCATCTGGTCGCGGGAGACGCCGTCCAGCACAGCATGCATGATGGGCCATTGCGGAGTGGTCTCGCGCCAACGCCGCTGGGTTTCGGCTTCAGGCAGCTTTACGGCCTCGCCTACGCCCAGGTCGCAATAGAGCTTGCCACCCATGACGAAGACGCGGCTCCAGACGATCGAGCCGGGCTTGGAAACGCCGGTGACTGTGCCGCCGCCCAAACGGAAATACATGGGAGGCTGGCGCTGGCTGGTGGCGCCCTTGTAACCACCAATCAGGTGGGCGGGAGGGACCGCTCCCGAAATCAGAAAGACCCAGACGTAATCATCGAGGCCATCGGCTTTGTAGCGTTGGCCCCAGCGCAGGTCGTGGAGGGTTGTTTCAGGGGGGAATCCCAGCTCGCGCCAGAGGCGATTGGTGACCAGGGCGTCCAGGCCGGCGCACTCATCAACCTCGTTAAAGTGTGGCAGGGCTTCCCCTTCAAAGAGAACCCGGCCGGACTCAGGGCACTTGACTGGAGGCCGGTCCACGTTGTTGAGCAAGCCTTCGGCGAGGTCGCTGGCAGGGGCGAGGTCTTTGAGACCTTGCTGGTACTGAATGCCAATAGTTGAGCAGCCGAACTCATCGGCGATGCGGGCGGCGGCGATGTACATTTTGCACTGGCCGAGAGTCTGTTGCTTGGTCAGTTCGGTCGCTTCATCCGAGCTCCATTGGAAGGTCATCCCCTTCTTCAGGAGCCAATCCAGGACGGCCTGGGCCTCATCATCGGGGACCTGCTGCATGGCGGCATAGAGGGCGGACTGGCTGAGGCGTTCTTTGAAGACGCCGGTCGGGTGGAGGAGCTCTTCCGGAATGATGGCGTTGAACATGCCCATGCAGCCCTCATCAAAGACGCCCATGATGGCCTTTTGCCGCTTGAATTGCTGCCCTGCCCGGCGGCCCAGTTGTTCGTCTTCGATGGGGAGCTTGAGCAATTCCAGGTCGCGGACGTGGCTTTGGTCGTGGGTGACGCTGCCGTCCTGGAGCCATTGGCGGAGGCCGTCTTTGAAGAAAGAGTCGGTAAAGTTTTCGCTCCACAAGGTGCTATAGGTCACTCCAGCCTTGGTGAGGGAGCCGTTTAAATTGAGCATGCCGACCAAGCCGGGCCAAGTGCCGCTCCAATTGGCCACGGTCAGTATTGGGCCGCAGTGGGTGGAGAGGCCGGCCAACACGTGGTGGCTGTACTGCCAAACGGACTCGGCCACGATGAGCGGGGCATAGGGATCAAGGGTGCGGAAGACCTCCATGCCGCGCTTTTGGGAATCGATAAAGCCGTGCTTCTTAGTCCGGTCGTATGCGTGGGCGCGAACGACCGTCCAACCTTCCGCTTTGAGGGCGTTTCCCAGAGCCGCTTCCATTTTCTCTTGCTCCGGCCAGCAGTTCTCATTGGCGGAGAGCCGGAGGTCGCCGCTGGCGGCCAGATAGACGTGTTTGGGACTTAGCCGTTGTGTGGTTTTCATAAGCTTGCGCGACATACGCGATCACTCGTATCTGAGTGCTTGGATGGGGTCAAGTCTGGCGGCCTTAAAAACGGGAAAAGTGGTGCCACGCCAGTTCCTGGCTGGGAGTAAGCAATGTCCTCGGTCGTGCCGCATTGCGCATCGGCCGTCTTGCTTTTGCTCCTGTATTGGGCATCTGCCACCGCTCTGCGGCGAATGGGAAATGTCAAATGCGCAATGCCCAATGCGAAATGGCGCGCGGCCCGCGTACTCGGCGTTGCGGGCATTTCCCTGGGATCGACCCAGGCGCCCTCACCGCAAATAAGTGCAGTGGTCCTGAATCCATTTTGTGTCGCGGTCTGTGGCTGAAGTGTGGCTCCCCGGACGTGCCCGGCCCAGCGGCACCAAGGTGGTCGCCTCCACCCAGCGGTGCCTCTCCACGTGACCGTCGGCAAACGAGACATTGGCCGCGCCATTATGATAATCGGCGGGATAATCGATCAGCCAATAGGGATTGGGGGCGCCGCTCCCATCCCGCGTTCCCGTGTTGCTCATATCGACCCCGAAAAAGCCGTCGTTGATGCTGTCGCTCCGTTCGTCCAGGAAGACGAAGATCCGGGACGGCTTGCCGATCTCCGCCGCCTTGCGGAAGGTCTCGTAGAGGGCGTTGCCGCCCGCGGTGAAGGCGGGCGTGCCCTTGATGCGCGTGGGGTTCAGCCGGCAGTTCATGGACATGCTCCGCACGAACCGGCTCCGGTCGCCCGGGCATTTATAGATCCCGGGGCTGGGGATGTAGCGGGCCAGGGAGGACTCGGAGGGGTTGATGAGCAGGTGCGTGTTGGTGGCGTCGTTGGCCCTGCTCATCGTGCCCGCCACCCAGTTGGTGAACACGCCCATGCCGTCCTGGCCGTCGGCGTTGCAGGGCAACTGGCCGTTGCTGTCGTCGCTGTACATGGTCCAGGCCTGGAGCAGTTGACGCAGGTTGCTGGCGCATTGCGTCCCTTGCGCCGCCGCCTTGGCCCGGCCCAACGCTGGCAGGAGCAGCGCCGCCAGTATCCCGATGATGGCGATCACCACCAATAGTTCCAGGAGGGTGAAGGCCGTGGAGACCACCGACCGCTGACCACTGACCACCGACCGCTGAGAAGCGGCCACGAACCGCTGACTGTTGATGTTAGAGTCTTTCATAGTTCTTTCCTCCGGGAAACGTGCGCTCCGATTCCGGCCTGAAAGCCCCGCTAGGCGCGGCATATTTGCGGAAAGGGCCCGCCGGCCGGCCCGTTTCTTTCACAGGAGGGAACAGAGAGAACAGAGCCTTTGCCTCTGTTCCCTCCGTTGGCTCCTGTTCAAATAACTCCGGGCGTTTGTGAGGCACTACGCCAGAAGCGGCATCCTTGTAGAAAAGCCCGCAATATGGCGGCCGCTCAGCGCCAGCGGAGCGCCTGCCAATCGCAAATCGCAAATCTAAAATCGCAAATCGCCTCATCCTGCCCAATTGAAATCACCGC
>JAJYHY010000269.1 GCA_021784555.1 bacterium
CTTTACCCTCACGCCAAGTCCCCCAACACCCTAAACTGATGCCCCACTAACCCAGTTCCCCACGCCAGCTCAAATGTGAAATCATCACCAAGAGCCACCCCCTCCAAAGATTGTGAGATGCGCACCCTCACACCCGCCGCCTGACTACCTCGGGGTGCTCATGATACAACCCAGGAGGCCGGCCATCGCTTGAGTGGATAGGCCCTGCTCCAGGCCCACCGGCATAAAAGACCATCGCTCGCTGGTGACAGTCTCGACATCGCCGCGGGGCAGGACGATGTCCACCCCGCCAGGTTGGCGCAGCATGAGCGTTATGGGAGTCTCATGGGCGATAATCCCTACATACCGCTCGCCATTGGCGGTTTCAACCACCGTCGTTGCGTAGCCCGGCGGCGGGCGCAGATTCGGTTCCAGGATGGCCTTGAGGATGTAGTCCTTGCCGTTGATCTTGGCGCCGGCAAGGTCGGGGCCAAACCACGCTCCCTGACCTCCCAACCGGTGGCAGGCGGCGCACCGGGCCATAAAGATTTGCCGCCCGGGTCCGACCGCTGCCACCAGCCGTTCAGCAGGGAGAAATCGCGCGACCACGGTCGGGCGATGGAGCGTCGTTGGGCCAAGAAGCCGAAGGGAGCGTCTGGCGAGGTCAGGGTCGGGATAGGTGCGCAGAAGGTTTTTTTGAATTGAGGAGAGATCGAAAGGCCGAATCTTGCCCGATTCCAGGGCTTTGACCACCGCGGAGGTTCGATCGCTGTGGAACAACAAAGCCGTCACGGCCGCCACGCGCAACGCCGAACTAAACGCCGGCCACTGTTGGAGGATGTCGGGGGCAAGCTGCGGGTCGTCATAGCGTCCGATATTGGCCATCGCGGCGAGCTGTACGGACAGGGGTTCGCCTCTATTCAACAGCGGCAAGAGCCAGGCACGGACCTCGCCATAAGAATAGGGACTGACGCCGAGCAGGCCCAGCGCCGCGATCCGCAACGGCGGCGCCAGCGAATCATCGGGGGCTGCGGTCAGCGCCTGCGCGTAGATGGGATCGAGCAACTTTTGGGTGTCCACCAGCGCCAGAGAACTTCCGGTGCGGTGCAGCCCTTCGCCAACCGCGCCCAGTAAAGCGAACTTCACTATCGGCTGGAGGTTGGCGCGCGCCAGGAAACCCATCGCCTGCGAGACCTCATCCAGGCGCCCCGACGTGCCAATCATCGCCGCCAGCTCCTTTAGAAATATCTGCCCCGGCTCACTCCTCAAGAACAACGGCAAGCCGGTCAATTCCTGGAGTTCGTTCGCGGCGCCGGTGGCCAGCGAACTTAGCGCTGCCGCCCGCACCCAGGGGTCGGCCACGTCTCGCGCGAGGATCTCCGCCAAAACCCGGGCCTTGCCGCGATTCTGAAACTCGCCCACGGACCAAGCCAGTTGAAGGCGTACGGCGGGCGATGAATCCACGACGGCCTTGCGGATCTGGGTCCAGAGCATGCTGGAAACCGGGCCGGCCGCCGCGAGGTTTTCAGACAACATGAGGCCCTGCCGGCGCACTTCCGCGCTCGGATCGTTGAGAGCCTTGAAGATTTCGGCCTCATCGAGGGTCCCGATGGCGTCGAGAGAGTGCAAGGCTTCGAGCCGGGCCAGTGGAAGCCGGGAGCGGTTGAGCATGTTGGTCAGAGGCCACGCCGCGCCGGAAACCTGACGCTCGTAAAGGAGCCGCGCGGCGGTCTGGCGCCGCCAGCCGTTGCGGCTGGCCAGATCCACTACCAGGGCGTAGTTTATGGCCTTGCTCAGGGAAACGGGTTTCGGAGGAACGAAGTGAACCGGGGCGATGCGATAAATGTGACCGCCGCGCTCCTCGCCGCAGTCGGCGACATACAGGGCCCCATCGGGTCCATTGAGGATCTGAACCGGTCTAAAAGAGGGGTCGCTGGAGAGGAGGAACTCGGTGTCCCTTTCGTTCGGGGCGCGGCCGGCCTGCGGCTCCAGGCCTTGGTCATTCAGGACGGCGCGGTGGATAAGGTGGTCGGCGGGATCGGCGATAAAGACGTTGCCGAGGTATTGGCGTGGAAAAACATCCCCGCGATAGATGGTGCATCCTTGGGCGGTTGTTAACCACGTGGGAGCCAGGCGGTTAGTAGCGCCGGCCAGCCTCGAAGCGCGCAGGTTCAGGCTCGTGAGCTTGCGCGCTTGAGCCGCCCCAGCCGGCAGCAGACGGAAAACAGTCGTGGCGGGTGGCGCCGAGTCGATAAGCTCGCGCGGGGCGGGCGCATAAGGATTGCGCTCGAAGTAGCGAAGCGCATACATGGGGAACCGCAGTGGCCGGGTGAAATCGGACAGGAACTCGCGCCCCTCAATGTCAAAACACAGGCCGGAGACCCCAGGACCTGTTTCGGGCGCAATCGCCAGCGTGCGAGGGTCAAACGAGAAGCCCTGTCCATCGAGGGCGACGACTTCCGTATTTTCAGCGCCCGAAGTCTTTATCAGCCCGCCAAGGCCGCCGGTGGCGCCGTGAATGCGGTGGTCAGGACCCCATTTGAAGTTGTTTAGCAGGCCGTTGGGATTCCCCGCGTTGCTCAAGGCCTCAAAACCCGTAAACACGGTCTGCTGCTTGTCGGCCTTGCCGTCGCCCGTGGTATCCTTCAAATAAAGAATCCTGGAGGCCGCTCCTACGAAGAGACCGCCATTGTAACAGGCCAGCGCGGAAGGCGAGGCCAGCCCATCGGCGAAGACAGTACTGTGGGTGAATTTACCCTCGCCCTTTTCGTCTTCCAGGAGGACGATCCGTCCGGGGCGGCGGAACTGATTTGGCCCGCCGGTGTAGCCGGGTATCTCCGCGACAAAGAGGCGTCCGGCAGCGTCAAACGCCATCGCCACGGGGGAGTCCACTAACGGCTCGGATGCGACCGTATCCAGCCGGAACCCCTTCTCGATGCGGAAGCCGGGCGGGGCGGTATTGGTCAAGACAGGGCCTGGCTTCGTAACACGAGGTGGCGTCCGACGCGGTTCAACCAGATTGCCGCGACGTGACATTACGCTGAACGGCTTAATAACACGGGGCGGCGTGCGGGGAGGCTCAGCCGCCCTGATCGAGACTGCCGAGATGGACAAGCCAACCGCCAGGAGGATCAGCCCAGATGGGATCGCCCGCACGCTCAACCGGCGCCGGTGTATCGCGGGAACGCCCAAAGGCGCCGGAACCCAATCCACACTCGGCCGCCGACTCTCAGCCCAACGAAAGTCATTCATATCCAGACCATCGTTGAATCATGGCGAACAGGAAAGCCGGAAAATGAAGATAAAGGAACAACCACGAAACACGCGAACAGTGGAGACAGCAAAGCCAAATATGGAACCGCTCCCAAGCGCAGCCCCCGGCAGAAGGTCTTCTTTCCGTGTAATCCGTGGTTCTGCATCTTTTTGGTTTCGTGAGGAACATTTCTGCGGCATTGTTTGGGTATGGGAAAACGACGCGAGGCGCGCGAACGTGCCGTCCAGTTTCTATTCCAACATGACTTGAACGCCCCGGAGGACCTGTCGAGGGCGCTGGACGAGTTCTGGGAATCGCAGCGAGCTGCCGCCATCGCTCAAGAAAAGGGAACCGCCACCTGGGGGCAGAGGGTCGAACTGGCTCCGCCGACAACGGAAGAGGCGGCGGTGCGGCTTTTTGCCGATCCTTTGATACGCGGGGCATTGGAATTTCGGGACGAAGCGGATGAAATGATTAAGAAACATGCCAGGAATTGGGAATTGCACCGCATTGCCGCCGTGGATCGAAACATCCTGCGCCTGGCCATCTATGAGATGCTTCACCGCGATGACATTCCACCGGTGGTCAGCATCAACGAGGCGGTCGATATCGCCAAGAAGTTCTCCACCCAGGACAGCGGCAAATTCGTCAACGGAATTCTGGACAAGGTCAAAGGCGAACTGCTGCGTCCGGCGCGGGGCATCAAGTGAGAGCTGTCATTTGAGCATGATTGCCGACCTTCATCTGCATACGAAGTTCTCGGATGGGACTTTTTCGCCCGAAGAGGTGGTGGAGCTAGCCCGGCGTCGGGGCCTGGCGGCGTTGGCGCTCACCGATCATGATACGGTGGAAGGTTGCGGGAGGGCCGCTGCCGCGTGTGGGCGCGCCGGCATTGAATTTGTTTCCGGAACGGAATTGACCGCGGAGCATGAAGGGGAAGAGATTCACATCCTGGGATATTTCATCGACACCCACAACCCAGGCTTGCTCGCCGGGATGGCGAAGTTCCAGGCGGTGCGGCAGGAGCGGATTCGGTCCATCGTGGGCCGGCTCAATCAAATGCGCGTGCCCCTTAGACCCGAGGCGGTTTTCAATCTCGCGAATTGCCGCGCGCCTGGCCGCCCGCACGTCGCCCGCGCCCTGGTGCAAGCGGGGCATTGTTCAAGCCTGGACGAGGCCTTCGAACGATTCCTGAAACGCAACCGGCCCGCCTGGGTGCCCAAGTTCAAGATGTCCGCCACGGACGCCATTGCGCTCCTGCATCGTGCCGGGGGCGCGGCGGTGATGGCCCACCCAGGCCTGACCCGAGCCGACCGCGTGATTCCAGGCATGGTGGAGGCCGGCCTTGACGGGCTGGAATGCTTCCATACGAAACACTCGACGACCACCACCGAGCACTATCTGGAATTGGCGGACCGCTACCATCTCCTGGTGACCGGCGGCTCGGATTGTCACGGCCTGAACAAGGGCAAACCGCTGATCGGCACCGTCAGGCTGCCTTACAGACACGTCGCCGCCCTCAGGGCTTACGTGATAAAGCAGCGGGCGGCCCCGAGCACCGCCCTAACCTGACATGGCTCTATTTGCTGAATTCAAAGCCGGCCTGCTCAAGACCCGTGCCCGGCTGACTCACGAAATCAAGCGCATCGTCTCCCGTTCCCCAAGGCTTGAGGGCGAAGCGCTGGAGGAACTGGAGGGGGCGCTGCTGGGCGCGGACTTGGGGATGGAGATAACCGAGCAGATCATTACCGCGGTCCGGAGCGCTTATGAAACGCAAGGGCAAAACGGGAAGGACGTTGCCGCCATCGCCGCCGCCGAAATCGAGCGCGGCCTCGTGGCGCGCGAGCAGGGGCTGCGTCAAGCCCCGGCCGGCCTGACGGTTGTCTCCCTCGTTGGCGTGAACGGGACGGGCAAAACCACCACCGCCGCCAAGCTGGCGCACCTGGTCCAGTCGCAAGGCCGGAGGGCGCTGTTGGCGGCGTGCGACACTTTCCGGGCGGCCGCCATAGAGCAGATTAAGCTCTGGGGCCAGCGGCTCGAGGTGGAGGTCATCGCCGGGGCTTACGGCGCGGACGCGGCGGCGGTGGCGCATGACGCGGTGGCGGCGGGCCAGGCGCGGGCCATGGATTACCTGTTTGTCGATACCGCCGGGCGCCTGCACACCAAACACAACCTGATGCAGGAGCTGCAAAAGGTGCATCGCGTCATGGACAAGCAGTTGAGCGGCGCGCCTCATGAAGTGCTGCTGGTCCTGGACGCCACGACGGGGCTGAACGCCCTCAACCAGGCGCGCGAGTTCAACAAGGCGGTGTCCCTTACCGGCCTGGTGGTGACCAAGCTCGACGGCACCAGCAAGGGCGGGATGGTGGTTGCGATTCAGAAGGAGCTGGGGCTTCCGGTGAAATTCGTCGGCCTGGGCGAACAGCCGGAAGATTTGCAGCCTTTCGATCCAAAGCAGTACGCGGAGGCCCTGTTCGGAGAATGAGCCGGAGCGATGACCAGCGTTACATGCGGCTGGCCCTGCGGCTGGCCCGGCGCGGTTACGGCGCTACCTCGCCCAACCCGATGGTTGGCGCGCTCCTGGTCAAGCGGGGGTCCATTATCGGACGGGGCTGGCACCATCGGGCCGGAGAGCCGCACGCCGAGATCGAGGCGATGCGCGATGCCCAAAGGCAGGGGCATCGGCTCAAAGGAGTCACGCTCTACGTGACACTCGAACCCTGTTCCACCCAAGGCCGCACCCCGCCCTGCACGGAAGCAATTGCCGTCGCCGGGATCGGCCGGGTCGTTTGCGGCGCGACCGACCCAAACCCAAACCATGCCGGGCGGGGATTTGGGCTCCTGAAACGGGTGGGCGTGCGGGTGCTCCATGGAGTATTGGCGGAGGAGTGCGCGCGGCTGAACGAGGCCTTCAACCATTGGATTGTTCATCGGATGCCCTTTGTGACGGTGAAGGCCGCGATGACCCTGGACGGCAAGATCGCCACCGCCTCCGGCGAATCGAAGTGGATAACCGGCCCTGAGGCTCGCGCCCGCTCAATGGAATTGCGCCGGGGCGCCGACGCTATTCTCGTGGGCATTAATACCGTGCTCCTGGACGATCCTGGCTTAACGGTGAGGCCGCCGCCATCCGCCGAAGGGCCGCGCCGGATTATCTTGGACGCGATGGGCCGCACCCCGTTGAGGGCTACAGTCTTGTGCGACGATCATGCGGAACGAACGACCATTGTTGTGAGCGAGCTTGCCCGCCCAGCGCGCATTGCCGCCCTGGCCAAGAGAGTCAATGTCCTGGTCGCCCCCGTCATTGCCGACCCAGACAAGCAAATCGAGCCAGGTCCCGGAAGGGCACGGAGAGGCGCCTGCATCTCCGCCGCGGCTCGCCGGCCTCGCATCGACCTGGCCTGGCTGATGAAACGGCTTGGCGCCGAGAAGGTCACCAGCCTGTTGGTGGAAGGGGGCGGCGAGGTGAATGCCTCCTTCCTCCGGAGCGGGCTGGGGGAAAGAATCGCGTTCTTCTACGCCCCGAAGATTCTAGGCGGGTGCGACTCGCGCCGGGCGGTGGCCGGGGAGGGAGCGGACAGCCTTTGTGAAGCGATGGGATTGGAGGAGCTTGAATGGTCTTTTCTCGGAGAGGACTTGTTGCTTACGGCGCGGCTTGCCCGGCGCGAGGCGGTCCGCGCAGGATATGAGGGCTGATCTATTCTATTATGTTTACTGGAATTGTCGAAGAAACTGGCACAATCGAACGGATCGAGCCGGCGGAGAAATCGATTGAATTGGTCGTCAGCCTCAGGCGTTGCGGGAGCGGCCTCAAGCCCGGCTCCAGCCTCGCCGTCAACGGGTGCTGCCTGACGGTCGTGAAGTTGCTCTCCCGCCGTCAATCCAGACGCGCTCAGTTCGATCTTCTCAAGGAGACCTGGCAACGCACCAACCTCCAGTTCGCCAAGCCGGGCTCGCTGGTGAACCTGGAGCGCCCGCTCCGCTCCGACGGCAGCCTGGGAGGCCATTTCGTCACCGGCCACATTGATGGTGTCGGCACGATTACGCGCTGGGAAAGGCTGGGGCAGGACCATGTGCTGGACATCAGCGCGCCGCCGGAGGTCATGCGCTATATCGTGCCCAAAGGCTCCGTTGCCGTGGATGGAATCAGTCTGACCGTAGCGGGTGTCGAAGAAGGCGGCTTCCGCATCTGGATCATACCGCATACCTACGAGGTGACGACCCTGCGCCAGCGTGCCGCAGGGGACGCCGTCAATCTCGAAGCAGACCTGATCGGGAAATACGTCGAGAAATTCGTTACTTCTTGGGGGGAAGGAACGGATTCTTCTCGTGGTGAGCCATAGATTCGGGCTCAATCTCCAGCACCCGGCTCTGCGAGACATAATCCCTGTGCCCGGCGGCATCCTTGTAGGAGTAGAACGCGCCCTTCAGGCGCGGTTTGCTGCCCGTGACGACTTCCTCCCCATCGCTGAGTTTCATCACGTAATGACGGCCACATCCGGCCAATACCAGCGCTCCCAACAGCAGCAGCAAGGCGCTTTTTTTCATCTTTTGAGCTTTCACTAGACGCATATACGCTTTCTTTTCGAGTGTTAGACCGTTCCGAATCGGCTGCTGCTCATCTAAACCACTCCAGAACGTTGAGGTCAAGCTTCGGGCTACGGTCTGGGAGTCATGCGGGCCAGAACGACACCTCGCCGGGGAACTTCGGCGGTGAAGGCCCCTTCAAAGAATCCCAGGTCTTTCTCGCGCCACAGGTCGCGGACCTCTTGCTTTCCGGACACGCCGATGACGGACCAAGGGACGGTCACTCGGGCTGCAAACTCGCCCTGGTTGAACAGGCCCACGGCTTTGGAGCCGTCTTCGAGGTCCTTAACCATGAGGAAGGTGGAATCGTTAAGCCTGGCGACGGCGGCGCTTTGGCCGAGGGCATCCTGGTCCACGTCGATGACCTCCGGGTTGCAAAGAATATTGAGCGTGAAGTCATCCAGCTTGCTCATGTCGCCGCTATAGACCAGTGGGGCGGCCATAAGCGCCCAGAGCGACATGTAGGCATACTGCTCGGTCGGCTCCAACGGACATGGCTTGGCGCCGCCCGCGTGGCCGCCGCCAATCCAGCCGATTTGGAGGTAGTCCGGGTCGTTCCAGCCGCCCGGACGCGACCAGGCGCGGTGCTCGGCATTCTTGAGGGCCACTTCGAAGAACCGGTTCAGCTCGAAACCGAGGTCGCCAGCCGTTCTCCAGCAGTTGCCGCCGACCTTGGCGCCCCACTCCCAGACGTTGCCCATGCCGTATTGGCACAGATTAAAGACAATGTCCCGGTCCTGTTCTTTGAGCAGATTGCCCATGAGTTGGTAGGGATACATGTAGCCGGCGAGGGTGGGCGGCCCTTTGCCCCAGGTCGGATAGTTCGGGGGCGCGGGGTCCTGTCCGTCGGCGATACGCCCGTACGAGCACCAATCGTATTTGAGGAAATCGAAGCCCCAATCGGCAAAGGTCCGGGCATCGTGCGCTTCGTGGCCGAAGCTCCCGGCGAACCCACCGCAGGTCAAAGGGCCGGGTGAAATGTAAATACCCGCCTTCAGCCCTTTGGCATGGATGTAATCCGTGAGGGCTTTCATGTCCGGGAAATAATGGTTGGGAATGAGGGTGCCATTGGCGTCACGCAACGGTCCGACCCGCAACGGATCGCTGTTGTGGGGCGAGTTCATCCAGCAATCGTCGATGTTTACGTATTGGTAGCCCACGTCCGCCATGCCGCTGGACACCATAACGTCCGCGGCCTGGCGCACGATTTCATCCGTGACCCGGTCGTAGAAGGCATACCAGTGATTCCAGCCCATCGGCGGGGTAAGCGCCAGCGTGTCGCTGGACACGATTCGGAACAGGCGCGAGGATTGGCCGAACTGGTTGGCCGCGTGGAGTGTGACCCGGTACTTGCCGCGGGGCGGGGCGTTGCCGGTGATGATGCCGCTGGCCGAATCGAGGCTCAGGCCGTCGGGCAAACCGTCGGCGGAAAAGACCATAGGCCGCTGACCCTGGGCCGGAATCCGATAAATGAAGGGATGACCGGGGCGGCACCCGTAGATAGTGGGACCGTTGAGCCGCGGGGCCGGTCTGGGTTTGGGAGTGAGGATGACGCGTTCCTCGCCCGGGGCGTCGATGGTCCGGGGCGATCTCCCGTTGACGATGAACCGGGCCTGCGCCCAATCCGCATGGTCGTACCCGATGCCGTCCCCGGCGTCGGTCACCTCCAGGAGCAGGGTCTTGATGCCCGCCAGGCTCACGTCAACGTGCTTGGGGGCGTTGCCGGGTCTCATCACTCCGGAATGGAACAGGCTTCTGCCGTCGCCCAGGACCTTGAACTCGATAGAACCTGGCCCGTTGGCGGCATCGTCCAGACCGACCATCGCCTCAAATCGCTTTGCGCCTCCCGCCAAGTCGAGCCATAGAGTGCTCTTGGCATGGGTGCCGACGCCGCGCCTGAACCTCACTCCGCCGATGGACAAAGGCGTTTCCCGGATGGACCGGTCGATTTGCGGAGTCCCGTAGCCCTGGCGAATATGGGCGAGGTCCAGTGTATCGAGCCAGACGGTTTCGGAGGCTGAGGCGGCGAGCGGTCCCAAGAGGAGAAGCGTGGCAATGAGGCATTTCATATTGGCAATCGGCTAACCGGAGCAGTGCCTAAAAAGGCCCGCCGGTTCTCGCCCCATCCTAAACCTCCTGGAGTGAGGGCCGCAAGGTCCTTCGATGGTCGGCCTTGGCCCGGTGAGAACAGGAGGGCAGGCGTTTCTTGGATTCGGTCTCGATTCAGAGGCGTTGCGATGTTCGCGGTATTTGAGATCTCAGATCTCAAATCCCAGATCTCAGGCCGCCGACGCGTGCCGGATTGCTTCTCGACCAGGGTCCAACACTGCAGCTCCGCCCCAGCGACGGCAACAAAAAAGCCGAAACAAGCGTTTCGGCTTTAGAAAAGAATCTGGCGGCAACCTACTCTCGCGGAAGCTATACAACCACTACCATCGGCAAGACTGCGTTTGACGGCCGTGTTCGGAATGGGAACGGGTCGGACCACAGCTTTATGGCCACCAAAAAATCATTTGAGTCTGACCAGTCAGACCGGTCTGACACGTCAGACGGGTCGGACGATTGCTAAAGAGCGATGCCGGAGCCGGCGTTCTCTGAAAACTGCACACAGGAGAAACCCCAATTACACGTTCGCGAGTTAAAATCGCTTGTCTTCCGCTTGAGTCCTCAACGTTTGCGCGTTGAGAGAGCCAAGGAAAGAAAAAGCGATCAAGCCGCACGACCGATTAGTATTAGTCCGCTCAACGGATTGCTCCGCTTACACGCCTAACCTATCAACCCGGTGGTCTGCCGGGGGTCTTTAGGGACCTTGCGGTCCGGGAAACAATATCTTGGGAGGAGCTTGGCACTTAGATGCTTTCAGCGCTTATCTCTTCCGCACATGGCTACGCAGCGATGCCCCTGACGGAACAACTGCCACACCAGAAGTGCGTCCAACCCGGTCCTCTCGTACTAAGGTTGGAACCCCTCAAGTCTCCTGCGCCCACAGTGGATAAGGACCGAACTGTCTCACGACGTTCTGAACCCAGCTCGCGTACCGCTTTAACCGGCGAACAGCCGGACCCTTGGGACCTTCTCCAGCCCCAGGATGCGATGAGCCGACATCGAGGTGCCAAACCGAGTCGTCGATATGAACTCTTGGACTCGATCAGCCTGTTATCCCTAGCGTACCTTTTGTCCGATGAGCGACGGCAATTCCACATTAAACCGTCGGATCATTTGGGCCTGCTTTCGCACCTGCTCGACTTGTGGGTCTCACAGTTAACCTGGCTTCTACCCATACGCTCGACGCATAGTTGCCAACCATGCTGAGCCAAGCTTCGCGCTCCTCCGTTACTCTTTGGGAGGAAACCGCCCCAGTCAAACTGACCCGCACGCACTGTCCCCCATCTGGCTTACAGAGTGAGGTTAGAATCCTAATTAACGAAGAGTGGTGTTTCACATTGCGACTCCGTTCCGACCTAGACCGGAACTTCAAAGTCTCCCACCTACGCTACGCATCGCCAACCAGAACACAATACGAGCTTACAGTAAAGGTGCATAGGGTCTTTCCGTCCTACTGCGGGCAGGCGGCATCTTCACCGCCGTTACAGTTTCGCCGAGATCCTCTCCGAGACAGTCGTTCAGTCGTTACACGATTCGTGCAGGTCGGAACTTACCCGACAAGGAATTTCGCTACCTTAGGACCGTTATAGTTACGGCCGACATTCACGGGGACTTAAAGACCGAGCTTCGCTTGCGCTAACAAGATCTCTTAATCTTTCCGCATTGGTCACTTGTCACTCCCTATACGTTGTTTTAACAACTTTGCAGAGAGCTGTGTTTTTGTTAAACAGTCGCTAAACGCAATTTACTGTGGCTCACCGAAGTGAGCACCTCTTTTCCCGAAGTTACGAGGCTAATGTGCCGAGTTCCTTAGAGAGGTTTCTCTCGCGCGCCTGAGTGCGCTTACACTCACCCACCTGTGTCGGTTTACGGTACGGGCTGTCAGGGGAACGACTGCAATCTTTTCTAGACACAGGAATCC
>JAJYHY010000270.1 GCA_021784555.1 bacterium
CTACGTGCCAGGGTTTCGGGTCGTCGGCGCGGGCGTCAAGAAGGAACGGAAGCCACGAACCGTAGTATTCTTGACACCCGCGCCGCCGACATAGAATGGCCGTGGTTGTCATCGCGCTGTCACACGGGATTGAGGCCGCATGGCGAAAAGGGGGCTGATGCGCCGATTGAGGCGCTTTTTGGAGGAGTTGGGCCGGTGGCAGGCAGTTTTGCCCACCTGGCGGATGATGTCGTGCCGGCTGGCGAGATTCGCCTGAGTTGAGCGGGGCTTCGGTCTAGAGTTGGCGGCGGGAAGCGGAGGGCGGCGGCGCGGAACGAAGTGAGTGTAGCGTGCCGGCCCGGAGCGGCGACGCCAAGCTCCAGACGGAAGCCGGCGCGGATGCCGCCTGCCCGTTGCCGCTCGCGACGAACGTGGCCTTTGTGAAGAGGAACGGGTGGCGCCGGAGGGGCAATGGGGCCGGCCGCCAGCCCGTGGAGCGGAGCAAAGGCCACGCTGGTCGCGGCGGCGTGGGGGTGTCCTATTCGCAAGGTTCGGCGGTTATCGCCGTGGGCATGCCCGCCTCGATCGTTGTGCCCAGGCCGACGTCATCGGCAACGAGCAAGCGCGGGCGCGGGAGTTGAGGGGGCTTGTCAACGTGAGCGAACTGATATGGTTCAGGCGAAATCCTGCCCGAATAGAATGCTGCGAACTCGCCGTTGTTGTTCAGAGCGGTCGTGCAGGCGACCTGATGATCGAGGAACCACCCCTGCCAGGGCGTCACGGCCCGTTGTTCAAAAACGGGAGCCGGGTCGGAGATCTGCTCAACCGTTTCCGGCGGGCTGAGCACCGTCAGGATTCCCCCGCCTTGTGGATCGAGCAAATTGAACAGTTGCCGGTCGCCGTCCACCGGCGTCGCGGCCTGAACTCGCCAAATCCTGTCTCACACCAAAACTCGCGGATCGTGGCGACGAAAATATTCTTTTAGAGGGATTGCGGACAAGGACGTTGGCGCTCACCAAGCGTTCTACCCAGAATGGCGATTGTTGAATGGGCAGATATGGGGACAATCCGAAAAGCCCCCGTGACGCGCTAAAGCACCTGACCGTGTTCTCGCCAAGCTCAAGTGTTACGTGCCAGAGTGCCGTCGCACAAAATGCCGTTCTTGGGCCGAAGCGCAATCATAAATCGGCGTGAATTTCCTCGCCGTCCGCCCATTCAGGCCATCGACAGATACAGGTTGCTCTCGCCGATATCCTGGTCCGGCTCGACAGCACCGAGCCTCCGCGTCCGGAACCTAGCGCAGACGACGCGAATTGACTTGCGGGCCCCTTGGTCCTTCGGTAGGCGCACGAGCAAGCCATCGGCAAACTCTTCCCCGGCTTTGCTCCGGTAAATGTCCGGCACGATCACCTGCACGGCGCCGGCCCGATAAAGCCGCTGCACGAACTTGGCGGCGTCAGCTTGTCGTTTGAAGCGACCCAGCGAATGAGCAGGTGCGTGCTTGGCTGCTCGATGTAGCCATTCCTGCGCTTCGCAGCAGTGCCGCTTTTTCAGCAGCCCGGCCACAAAGACGCGGTGGATATGCTTCTGCGTGGACCGACCGTTGGCCAGCGGCATTCCCCGCCGACCCCGGAGTCTTGGGAGTTCGGGATTCTCTGCCGCCGCTGCGCGATATTCCTTAGCGGTGACGATGCGACCGAACAGGTAAATCCTCTCCGAAATCAGGTTTCCATCGCGGAGCCATACACGGCTCCCTCCGCAGAACTGGCCACGCACCATAGAAACTTCGACTTGGAGCTGCCCGTTGTCATGCCAGATCCGCTGAACGCCGGTGCCGTGGACCATGCGGTATTTGCCCAGCAGCCGTCCCGCTTCGTCCCACCGGCGGCAAACGCCGTGTGGAAGGCCGTTCTGGTAAGGTTCCTCGGAGGCGAGCACCCCATTTTTGTGCCAAGTATGCGCAATCCCATGCCTGCAACCGGAGCGCATGGGCGTCTCCTCATGGATTTGCCCGTTCCGATAGAAGTTTCGTTGGATAACGGCTTTCACGTTGCTCGCGCGCTTTCGCGGTTGGCGATGCTGGTACGCGGGTCATTGAACACTCGTCCGCTGGCGAAAGCAAAGCGGATTCAGCTTGAGTGCCACACTTGGGGCGCCTCTGTCATTTCTTCAAATCCGCGTAGTGACACTTGGCTGCGATGAAACCCTACGTGCCAGGGTTTCGGGTCGGCGGCGCGGGAGTCAAGGAGGAAAGGCAGCAACGAACCATCCTTGACGTCCGCGCCGCCGACATAGGATGGCCCGGATTTCCATCGGGCTCTCAAACGAGGTTGCGGCCGCATCCCCAAGAGGGGGCTGACGTGCGGATTGAGGGGCCAGTCCAAGGAGTTGCGCCGGTGGCAGGCAGCTTTGCCGAGTTCGCCCGATGGTGCGTGCCGGTTGGCGAGATTCGCCTCAGACTTGAGCAGGGCTTCGGTCTGGAGTTGGCGGCGGGAAGCCGAGGGCGGCAGCGCGGAACGAAATGAGTGTAGCGCGCCGACCCGGAGCGACGGCGCCAAGCTCCAGACGGAAGCCGGTGCGGATACGGCTTGCCCATTGCCGCTCGCGACGAGCGTGGCGCTTGTGGAGAGGAAGGGGCGCGGCCGGAAGGAGAATGGGGCCGGCCGGCAGCCTAGGGAGCGGAGCAAGGGGACGCTGGTCGTGGCGGCATGGAGCGTTTGAGCGCTTTGTCATATTGAGTGGGAACGTATGGCGGTTCAGCGATCTTCGTTTTGGGCGCACTTGGCTGGATGCTCTGCGAATGTGGCGCGGAACCCCTGCCATTGAATCATTGGCTGAGGCTGGACTGAGGTAGAGGCGCTCCGCGCATACGCAGAAGTGGTGATCGTTCTCGGAGTGCCTCGGTCTGCGGCTCGGCGGCGGGCGCGGGCGAGAGGGGAACAGGGTCGACCGGTAGCCTGTGGAGGGGGAGGAAACGGCGCGGTGATCCTGGCGGTGCCAGGCGATGTCGGGCGGGACGGTAGGACGGCAGAGCCTTCGGCAGTCCAGAGGAGCGCAGCGTTGCCAGTTGAGACCTTCCCTGCACTTTGGTTTTACCCCGTTTCCCGGGCTAAACCAAGGCGGTTCACGCTGTCACTGATTAGCCGCGACAAGGCCTATCGCGGGCCCATCATCGGCTCGCTTGGACGAAGGCGGACTCGCGCACGCGGGGGGGCCTAAAACGGAGCTTCCTGCTTGGTCTCCTCCAAGAGACGTAGGATTGCGCCACGAACAGAGCCGCCGTTGAGGGCTTCCTTGGCGCCGAGCTTTATGGGGGTCACGCGGGGACTGTTTTCGAGGAATGGCTGGCCCTGCTTGATGAGGTCGGAATTCGGGGACACCAGGACCAAGCGCAGCGGCAAGTTATCGCGCATCCGTTGCTCGATGATTTCGTTAATGTATTTGTCGGAGAAGCTGTAGCCGACGGCGACGAGGACTTTGGCTGAACGGAGTTGCTGGGCGAAGGCGTGGACCAGAGAAAGGAACGGGTCACGGCCCGATAGCTTGGCATTCGTGCCGAAAATGAGGAGCGGGGACTTTTGGACCTCGAAATCCTCGGCTTTGGGATGGCGGTCGAATGTCAGTGAGCAAATGCCGTACATCTCGTCCTCGACCCAGTCGAGGCTGCCGTGGAGCTTGTAGAGGCGGATGTCGGAGTTGAGGGAAAATGCGTCCGGGTACCAGCGGCCTTCCCGGAAGCCGTTGACGAAAGGGCGTCGGGCGTTGGTGAGCGCCGTTTCGACGAGCAGGTCGTAGTTCAGGGAGAAGATGCTGATGGAGGCGTCCTTGCCGTGGAGGTCGGTGATGCGATTGAGGTATTCGATCCTGTCGGATGGCGGGGTCGCGAGCCACTCCTTCAAGCGAGCGAAAATGATGTCGCTGAGCCGTTCAAGGGTGCCCTCTTGCTGGTTTTCGAGGTGGACAATGCGATCGCTCCAAGCAGAGACATATGGTGCGAGCGGATCTTCGTGGCGGAATCGGAGGCGAAGTGCCGCTGTGGCGATCTGCTCGATGTTGACCGGCTGGTCGGGGTTGGCGCCCTGGCGGCCCCACTGGAAGCGGATGCCGCCCAAGAGGAAGTAGAGGAGGTTGAGGAGAATTGCGGCCTCGGTGTTTTTGGTCTCGGCTGCCTTCTCCTGCAAGTACGCCTTGAGTTTGCCGGCAAGCTTTACGGAGTCGTCGAGCCCGGCGTCAACGCAAGCGCCGGCACCGAGCAGGAACGTGACTGGGCAAAGATCAGCCATATTACAGGAACCAGAGGCGGTCGGCGATGTGGTCGCCTTGGATTTCGGAGAGGTCGGCTTTTCGCAGGATGCGACTGATGAGTTCGCTATAATAGATCGACACGGGGAAGCCGCGGGCGTTGAACGCGCGCCAGTTGGAAAGGCTGAGGTCGAACACCTGGCCGACAACGTCGCGAGTGGGGAGGTCGGTGGGCTGGTCGGTGAAGTGGCGGATATGCACCGCCGAGGGGGGGCGGTTAGCCCAAGGCTGCCGTTCTTCGGAACCTTCGGTGTAAAGGAGGTAGTCCGTTTTATTAAGGCGGATGCAAGTGCCTCGGCGAGGAACCTCGTCGGGGGACTCGTCGTCAATGGCGAAGAAGCGCTCTTCCTCGGTGATCTTGACGAATTCTATTCGCTGGAAAGAGGTGCGGGCGGCGGCAACGGTCTGCTGGCAAAGTTCGCGCTCCTCGCGGGAGAAGTCCTTCGGGAAGTGCAGCGTCAAAGTGCGCGGCTGGGGACGGAGGGCCTGAGCCCGGGTGAGGGTGAGTTGGAGCGTGCGTTCAAGCTCTTTGAGGTAGTCGCCGTGCGCATCGCAAGCGCGGCCGAAATTGGCGAATTGGTAGATACCATTGCTCTGGAGGCAGGTGGTGAAGGCGATAACGCGGTCGCGGTCGCGGGTTTTGGGGTCCTGAGATTCTGAGCGGCCCATGCCGATGACAATGTCGCTCTCAGCGTTCGGACGGTTGACCGCCCAGGGGATGCCGCCCAGCTTGACGAAGAGGCCGAGAGCGATGTTGGCGACAGCCCATTCGAACTGGGTGGAGTTTTGAATGAGGTCAAAAGTGACGTTTTGGGACAGGAGCCCCTCTTTGAGGAGGGCGGCTTTGGTTGCCGCATAGGCGGAAGCTTCATCCCAAGCCATGGACCGGGGATGCAGGTTAATGAACAGGTCAGGGGTCTGCTTGTTAGCCTGAACCCAGGCCTGGATTGCGTCGCGGTAACGCTGGGCGCAATCGTGATGGTCGTGACGGTTGCGTAGCGTGAACCCGGTGACGGCCATAACCTGGTCTTTTTCAAGGGCGATTTTGAACACGCTGGGTAGACCCTTAAAGGCGCCAATGCCGTTCCTGAGCGCGAGGTAAAGGGAATTGGCCGCGTCACGGTAGCCTTCGGGAAAAACGAAGGCCAAGCGGGGTGCGTTGATAGCGATCCTGCGATAGGGGCCGAAGCGGATGATTCCACGGAGGCGGTCGTCGTGGACCATTTGCGGGTCGTCGGGTGAGAACCGGAAGCCGGACTTTTGGAGGGAGGTGTAGGTGAACATGTTAGCTCCTCTGGACGCCCGTGGCGTAGCAGTTGATCCACATTTTGCCCTCCGCGTTTGGTTGCAGAGGAATGCTGACCTGGCCCCGGTCGGATAGATCGAGCACTTTGAGAGCTGAGGCGAGTTGGTCGCGCAGAATCCCGGGGTTGCGGCGGCCGTCCGGCTTCAGGGAGTGACTTAGCTGGAGGATGCGCCGCTGGATGGAGACCTGGCCTGAGGCAGGCGTGAGGACCGTTTCCATTTCTGCCAGGACGTCGGTTTTCGGCTCGAGGAAGAGGGCACGGCCATCAACGACCTGCTGAGACTGGTCGCGGACAGAGACACGGTAGGCGCCTTGGCCAGCGGCTTCGATTATGGTTCCGAGGTAGTGGTGATCGTAACACGCGATTTGCTTGGGGCACTCGCCGAGAGCCTGCGGCCAATGAAGAAGGACCGGAAACCCATCGTAGGACCGGGAGTTGGGAAGTTGGCTGATGGGGATGGTGAAAAACGGCGGGGTGATCCAATTGAGAGTTATGCCATGTTGGAATCGAGGATCAGTGACGGCGAAGTACTTGGCGTTGATCCCCTGGTGAAGGGCCAAGCCGATGCGCGGGAACTCTTGCACCTGGCGCGTCGCGTTAACGCCCCAGCGGTGGTTGAACTGGACGCGGGCGCCCTGTTTTTCGAAGTGCTTGGCGAGGTTGTACTCGATGAGCCGAGCGGCGATTGTGCGGGCGCCGGCCAAAGGCACCGTTTCGGTGGAAGAGTCGCCGTGCGGCGTGCCGGTAATAAAATACAGGCGAATCGAGTTGTCAGGCTGGCGAATGCGAACCACCTCGGCCGCGTGGTATTGGTCCAGGACCGCCGTGGATTCTTCCCAAGACGGGCTGGGGAGGACCGGCAGGGAGAGATCCTTGCGGTCGAAGGTGACTTCAAACCAATTTACGAGAATAGCCATAGGGCTGGAGATAGGTACGGTTGGACGGAGCCGGGAGGCGAGATTCTTGGGCTTGGGTAAGCTGGATGCGGTGCAAGCGGGGTGGCGAAAAGAGTCGAAAGGAAGGGCTTGACATCATCGTCGAATCTGACGATGTTGCGGCCATGCGATATCCGGGCGGAAAGTTCCGCTGTTTTCAGAAGCTGGTAAATCTGATGCCACCGCATCGGGTTTACATTGAGACGCACCTCGGCGGTGGAGCGGTGCTCAGACACAAGATCCCAGCGGAGGTCAACATCGGTATCGACTGCGACCCCGGTGTGATTAGTGAATTCATCGGTCATTTCGATTCTCGGTTCAAGTTTGTCAGATCCAGGGCGGAACACTTTCTTGCCGGCTACCGATTCGCCGGCGACGAATTCGTGTATTCGGACCCGCCATATTGGCCGGCGAGTCGACGATCAAGCCGCAGCCCATATCGCCATGACTATTGCGAAGAAGACCACCTGGAATTGCTGCGGCTCCTTCGCAAGCTGCCGTGCGCTGTAATGATTTCGGGCTACAGCAACGATACATACGATGAAATGCTTGAGGGGTGGGGCAAGAAAGTGTTTGCGGGAACTTCGCACACGGGCAGGCGCGAGGAAGCAGTCTGGCTGAACTTCGAGCCGGCGGTTCTCCACGACACCCGTTTCCTTGGGGAGACTTTCCGCGATCGGCAGGCCATCAAGCGAAAACGCGCTCGCTGGGTGTCACGATTTCGGCGAGAGCAAATGGGAGTCCAACAAGCCATTTTGGCAGACCTGGAGAGCGTGTTCGCGCACCAGACTCGGAGGGTTGGGCGATGATCGCCAGCCATGACACCGCAGCAGCGCCCTTTGTGCCCTGGGACGTTGATATCGCGCGGATCAATTTTGGAGCCAATTGCGGTCCTGCGGCCTTCGCTGCGGTGACGCGATGCGAAGTTTGCCGTGTGATGCGGTACTTCCCGCAGTTTCCGGAACGCCGCTGGACGAACCTGACGCAGATGTTGCGCGCGTTTGCGGAAGCGGGATATGCGACCCAGGTCGAAAGGTGCGCTGCTCCGTCGCGTGGGGTTGCTCTCGTCCAATGGCTGGGACCCTGGACGGAGAAGCAGTTCTTTTCGAGGTGGAGTCTTATTCACACGCACTGGATCGGGGTCGAGGGGGATAGGGTTTTTGACCACAATGCATGCCGTTGGCAGACGCTGGGCGAGTGGGCAGCCGGAACTGCGGCTGGTCTCATCGCGGAGGTTCGCCGTGCAACTGGCTGGCGAATAAAATATGGAGTGGAGGTCACAAAAGAAATGCAGCTTGATTTGGGTCTTCCCTTGGAAGTTCCCGTGGCGACTCCGCACCTGCGAGAAGCATCTTCTCGTAAACGTTGAGGTTTGCCTCGAACAAATGATAAACCGGCGAACCTGGCTGTGTTGGGACCAATTTCAACGCGTAGGTTCCGCAGCGGCCCTTCTCCAACACGCGGCGATTTTGGGCGAACATGAAAGGTTTGCTGTCGATGAGCGTAAAATTCCAGCACCGCTCGCGCGCTTGTAGGTAGAACCGAGCCGCACCGACCAAGAGCATGTGTAACGGCCTGCCAACGCTGTCAATGAGTTCATCTAATGCGTCAAACACCTGCTGCCCAAGTGCGCGATTGGCGAGCGGACCCGTCTGAAACTCAAGCGCGACGGTCGCGACCTCAGTATGCTCGCGAAGAAAGGTGAGCCAAAATGCCCAGTCAGCCTCGGTAATAGCATTCAAGTGGATGGCGACTTGGACGCCGGCCCGGGAAAGGCGTTCGGCTGTAAGCAGGATACGCTTCCGATTCCGCAGGATCTGGAAGCGCGGAACACACGTGAAAAAGGAGTAGTTCGGAATCGTGACTTCGAGGCCGAGGTTCGCCAGCGCCTCGCAAACACGCTGGGCTCGATGGTGTTGCCAGAACCGCTCAAGAGGTGCGTCTTCATCCACGCCAACGAGGATGACACGCGTGCCGGGAGAAAGGTGGTAGGCTGCGCGGAGTTCGGCGGCGGTCGAGTATTTGAGGCCATAGCCGCCGCCGGGTCGCAGACCCACGACCTGGAATAGTCTCAGGGCAACGACATCGGCGTCGAGTGGTCGGGGTGGCCGAAGGTGGCGTCCCTGCAACTGCGGCACATAGCGGGGGAGCCCGATGGGGTTGATGGAACGAAGAGGCCCAACTGAGTAATCGACGAGTCCTCCCACATCATCCCAGAGCATCCAGAACTGGTCGTTGCAATTGGGATTCATGTCATCCGTGTGAACCGTTTTTGTGCCGCTTGTGAAATTGGCACAGCCAATTGCACAGATGATGGGATGCTGATGGCCGCCGCATTGTTTGAGTAGTTTGCAGTTGATGCAGCCGCTGAAACCCATCGTTTGGGAGACCGGCGAGACTGGAGCTGGGATCTGAAGAAGGGTGCGCATCTATTGCGGGTCCGACACCTCGACGGAGAATCCGTTGGTGACCTTTGAGAGTTTGGCGATATGGCCGCTAACGGAGCGTCCATTCCGATCACCAAAGCGCTGCTGCTTGCGCATTCGTTCTGCTTGTGCCGGTTCGACCTGGCCGACCGGTTGGTTGTTGACATAGACATCTATGCGGTCGTGCATGTCTATAATTCGAACTTCCGTGCCAACACTTGGGGGACTGGCGTTCGTTTCGGACACACACGCGTAACTCCGGCGTCGGACCACCTTTGCTCGCGAGAGCAGGCTGTCTTGGAGGATGTCGTTAGCCAACGCCGCATCAGTTTGCTGATGGAATTGTTTGGCCCGTTCTCGTTGTTCTTGCCATCCCATAGTCACTTCAACTTTGCACTATCGGTTCATACACCCAGAATCGCCCAACTCGGCTCCGGCGCGCGATGCGCATCGCCACCAGGTTTACCAAACGATTATTCCATGCGGTTTGATTGGTGGTTTCCTGCCGGTGGCGGTCATACAATTCTGCGGCCGTTGCCTTCTTGAGTGTTTGCAATTCCCTGAAGGTTTCTGCTGCCGCGCCATCCAAACGCCCAAGCAATTGGCGAAACCTCGGCCGCACGGCGATACGGTCGGCGAGAACCATTGCGCGCCCCTTTCCCGCAAGGTAGTCGTCGAGTTCCTCCGTGAGGTCGGCGGCCTCCACGTTAATCGCGATTGGAGCAATCTCGCGTGGCAGGCGCTCGGGATCGCCTGGCGGCGCAAAGAATGGGTGAAGCAGTCGTTTAAGATAGCTTGCACTCGCCCCTTCCACCTTCGCAAAGTCCAGAATTACGGAATCGTCCGATTCAGGATGGCCGCCAATCAGATCCCGCACCTGCCGCGCGTGTTCCTCGCCGATGGCCGCCCCGTGCAGCCTGGCGCTGAACGGCTTCAATTTGGCAATGCAGATCGTTTGCACAGCCTTAATTTATATTCATTTCAAAATATAAATCAAGAGCCATTTTGACTTTTTCCAAGGGGCAGCTCCTTGGGCTCGGCTTGCCGGCAGATCACGGTGGTGACGGCGGAACCGGGGACTCGGGTGCAATTATCGGCATGTAGCTCACGCTCCACCCCCCTGTTCGCCAGATGGAAGGCCGCTGCGCCGCTCCTCAGAATTACGAGACCATTGAAGTCCAGCAAGCTGTTGAACAGTTGTTTGAACCCTCCACCCTCGGCCTCACTGGGCCGGCTGGTAGCGCGCTTTGTGACAACGGCATCCAGCGCGTCGTGGTCGTTGTCCAATGCAGCCCACTTTGTTGAGCGTTGCAGGCTCTTGAGAAACCCTTGACCGGTATCGGCAACGCAGAAGGAGGCGGTGCTACTGGATACGTGGAATCCGGCAATTGCTTGGCAGGGCTTGTCGTCTGCCTCGAAGGCATGCCATACAACGTTGTCCCCCATTTCGCCGAGTACCGCGGCGACGCCGACGAACATCTTCCCATCTCGTCCGGCATCGGCGCTACGGCGAAAGCGGTCACAGAACAGCAGCCAATCGTCGCGGAGGAGATCCTGCTTGGAAGCGATGCGGTAGAGGTCAAACGGCGGGGCCCCAAGTGGGTTTCTGGATCGGGCGGGAGTGGTCGCCAGCAGGCAGTTGATTGCGTGCGAAACACCGGGCAGTCCGAGTCGCGCGATGCTGCTGGCTGTGCGTGTGTCGCCACCCAGCCAAAGGGCTCGGTGCGTCACCGCGAGGAATAGGGCGACGCTCAGCGAGATGTCAGCACCTTTGATCCTCGCGATGCCGCCATTGTGCGGCTCTTGTATGAGCCGTTGAATGTCAGGAATGTCTTTTGAATCGAGGAACATTCAGGTTCTTAATCTTGTGTCCAATGAGTTGTCAATTACGAGCTTAGCTTGGAGTCGGCATTCGAGGGAAATCAATTCATGGAGGGTAGCTTGGGCGCGCTCGTCGGCGGCGGTTAGAGACCGAGAATGTGCTCCAGGTCCTGGATATTGAGCTCCTGGCCCGGCACGTCCTTGAGCCGATCATAGTATTTTCGGGCAAGGTCGGTCCGCCCCTGGATCGCCTTCAGGCGGGCCATGTGAAAGAGGGCGGTGGGCTCGAAGGCGTCGAGCATGAGGGCTTCATTGAAGTACTGGAACGCCTGGCCCTGATTAAGCAACTGCAGGTAAGCGAAGCCGATTTTGGCGTGGAGGACGGCGGAATTTGGCCGGGCGGCCCTGACGGATTCGAGAAGGTCAATCGACTTCTGGTATTCGGCCGCCAGCCCCAATGCGACGCCGAAGCGGAATTTGAGCCAGAGATCGTCGGGAAAGTTTTCAGTCAGATAGCCGAACGTAGCGAGGGCAGCTTCGTAATCTTTGTCCTGGATGAGCAGGTTGCCGAGTTTATCGAGGTTGCCCTTACGCTCAGAAACGGGGACGCCGTTGTTCTCGTGCCACGAGGCTATGCGCTGGTAGGTTTGCCTGGCGATTTGATTGCGGCCGAGTTTCTGGCACACTTCGGCATAGAACGCGAGGATTGAAGGCCGCGTGGAGAGCGTGGCCAGTGCCTGGGTGAGAAGATTGAAAGAGTGGTGAAGGTCGCCCTTTTGGAAGCTGGCGGAGGCCTGCTCGACGAGATCGTAGGCAGTGCCCGTTGGTGGTGGAGCGAGAGCGGGATGAACGGGCACCTTGGCCGTTAATGGCTGGTGGATCGCTGAGCGGACCGAACGGACAGCGCGATTGAGTTCGGCTCCGTTGCCGAAACACTCGCCGGGGTGGCTGGCGAGGCATTTCATGACCTGACTTCCACGCGAAAAATATACACTAGGAATTGAGAAGTGACTTGTCAATGGCCTTGAGGATCAGTTCCTGCTTCCTG
>JAJYHY010000271.1 GCA_021784555.1 bacterium
TTGGTCCAGGCCTCGGCCTTCTTGTCCTGGTCAGGGTCTTGGCGGCCGAGTTGGTAGAGGGTGTTGCCATGGTTGTAATAGGCCCGTTGTTGCAGGCCGAGGTCCGGCGAATCCAGCGCTGCTTCAAACTGTTTTGCCGCTTCCTTGTACTGCTTGTCCCGGTAAGCGGCGACGCCCGCATTGAAGTGCAGCCGCGCGTCATCTTTTTGCTTGAGCAGGCGTTCATATTCTTTGAGGGCCTGTTCGTAGCGGCCGGCCTTGTAATCGCGCAGCGCGCTGGCGGCGGAACCTAAAGCTGCGGCCGGAAAAAACAACACCAGCAGGAGCAGGCAGCCGGCGATTGTCAGAAACCGTGCCAGAGCCGGCAAGCCGGCGCTCAGACGACCTGTCTTGGCCAGGGACAATGGAGAATCGAGAATTAAGAATTGAGAATCTGGAATTGAGTCCCGCTTCGGCGGGACCTCGCGAAAGCGGCGCCGGTTCGATCCCGCACTCGAGGCGGATCTGCCTAGCCCGCACATTTCATGCCACGGATAAAGCGGCGACAGTCTGTGAAATATTCGGGCTGGCCGCAATCGCTCTGACAATCCCTCCGGCGTCAGAATCGCTTCCGTTTCGGCGTCAATTCGCAATTTTAAATTCTTAATTCTCAATTCTCAACTAATCTCCGCGGCTGGTTCCGGACGTTGTTGCGCCTCGCGCCGCTCGCGCTTTGTTCCCCGCTCTCTCTTGCGTTCAGGGAAGAGTTCCTCCGCCACCAGCAGCCAGATCGCCGCCCCAAGGGGCCACTCAAACCGCTCGTGATAGCGTTTGAGCAAGCGCGCTTCATGCTCGGATTTAGGCAGTTTGGCCGGCCCTTCCTCATACAGGGTGTCGATGCCGCCGGGGCCCTGCAGGTGCAGGTAGCCGCCTTTGGTCACGTCGGCTATCTGGCGCAACAGGGCCTCATGCAGATGGGATTTTACTACGTTGCCCTGCGCATCCCGGACATAATCGGTATGGCCCTGTTGGTCGGTGACACGGAGCAGATCGCCCTCCGCCGTTCCAACGCCCACCGTGTAAATGCGCAAACCGGCCTTGGCCGCCTTCTTGGCCGCGTCCAGAGCGCCCGAATCGTGGTCTTCTCCATCCGAGAACAGCACCAGGACTTTGTAGTTTTCACCTTTTTTGAACGCCTTGAGGGCGGTCTCGATTGCCGGTGCGATGGCGGTGCCGCCCACCGGGATGATGTGGACGTTAAGGGCTTGAACACTCTGCTCGAAGGCCCCGTCATCAATCGTCAGCGGGCATTCCAGAAAGGCGGCGCCCGCAAAGGCCACCAGGCCGAGGCGGTCCGATTTTGCCGCCTTCATTAAGTCCAGCGCGGCTAATTTGGCCCGCTCCAGACGGTTCGGCGCGATATCCTGGGCGGCCATGCTCTTGGAGGTGTCAATGGCCACCACGATATCCAATCCGCGCAACTGGGCCTTTTCCCATTCGAAACCCCACTGCGGCCTGGCCAGCGTCAGAATCAGGCAGGCCACCGCCAGAACCAGCGCCGCCAATCGCAGCTTCCGGCGCCCCGTCGAGACGCCAACGGTCAAACCGCTTAGGAGACGGTCCTGTATGAACTGGCCCATCAACTGTCGCCGCTTCCGCGCCGACCACCAAAAGAACGCGACCATCGCCGGAGGGAAAACCAGCAACAACCAAAGTATCTGTGGATTGGCGAAGGTCATCGAAACGGTTTGCCCCTTTCCATGGCCGCCGTTCTCATGGGAGCCTCCGCAAGAGGGTGTTGCGCAGGAGCATCTCCAGCAGCACCAGGCCCAGGCCCGGGGCGGTTAGCCAGGCGAAGAGCTCTTCGTAATGGGAAAACTTGCGAATGCTTGCCTTGGTCTTTTCCAGCTTGTTGATCTCGGCATAGATCGAGTTGAACTTCTTGGCATTGTCAGCGCGGTAGTACTTCCCGCCCGTCATGTCCGCTATCTTCTGGAGGGTGTCCTCATCGATATCCACCGGCTGCATTTGGTAACCGGCCACATGTCCGCTCCAGTCGTACTGCGGCATCGGCGCCATGCCTCTCTTGCCTACGCCAATCGTATAGACCTTCACGCCCAGGGCCTTGGCGGCCTCGGCGGCGGTCAGCGGATCGACCTCGCCGCTATTGTTCTGGCCGTCGGTCATCAGGATTAGAATCTTGCTCTTGGCTTTGACCTCGCGCAGGCGGTTGACCGCCGTGGCGATGGCGGAACCGATGGCGGTGTGGGTGTCGTCGATAGCCCCAAGATTGAGTTGGTCGATGCGCTGGAGCAGGTAATCATGATCGAGGGTAGGAGGTGCGGCGATATAAGCCTTGGTTGCAAACGCCACCAGGCCAATCCGGTCGCTGGGCCGTTTGCCCACAAACTTCTTTAATACTTCTTTGGCCATATTCAGCCGGTTCACCCGCTGGCCGTGTTCGACGAAATCCTCGGAGGCCATGCTCCCCGACATGTCAAGCGCCACGGCAATATCAATCCCGCTGGCGTTGATCTTGGTCTCGCTCCAGGTCAACCGCGGCTGCGCCAGTGCCAGAATCAGCACCGCCAGCGTCAAGGAGCGCAAGGCCGCCAGAAGACGCCCGGAGCGCGTTCGTGTAATATTGAGAATCGTGCGCACTAGCTGCACCGAGGAATAAACAAACGCCGGCGGCTGGCCGCGCTTGCCCTTCAACCATGCCATCACCGGCAGCAGCAGCAACAATAATAGAAAATACGGGTGCCCAAATGTCATACGCTGCCCGAATTCCGATTGGCTGTTTCCGCCTCACTTTCGCCACTTTCCGCAGTCTCCTCAGGCACGCGGATCGGTCTTGCAGTGCCATCCCCCGCCCCACCAGTTTTTGGAGTGCGGCAGTCCTCTGCCGCTTTCTGGGGTTGAGCCACATCCGGAGGTCGATGAGCGTTCGAAAGCGGCGGAGGACTGCCGCACTCCAAAACGCTATCGCGTTCCGCATCCTGTGGCTCAACCCCAGAAAGCGGCAGAGGACTGCCGCACTCCAAAACGCTATCGCGTTCCGCATCCGAGCCCATAGGTTCCTTGCCGCTGGGTTCGGCTGCCGCCTTGCCGGTGCCCCCCGTTATAGCGGGCGGAGGCGGTTCGGTTTCTTCGATGAGCCGCATCGCGGAACCGTGCAATTCACGCAACTCCGGTTCAGCGGGTTCATACCGCGCGAATTTGACGAGGTCGCAACGCTGCAGGAATTCGCCCAGGCTGGTTTTCTGATCGGGCGTCAGCAGCTCCGTCGCCTGCAATTCGTAGAGGAACTCCTCCGTGGTGCGCTCCGGCGCCCTGAAATTGAACCGCTCTTCGAGATACCACCTCACCGTGTCGGAGACCAGGATGCAGAAATCGCGAGGCTGGCCGATAAGCGCCAAGGCCTCCTGCAACTTCTGTTTAGCGATGACGTGAGGGGGAATGGGCGGGACCACGGGCACTTCGCTCCGCCGCTTCTTCCACCGCCGCCAAGCCCAGACAAGCAGCGCAGCCAGCGCCATGGCCCCCAGCATCCACCACAGCCACTCCCAGCCGCTCGGAATCGCCACTGGTGGCTTGATGTCGCGAGGCAAGGCCTTCGGAGCCGCGTGCGGCAGCATCGGTGGAGTTGTGGCTGGGGGTGTCAGCTTCATCTCTGGAAATGCTCGGTTACCAGGCCGTTCATTATTTTAAACGCAATCATTCGGAAAAGAACAGGAGGAAACAGAGAAAACAGGGATTCTCCAAAGGATTTATGAGGAACAAAGCACCACGAGCGGGCCACGATTCGGGGACCTGCCACGGGGCTTGGAAAACACCGTTTGGCTTCGTATTCATACCTCTGTTTTCTCTGTTATCTCCTGTTCAATTGAACGGTTACGGCTTAGACGCGCAGCCTGCGCCTCTCGCGCGTTTCAAAAAACTTCGCCAGCTCGACCGAGTATGGCCGGTCGGTGCGGAGCTGGATGGCGTCGATGCCCGAAGTCCGGAACAGGCGCGCCAATTGGGCCTGGGCCCGCTCCTGGCGTTTGGCAAAGGCCTCACGCTTGCGCGCGTCGCCCGTGTTGATTTCGACGACTTCGCCCGTCTCGGCGTCGTTGAGCACCAACCGGCCCAGGTTCGGCAGTTCCAATTCGTATTTGTCCGTGATTTGCACCGCCACCAGGTCATGGCGCCGGTTGGCCTGGCGGAGCATGGGCAAGGAGGCCTGGGCCAGCGATTCCAGCAGCATCATCTGCGGGCGCGGACGGGAGCCGGGGCCGCGGGCGCTGTCGATCGGGGCGCCGATGAAATCAGAGATCAGCACCGCTATGGCCCGGTGTGAGGTGACGCGCATGAGGAATTCCAGCGCCGTGTTCAGATCTGTTCCCCGGCGGCGGGGTTCGAAGAAGAGCACTTCCCGGATGACCCGCAACACGTGCCGCCGGCCTTTGCGCGGCGGGATGAACTTCTCCACTTCGTCCGAGAAAAGGATCAGCCCCACCTTGTCATTGTTGCGGATGGCTGAAAAAGCGAGCACCGAGGCAATTTCGGCGGCCAACTCGCGCTTGGATTGTCCGCTCGAGCCAAACAAGCCCGACCCGCTGACATCCACCAGAAGCATCACGGTCAATTCCCGTTCCTCAACGAACTTCTTCACGAATGGATGATTCATGCGGGCCGTCACGTTCCAGTCGATGGAGCGGACCTCGTCCCCCGGCTGGTACTCGCGCACCTCGTCGAAATTCATTCCCTGGCCCTTAAAGACGCTATGATACTGGCCGGCCAGGGTCTCGCTCACCAGCCGATTCGTCCGGATCTCGATCTGGCGGATCTTCTTGAGAATCTCGCGGGGAATCATGGGAAAATTGCCGATTGCCGATCACCACCGTGGCGCGGCGGAAAAAACCTTTGCGCGCGGGGATCCGCGGAGTAAGCTAGCCACATGAGTGCGACAGAATTGTTCAACGCGGCAAAGGCACTACCGCTGGCAGAGCGAATTGAGCTTGCACAAAAACTGAACGATGACCTTCTGGAAGAGGGATTCGATCCGGACTTGACACCGGAGCAGACCGCCGAACTGGACCGTCGCGCGGAGCGCGCCCTGGCGCATCCCGAGCGCTGCCGCCCCCTCGACGATGTGGTGGCCGACATCGAGAAACGCTTCCGCGCCAAGCGATGAGTTTTCGGGTGGTCATTGAGGAAGAAGCAGAACAGGAATATGTCAAAGCGGTTCGTTTCTACGATGAGCGGCAACCAGGGGTGGGACAAAGGTTTGCCCGCGACCTGCGCGCCTTTTTCAAAGTCGTTTGCAAAAACCCTGAACGATTTCGCTTGGTAAGCCGGTTGACCCGCAAAGCCAGACTTCCCAAACCATGGCCATATTCCGTCTTTTTTGCAATCAACCGCGAATCTTCTGAAGTGATTATCAGCACCATCTGGCATGACTCGCGCAATCCGGCGGAACTGCGCCGGCGGCTGAGATGAAGCGCCCGCCTGCGTTTCAGTTGTGCTGTGGTCCGTGCGCGGCTCGCTCCGCCGGATTTTTTCGAGAGCCTCGCGCGGAATCATGGGAAAATTGTCAAGGGCTGGCTGCCGATTGCCAATGGTGGGCGGGAAAAACCTTTGCGCGCGTGAGTCAGCGGCGTAAAATAGCCGCATGAGAGCGACAGAAATTCTTGAACAAATCGACAAGTTGCCACCGAAAGAACAGCAGGAAGTCGCCGAAAAGATTTTGGAAAAATATGGTGATTTCGATGATGAACTGACGCCGGAACAAATGGCCGAGCTGGAACGGCGCGCTGAAGAACTGCGGCAGCATCCCGAACGCGGCATCCCTTGGGAGACCGTGCAGACCGAACTCCATGGCCGTTTGAAATCGCGCAAGCCGTGAAACGCGCGATTCTTCTCGCGCCGCTTGCCCGTTTGGAATTTGAGAACGCGGTTGTTTGGTATGATGAGCAACGCGCCGGGTTGGGTGATGAATTTAGAGCCGAGGTCAACGCTACACTCCAGCAGGTCTTGAAATCTCCGGAAAGATTTCGCCCCGCTTCGCCGTCCACACATAAGATCGGCCTCAAACGATTTCGCAAATACACCATTTACTATGCGATTGAACCGAATGCCATCAAGGTGGTTGCCGTTTTCCATGCATCCCGAAATCCCGATGAACTGTTGCGGCGGCTGAAATGACGCGCCCGCGGGCGGTTCGGCCAAGAGCCGCTTCGGGTGAATCTCGCTCTGCCGGATTTTCTTGAGAGCCTCGCGGGGAATCATGGGACAGGATACTCCTTGAGGGTGCGGCCGTTCTCATCGGTCCGGCAGGCCCTTTGCAGTTTCCAAGGGCTGTTTTCTGACGCCCGGGCAACCTGAAAGTGATACACCGATGAATCGCCTTCTTTCCGGACAGCGAAGCCTCCGGAGAGGGTGGAAGTGGGACAAAATGCTCCCTTTGCGGACTCTCTATCGTCTTTCGACCAGCCGGGCAGTTGACCTTTTTTCCTCAAGCTTCTTAGAAAGGCTGCCGCTGATCTTGCCTCCGCTTTCACTTCCTTCAGATCCAAACGCAGTGGACCAATGCTCGTTCGTTTGAGATACATCGTTTGTCTGGGAAAGTCCAGGGTGACAAGGTGGCGCGACAACAAATAGAGTCCGATGCCGTTGAACGGCTCCTCGGCTCGCTGCAAATTAAGCTCAGGATAGCTTTCTCCGCCTAGCCAACCATTGGGAGAACGAACCCGACCTGCCGCCGGCAGCAGTGTCGCCTCATTAGTCCATTGCTGGAACAAGGAGGGCGTCAGCCAGCCATCGCCATTATAGCCAGTATCAATCAGTGAAAGTGAACCTGAAGCCTCCCTGCCCACAAGATTCTTGCTGATAAACGAACCTCCCCCAGTCAGGGGGAAGGGCTTGCCCCAGTCCTTTTTGCTCACGCGCTCGTCGTCGAGAAAACGTATCCTGTGGGCGGCAAAATCCAGTTGGATACAATAATGTTTCAGCACGTCCATTCCCAGGAACCCCATGGCCGGCCGACCTAAAGCGGACCACGACCTAAAGTCTATGGTGTAGATATTGGTGTCCCTGTCCTCCAGCAGAGCACCTCCCAGATAGAGCTTTGGTGCCACATAAACGCCTGCCTCTTGGCTAACGCCCCAACCCGAGAGCGGCTCACTTCGAAGGCGCTTTCCTAATTTGGACTCCAGGGAATGATCAAGAAAGGTGGCTTGAGTTCCGGTGTCCAACACAAGCGGCAACTCCTCACCGTCTTGCAACTGGACCATAACGTATATCGGGTGTGTGCGGCCCGCGTCCGTGTTCATGGGCACGTCGGCGGGAAGCTTGTGCCCCGGAGTGACGGCCGATGAACCGGGTGTGGTCGTGCAGGAGCCCAAGGGCAGCAGGCAAAAGAAGATGGGGAATGAGCAAGGCCTCAGGATTGTTTTCATCACGACGCCGGCAATTCATCAAAGATTTTCTGGATGACCGTCCCGGTGGTCTCCTCCTCGGCCCCGGCTTCAGAAAATTTTGGCCTTCGGTTCTTCTTTTGCCATCGGCACGTTCCGCGTAATCCGCGGGGAACTTGAAACCGATTCGCTTCTCCACACACGCCCGGAAGAAAATGGCCAGCCGCGAAATCGGCCAGGCCGAAGTGGAACGGGCGATTCGCGAGCCGCAGTCGGTCGCCCGGGGCAATCCGCCACGCAAAATCTTTGTGCGCCGTTATTTTGACGGCGTTTTGCGGGCGGAAATGCTGCTGCGCGTCGTGGTTGAAGAAACGGAGCGCGAACTGGGCGTCGTGACGCTTTACAAAACGTCCAAATTGGGGAAGTATTTGGGAGAATGAAAGGCCATGAGAATCGAGTATGACAAGGAAACGGACACGCTGACCATCATGCTCCGCGACGCCCGCGTCAAGGAGAGCGACGAAGTGCGCCCCGGTGTCATCGCGGATTTCGGTTACGACGGCGGGGTCGTTGGCTTTGAGGTCATGGAGGCGTCCAAAGTCGTCCAACAAACGCGGGAAATGCAATTCGCCGTGGCGGATTGAGACACGGGGATCGGTTACGCTGCCGATGCAAATGCTCGTATCGCGCACGCGCGGCTCGCGTTCCACTTTCTTCATTTGTGATTCGTCATTCGTCATGTGGATTTTCTCCTCACGGCACCGGCAGTTCATCAAAGATTTTCTGGATAATCGTCTCGCTCGTCTTCTCTTCCGCCTCGGCCTCGTAAGTAATTGCCACCCGATGCCGCAGCACGTCCATCCCGATGCTCTTGACATCCTGCGGCGTAACGTACCCCCGCCCGCGCAGGAAGGCGTAGGCCTTGGCGGCCAGCGTCAGGGAAATCGTCGCGCGGGGTGAGGCGCCGAGTTGGATGAACTCTTTGACCGCGATATTGTGGGCCTCCGGCTCGCGCGTGGCACAAACCAGATCGACGATGTAGTCCTTTACCTTGTCGTCCACGTAGATGTCGTTAATCACCTTGCGCGCGTTGAGGATCTGCGCCGGATCGACCACCGCACTGGCCGTCGGCGCCCCGGAAGTCCGGGCCATCAACTCCAGTATCTGCCTCTCTTCGGCGCGCGAGGGATAGCCGATCTTGAGCTTGAGCATGAAGCGATCGACCTGCGCCTCAGGCAGAGGATAAGTGCCTTCTTGCTCTATCGGGTTCTGCGTCGCCAGCACCAGAAAGGGTTCTTCCAACACAAACGTCTGCTCGCCGATGGTCACCTGCTTCTCCTGCATCGCCTCCAGCAGGGCGCTCTGCACCTTCGCCGGCGCGCGGTTGATCTCATCCGCCAGCACGACGTTGGCGAAGATCGGCCCCCGGCGCGTCGTGAACGCTCCCGATTGCGGATTGTAAATCTGGGTGCCCACCACGTCCGCCGGCAGCATGTCCGGGGTAAATTGCAGCCGTGAAAAGCGCACGTTCAGGCAATTGGCCAGCGATTTCACCGACAACGTCTTGGCCAGGCCGGGCACGCCTTCGAGCAGCACATGGCCGTTGGCCAGCAGGCCGACCACCAGCCTCTCCGTCAGATAAGTTTGTCCAACTATGACTTTGCTTAATTCACTGAATAATGGGCGCACAAACGCCCCCGCTTGCTGTACTGCTTCGTTTATCGCGTTGATTCCGGTGTTCATTTCTATCGAAAGCCTACCTTCCGATGGACAGAAAAACCAGGAGATGCGTTCAAAAGCCCCAGCCCCGGCCGCATCACCATGGGGCGCCAGGTCCGAAACTCACGAGGCCCAAGGACCTCTTTGCTCAGCCGTTTGTGATGGCTTGAGTGGCAACCCGCCAGCCCAAGCGGCCGTCCGCCGCGGTTGACCGAGGCCGGGCGCTTGCGCGCTTCGGGCGGGCGTGACGCTGAAGTCCGCTGGAATCGCCGGTGGGATGGACGTTGGCGGCAGAGGGCAGTCCGACCAGGCCGCGACAATAAAATACGCGGCCGCGTATTTTATTGTCGCGGCCAAGGAGAAGTCTCGGACGGCAGGCATTCACCATTTCACCGTCAGCACGGCCTTCGGACATCCAGCCCGTCAAGGACCAGGAGACCTACGCAGGAACGGGGAAGGACCTCTGTTTGAAGTGACAATCCTGCCCCAGAATCATCACCAAAACGTCAGCTCCAGTAGCGGCCCTTTTCCGTGTATGTTGTGTGTTCCGTGGTTCACTTCCCTCCCTGGTGCATTCCGCGCGGCTCAGATTCGGCCTTGAACAACTCGGGCGCGTAATCGATCCTGGTGTGATGGATGAGCCTATCGAGCTTCCAATCAATGGCGTTCTCGACCTGCACACTTTCAGCCCGCGCGAGGTTAAGGAGCTTGTCCCGGATTACCTGGAGGCGTGCCTGGCGCGGGGCATCTTTCAGGTGCGCATTATCCACGGCAAGGGCATCGGGGCGCTGCGCCGCACCGTACATGCCATCCTTTCCAAACATCCGAACGTCGTCTCCTTTGAGCTGGACCACCCGCAATACGGCGGCTGGGGAGCGACGATTGTTCATCTCCGGAAACCATGATCTGAGGCGGCCGCGGACAGGGCGGCTTGTTCCCGTCGTCCTGGCCCACAAGTCAATTGCCAACCGCAGCCAAACGGGCAGAGAAAGGTGCGAATTGCGGAGGCGCGCGCGGGTGCGCGCGGCGCGAAGTCTTCAGACCCGCCTCACAAGAAATGTCCCACCTGGGACATTGAATTGCCCATACGGGAGCCGCCGGCCGGCGCTTCTATACAGAACGGCGTAATTCTTTGCGGATCGACTTCACCGAAGCGAACCAAGGCAGCAAAGAGTCTTTGTTGATCTTCGCGTTCTTCTGTTGGGCACGCGCAATGAAATCTGTCGTTGTGTATAATCGCACCCGCGAGAACGGGGGCGATTGCGGTGTTGTGGCGCAGCCGCTATGCTGAAAGGTCTATGAGGCACGATGAATGCGGGATGAACTCCAGGCCGGCGCAACGGCCTTTCAGGCGCGTGGCGTCATGGCAAGCATTTCCTGTGAGGTTCGCGGTGGCTGGAAAGTGGTCCGAGATTCCGCGGATCTCGCAGGTGCTTGCTCTGCCTACCCGTTATGCTAAGCTTGAGTCATGTCGGTTACGGCGCATGCCTATGAACACCTGGATTGCTCAAATCCGGATCGCCTGCTAATTGCAGGGAAGAACTTCAAGCTCATTCATCTGATTCGCGAACACGTCGCTTACGGATGGAGCGCGGAGGAATTGGCTTTGAACCACCCTCAACTGACGCTGGGGGAGGTGTACGCCGCCTTGGCGTACTATGCTGATCATCGCGAGCAATTGGATCGGCAAATAGCGGCGAGCGAGCGCCAGGCCGAACGGATGCATGCTGAGCCTCGGCACCGTACCGTTTCTTCGCGCCTGAAGCGCTGAAGCTCAGGGCGATGCCACTGTCCTTCTATTTCGATCAGCACGCGCCCGCCGCGATTGCGCACGGTTTGCGCCTGAGAGGCGTGGATGTTCTGACGGCTTACCAGGATGGACGCGACCGTGCGAATGACGAGCCGCTATTGCTGCGGGCTACTGCTCTGGGGATGGCTCTCTTCACGCAGGACGAGGATTTGCTCGCGATTGCACATCGCTATCAGGCTGAGAATCGCTGCTTTGCGGGCGTCGTTTACGCGCACCAGTTACGGGTGTCAATTGGCGCCTGTATCGCGGATCTTGAACTCGTCGCCAAGGCGAGCTCGGCAGAGGAAATGGCCAATCGCGTCGAATTCCTGCCTCTCTGAACCGGGATCGGCTGATCTCGCTCCGATCCGGTCAATCGCCCAGGCGGCGTGCTCGGCCACAATTGGGTCCGAATCATCGGCGGCGAGCCGGAGCGCGGGCAGGGCCACGGGGTCGCCGGCGTTGCCCAGGGCCACGCACACGTTTCGGCGCAGACCCGGCCGCTTGGCTCGCAGCAATGGAGTCCCCGCGAATCGGGCCTTGAAGCCGGCTTCATCCAGCGCGAGCAGTTCGAGGAGGTCCGGCACGGCGAGGTCGGGGCGCGCGTGCGCTTTCATAAGGCGGCCTTCTTTGGCGAATCGGTTCCACGGGCACGCCGCCAGGCAATCGTCGCAGCCGAAAATCCGGTTGCCGATGGCCGGCCTGAGCTCGACAGGTATTGAGCCTTTCAACTCGATGGTCAGGTAGGAGATGCAGCGCCGGGCATCGAGTCGGAACGGCGCCCGTATGGCCGTGGTTGGGCACGCCGCGATGCACCGGGCACACGTCCCGCAGCGGTTTTGC
>JAJYHY010000272.1 GCA_021784555.1 bacterium
GGTCAAGGACGAGGGCTACTATCTTGGAGAAGCCCAGGGGGCGTTTGCCAATGGCGCGTTCGAGTCCGCTCTCCGGCTTTACTCCAAAGTGCTCGAATTCAATCCGCAAAATGCCACCGCTTGGGCGGGGCAGGTACGAATGCTCATCGAGTTGGGTGAGATTCGCGAGGCCAGGCTCTGGGCGGAAAAGGCGCTGGAGCGGTTTCCCCGAGAGGCGGAGTTGCTGGCGGCCAAGGCGGTCGCGCTGGCGCGCGACGGGGATGTGCGGGAGGCGCTGGCGCTGTCCGATGCCTCGATTCAGGAGCGAGGGGAGACGCCTTACGTTTGGCTGGCGCGGGCAGACGTATTGCTGGCGCACGCGGAGCGGCGGGCTGACTACTGCTTCGATAAAGCCCTGCTGCTGGCGCCCCGAGATTGGTTTGTATCCTGGCTGGCCGCTCGCGTGCGGTTTTATTACAGGCAATTTGCGCTCGCCCTGAAGCTCATCGAGCAAGCGCTGGGCTGGAATTCAACCCACTTTCTCCTGTGGCTGGAGCTGGGGCGCTGCCAGAAGGCGCTCGGGCTGGTCGGGTCGGCACGGGAGTCCTTGAGACAGGCGGGTCAGCTCAATCCCCAGTGCCGGGAGGTGGGAATGGAATTGGCAAAGCTTTCGGAGACCGGCTTGTGGCCTCGGATGCGCGGTTGGTGGCATCGGGCGTTTCATTCATGAGCACGGCGAGTCTGGACCGGTTGCTGGCCTGCGCCAGCGAGTCCGACGCGTCGGACCTGCATCTGGTGGCGGGGGTTCCACCGGCCTTCCGTGTCAATGGCGAGATCATCATTGCCGACGAGGACGCTCTGACCGAGAAGGAAGTGGCGGCGATGGCCGGCAGCCTGCTTAATGAGCAGCAGAAAAGGAAATTTGAGCGGGAGTGGGAACTATGCATCTCGCTGGTCCACCGCACGGCCGGGCGCGTGCGGGTGACATTCTACCGGCGCAATGGGCAGCCCGAAATGAGTTTCCGCTTTTGCGGCGACCGAATCGCCACGCGCGAAGAATTGGGTCTGCCGGAACGTATCGACGACCTGGCCCGCCGGCCAAACGGGCTGGTCCTGATCACCGGCCCGACCGGGGCGGGAAAGACCACCACGCTCAATTACCTGGTGGACCTCATCAACAGCGAGCGCCGCTGCAAAATCGTAACCATCGAAGACCCCATCGAATTCGTCCATCAGAACAAGCGCGCCATCGTCGTGCAGCAAGAGGTGCTCACTGATGTGAGGTCTTTCAACCGGGCACTGATTCATGTGTTGCGGCAGGACCCGGACGTCATCGTCGTAGGGGAAATGCGGGATTTCGAAGCAATCTCGACGGCGCTGACGGCGGCGGAGACCGGCCATCTGGTGCTGGCGACGATGCATTCGCCAAGCGTTTCCCACGCCCTGGAGCGGATCATCGGGATATTCGAAGGCAGCGCGCAGCGGCAGATCATCCTGCAGTTGTCCAACGGCCTGCAGGGCATTATCGCGCAGGAACTGCTGCCCGCGGCGGACCGGACGCGGCGGGTGCTGGCTTATGAACTGATTGTGGCCAATCCCGCCGTTCGGAACCTGATCCGGGAGAACCAGATTCACCAGCTCGAAAACACGATCCAGATGGGCCGCAAAGATGGAATGACCCTGATGGATAACTGCCTCTACGACCTTTACTGCAAGTGCCTGATTACCTACGACACCGCCCTGGGCCGGGCAAGACATCCAGAGCTCATCATTCGAACCAAGGGCTGAAAGAGCAACGGCGCCTCGCGGAGACAGACGAGGCGCCGTGCTGGAACTGACCAGCCTTCTCGCGGCTGGCCGGCAAATGACTGAGCTTTACGCGTCCCAGCCCCGCCGATTCTCCCGTTGAATGAATTGGGCCGCTTCGGGTCGGTTCGGCGAATACATCATCGCCCCCTCCCATTGCATTTCCTTGCCTACGCCAATCCGCATCGCCACGCAGCCCAGCAGGATGATCTCGGCCAGCGGCGCCGCGATGTCGAAGTTCGAATAGGAAGGGCCCTCGCCCCGAATCATGCGAAACCAGTCCACTTTCTGCATCTGGTCGTCCCCGCCATTTCCATGCAGGCGCGGGATGGTAATGGGCACCGCCTTGGCCGCCGGATGGCTGTGCATCGAGACAAATTCATTGTCGTCGTTCAATTTGATAAAAGACTGGGTCCCATAGTCGTCGGGCGAGAAGAGCTGGCCCTTGTCGCCGATGAGCAAGGCCCCGCTGCCAGGCAGGTTGCCCCTCATGGCCACGATGTCCTTGACCTTCTCCGCCGGCGGCCGCAACGGCTTGACTTCCTTGTCGCCCGGATTGCCCGCATACCACCAGAACTTCAGAGGCACCATCCCGTGCCGTTCTGGAAACTCGAACCGGATGCGCGAGGTCTTGGGATAGGTCTCAGGGTACATGAGGGAGGTCTCCTCGCACTGCACCAGGGTGGGATAGCCCATCTTCAGGCCTCGATAGGGCATATTGACGGTGTGACAGGCCATGTCCCCCTGGGCGCCTGTGCCGAAGTCTTTATAGCCGCGCCAAGCAAAGGGATAGGTGCCCTCCTTGAACGGCCGGATAGGTGCCGGGCCGATCCACTGCTCCCAATGAAAGTAGGGCGGCACCGGGTCGGCGTCGATTGGCCCGGGCATCCCCTGCGGCCAGATGGGGCGGTTGGTCCAGACGTGCAGTTCGGTGACGTTGCCGATCACCCCCGCCTGGACGATTTCCACTCCGCGGCGCAAACCGCTGTCGGCGCTGCCCTGGTTGCCCATCTGGGACGCCAGATGGTTTTCCTCGGCCAACCGCCGGAGCAACTCGGCTTCATACACCGTCTGACAGAGCGGTTTCTGGCAATAAACCGCCTTGTGCCGCCGCAGGGCCATGGCGCTGGCCACCCCGTGGTTGTGGTCGGGGGTGGAGACCGTCACCGCGTCGATCGACAAGTTCATCTGGTCGAAAAGCCGGCGATAATCATGAAAACGCCGGGCCTTGGGGAATTGCCTGGCCTTGCGCGCCAGGGTGTGTTCGTCCACGTCGCAGATGGCGACGACGTTGCCGCCGGCGCGGGCGACTTCGCTGGAATCGCTGTCGCCCTTGCCGCCCACCCCGATGCAGGCCACGTCGATCTGGTTGTTGGCGCCCAGGACGCGCCCGACATAAGGAGCCGACATGGACATGGCGCCCATGGCGAGCGCGGTCCGTCCGAGGAATTGCCGGCGTGTTAGGGAACTTGCTTTGGAATTTGAACTCATTTTTTGCATGTTGAAGCGATTATTTGTGGGCGATGGTTTCAGGTTCGGCTCACTTTTACAAGGACGATTTTCTCTGGCCGATTGTTCAAAAAAAGAGGAAGGAACACTTCCCGCCAGCGATCCTGATTTTAGGCTTGGGAAAGCAGAGAACACGAAAGCGGCGGTCGGCGCCGCACTCCAAGGGCTCCGCCAGGTTCGGCACCCGCGATACCTTCAACGACGTGGCCGGTTTCGGGCGTTTGGATGGACTGTCAGGTGGGACCTCGCGCAGCGTTTGGAGTGCGGCGCGGACCGCCGCTTTCGTTTCCCGGCCATCAAGAGAATTGCTGATTTCCCGCTTGCCTCGCATCGCGTGAACCCGTCATAGTTGCAGAGGCGACGGAAGAGACCAGGCGTCGGGGTCAGTCCTATACCTTTCGCCACGTCACCCTCCACTCGCGCGGAAAGAGTGAGGACTGACCCCGACGCCGCCCGTCATAGAGGCGATGAAAGAAGCGGCATGCGGAATCCTTGAAGGCGATTGCCTGGAAATCTTGCGAGAGTATCCAGGCAACTATTTTGACCTGATCGTCACCTCCCCGCCTTATGCGGACAAGCGGAAGAACACTTATGGCGGGATTCCTCCGGAGGAATATGTGGCGTGGTTCCTGCCGCGAAGCGAACAGTTTCTTCGCGTGCTGAAGCCCAGGGGGACATTCATCCTCAACATCAAGGAGAAGGCCGAGAAAGGTGAGCGCCACACCTTCGTGCTGGAATTGATACTGGCGCTTCGGAAGCAAGGATGGCTCTGGACGGAGGAGTTTATCTGGCACAAACGGAATTGTTATCCGGGAAAGTGGCCCAACCGCTTCCGCGACGCGTGGGAGCGGTGCTTGCAGTTCAACAAGACACGGCGCTTCAAAATGAATCAAGAGGCGGTCATGGTCCCGATGGGCGATTGGGCAAATGCTCGCCTGAAATCTCTCGGCAAGAACGACGTGGTGCGCTTTGGTTCACAGGTGGGAAGTGGTTTTGGGAAGAACATCGCTAATTGGCTGGGACGCGAGAAGGCCTACCCCTCGAACGTCCTTCACCTGGCCACGGAGTGTGGCAACAAGAATCATAGCGCCACCTTTCCGAAAGAGCTTCCCGCATGGTTCATTAAGTTGTTCAGCGACGAAGGAGACCGGGTTCTGGACCCCTTTGCCGGCTCCGGCACGACCTGCATCGCGGCGCGGAAGCTGCGGCGCCAGAGTGTGGGAATCGAGCTCCTGCGGGAATACTGTGAGGAGGCACGGGCCCAACTCGCGAGATCAGACCGCCCGGCGTCAAAGAAAGCACCTGGTAATGCCAACGATAACGGCAGACATGCGATCCGGTCTCAGGAGTACTCGTCGGCGGCGATTGCTGGGCAGGATACTCTCTTACCATGAACCTGACCCTTGTGCTGGGCTTATCGCTCACGGTGACCATCGCTGGGGCTATCACGAATGAGGTCCCGAAGAGTGCCGTTCCATCCGCTATCGCGCTTGAAGAAAGGGATTACCGGGCGTTGATCAGCGCTGACGACGCTGCGCAGGCGGAGGTGGACAAGTGGCGCCGGGAGAACCGGTCTGCTACCGCCAGGGGCGGGGGGGTGGCGTCCTCCGAACTGGATCGCCGGATCCGGGATCGGCTCAAGCCTGTCCAGCGGGCCTACCTCGACTTCCTCCGCCGCCACCCCAACAATGTGCGCGCGCGTCTTTCTTACGGATGCTTCCTCAACAACCAGCAGGACGAAGCCGGCGCTCAGGCGCAATGGGAAAAGGCGCTCGAGTTGGACCCTAACAACGCGGATGCTTACAACAACCTGGCCGGGCGGTACTGCGAGATCGGGCCGCCTAAAAAGGCCTTTGAATTCTTCGAAAAAGCAATCACGCTCAAGCCTTCCAGTGGCATTTACTACCATAACTTCGCGGACGCGCTCTATGTGTTGCGCGGCCCCGCCATGACCAACTACGACCTGAGCGAACAGCAGGTCTTTTCCAAGGCCCTTGGCCTTTATCGCACTGCGGCACGGCTCGAGCCGCGGAATTTCGCGTTCGCGTGGGATTACGCCGAAACCTACTACGCTGTCAGGCCGTTCCCGTACGCAGCGGCTCTCCAGGCCTGGACTAACGCGCTGGCCAACGCGCAGAACGAGGGAGACCGAGAGGCCATCTATGTGCATCTGGCCCGCGTGAAGATGCTGGCGGGATGGTTGGCCGAAGCGCGCGCGCAACTCAACGCGGTGACCAACGAGACCCCCGCCAAGGCAGCGCTGCTGCGTGCCATCCAAGAAAGGCAGAAGGCACGCTGATAAACGCTAATGCAGCGGGAGTTCGATGGTGCGGCGGGTGTTCGGGTGTGGGGTAGCATGTTTTTGGTTAAACCTGGTTAAACTTAGCTAAACCAGGCTGGACGGGAGTTGCGTCGTTATACGCGGTTAGGGCTTTGTTCGATGCCGATGGGCGAGATCGACGGTGAGTTGGTGACGGTGTTGCCAGGATGTTCATCGTAGATTGTACCGCACTCAGAACAAGCTGTAAATGAAGGGGGCCAGCGCGGAGCCTTTGGCAAACACCAGCAAGCCGCCAAGCAACACCAGGAAGACGAGGATGGGCGCCAGCCACCATTTCTTGCGGACGCGCAGGAAGTTGTAGAATTCTTTGACGATGGCCAGCTTGTTCATGGCGCGTTGAGATGACTTACAGCTTCAAATAGCTCTTGGGCAACTATTTTGTTGCCGCGGGCGTTAAGATGCACGGGATCGGCCTCCAAGTAAAGCCCTTTGAGCCCCGGCTTGAGCGCCGCGGTCGGATCGACCAGGGGAAGGTGAAGTTCCCGGCTCACTTGGCGCTTTATCTTCAAGACGGGGCTGACGTTGGTCGATTCAAGCTCATCGAGCGTCGGCAGGTAGAGGAGGACGGGTTTGATGCCGTTGCTCAGAGCCAGTTTGCAAAGGTCGTTTATCGCGTCGCGGAACAGCGCATTGGGATGCTTCCGCTGTTCGGCCTTGAAGAGCGGGTCTTGGTTCGGGTCAACCGGGATGAATTTCGTCCGGTACCGCTCATAAAAGGACTTCAATTTCACCTCGACCACGTAATGATAGATAGCGAAGTGGCGCAAAAAGTTCTTCAACCACACGCGCCTCATGAAGGCCTTCACAAACTGCGGACTATTCCGGTCCGAAAACTGGGTCCAGAGGTTTGCCTCGCCCAGGATGACGATGTCCGGGTGAAATCCGAGGCCCGTCTCGCGGAAGTAGGCCAGCATCTGGGGGTAAGACCAGGCGTTAACGCCGGCGTTGATGACCTCAACCTTTCGGGTGGCACCACACTTGGCTTGCAGCAATTGGCGCAAGCGGTCCGAATAAGTCTCCGACTCACGCAACCCCCAGCCGAAGGTCCGCGAATCACCCAGGGAAAGAATGCGCAGGGTGTTGGGGGGCTTGGCCACCTGGAACTCAGGCCCGCGTGTGCCCAGTGAATTCACGTGAACCGGCAGGTGTCCGATCTTGGTATAGCAATCCTGGTTCGGTTTGGGTTTCCAGTAAAGAACCGGGTCCGGCTGGTAGATGATGAGGTCGCCGTAACCGCACAGCCGCAGCACGCCTTCCGCCACGGCAAAGCACAACAGGAAGGTCGCGAAGGACAGGCCCAGGTTTTGCGCCAGTCGTTTCCAGTGCCGCGGGCGGGGCGGGACAGCGGCCTCGGACTTTACGGCGTCGGCATCCTTCATGCCTGCCAGCGGAGACATAGATTGCGGGCAAAAGGCGCAACACCCAGTGCGCTCGGCTTGCCGACGACGGGGCGCGGAGACTCTGACGCTTCGTTCATGGAGGCAAAGCCTACATCCTGCGGAGGACTTGTCGAGAGCACAGACTCTATTGGGACGCTTGCGCGAGAGGCAGCTTGGGTAGGCAATGGACGTGAGCTACAAGGGCACAGCCAAGAACGGGGTGGCGGTCCCCGCCGCCGGAGGCCACGCTGCCGGAGGGCGTCGCCGCGGGAGTTATTGTGGAGCTCACATCTTGGCGATGATCTTGGTCTTGCAAAACCACAAGTGCGCCGATGCTTCGCCTGTGAGTCGGACCGACCTGCCACGCAAACCGCTCTGGGTGACGACGCACCCGGCGCTGTGCCCGCCCGTGCAAGCCTGCCAGCCAGAGGACGCGACAATAAAATACGCGGCCGCGTATTTTATTGTCGCGCCAAGGAGAACTCGCGAACGCCAGGCATCCGCCAGACATCGACCCTTTACCTCTATAGCACCCCCAAAACCATCGTGGATGCCGCCACCTTTGCCGACGCGGACATCAAAATTGCTGCTCGTATTCCGACGGGGATTTCGGGGCCTGGCTCTCGCGCCGAATCCAATAGGTTTGCGCGTTGGGGTCGAGTTTCAATCTCAGGAAATCGCGGCGCAGGAGGCGGGCGGCCAAGCCAATCGGCGTGATGACGACGAAGAAGAAGGCGGTCAGAAGGACGTTTGAGACCACGAACCCCAGGATGATGGCCAGGACCATCCAGGGGATGTAAAGCGGCTTTAGAATCCGCGGCAATACCAACCCCAACGCCACCAAAGCCAGACCGGGCCCCAAGGCGTAAGGAAAAAACGGCTTGCCCCGGGCCCACGCCAAAATCCCATACAGGGCCAACACCCCGCCCACCAGCAGGCCGAAATTGCGCAATTGGCGCCGGCCGGTTTTCAGTTCTCGAATCTCGTCCAGGATAATCATGCAAAACGCTACGAACCGCTAATGAACAATTTGCGATTCTAGATTTGCGATTTGCGATTGCCAAGCGCGCCGTGCGCCAATGCTTAGTAAGATTTTGCCATTCATGACGATCTTGGCTGATGATTCCGCCGCCAAATGCCTTTCACAGAAGAACCCAGACAAAACCATTGATGGCAAAATCGTACCGAGGTTGAGGCCAACAAATCGCAAATCGCAAATTTAAAATCGCAAATCATAAGTCCGTTACCTCCACGGCGTTGGGGTCGCACAACATTTGACAATTTGCGCCGTGCAAGCATTGTAGGCGGGCTGATTGTCAAATGTTGAGATGTGACCCCAACCATTAGTCTAGCTCGTATTCTCTCAGCCAGTCAATGTCTTTGTCGAGGGGCTTCTGCTCGGTTTTTTCGAGGAGGAAGTTGCCCAGGACCAGGTAATCCATATTGGTGCGCATGAAACACAGAAAGGCGTCCTCGGGGGTGCAGACGATGGGTTGGCCCCGGACGTTGAAGGAGGTATTGATGATGACCGGGCAGCCGGAGAGGTCGGCGAACCGCTGGATCAACCGATGAAAGAGGGGATTTGTCTGCGCCGTCACGGTCTGGATCCGCGCGGAGTCATCGACGTGTGTCACGGCGGGAAGGCTCGAGCGGACGGTCAGGAGTTTCTCCAAGCCGAACCGGCTTTTCTCGGCCTCGGTCAGGTCGCGGCGCTGGCTTCGGGCAACCGGCGCCACCAACAGCATGTAGGGGCTCTGGCGGTCGAGTTCAAAGTACTCCGAGACCCGCTCGGCGAGGACGGCCGGGGCAAACGGGCGGAAACTCTCCCGAAACTTGATCTTCAGATTCATCACTTCCTGCATTTTCGGGGAGCGGGCGTCGCCAATAATCGAGCGGGCGCCCAGGGCGCGCGGGCCGAATTCCATGCGCCCTTGGAACCAGCCAATGACCTTTTCCGCCTTGACCAAGCTGGCGACTTTGTCCGGGAGCTCTTCGTCAGCCAGCTCGACAAAGGGTGCCTGGCGGTCCTGCAAGAAGGAACGGATCTCGGCGTTGCTGAAGCTGGGGCCGAGGAAAGAACCAAGTTGGATGTCGCCGTCTCTCGGCACGGGGCGAGGCTTGCCAAAGTACTGGTGCCAGGCCAGCAAGGCGGCCCCGAGCGCGCCACCAGCGTCTCCGGCGGCGGGCTGTATCCATATATCGTCAAAGACTCCCTCCCGGAGGATGCGCCCGTTGGCCACGCAGTTGAGGGCCACACCGCCGGCCAGGCAGAGGTGCTTCATGCCGGTCTGCTGGCGGACGTGCCGGGCCATGCGCAACATGATTTCCTCCGTGACCTCCTGCACCGAGCGGGCGAGGTCCATTTCCCGTTGCGTCAGGCGCGACTCAGGGATTCGCGGCGGCCCGCCAAAGAGCCGGGCGAATCGGCTGTTGGTCATGGTCAGACCCACGCCGTAATTGAAGTAGCGCATGTTGAGCCGGAAAGAGCCGTCGGGCTTGAGATCGACCAATTCGCGCAGGATGGCATCCACATATTTCGGCTCTCCGTAAGGTGCCAGGCCCATGAGCTTGTATTCGCCAGAGTTGACCTTGAACCCGGTGAAGTAGGTGAAGACCGAATAGAGCAGACCTAGCGAATGGGGGAACTGGAGCTCGGATTGCATCGTCACCTGGTTGCCGCGCCCAATACCGAAACTGGTGGTCGTCCATTCGCCGACGCCATCGACGGTCAGGATGGCCGCTTCATCGAATGGGGAAGGGAAAAAGGCGGAAGCCGCGTGTGACTCATGATGCTCCGGGAAAAGCAGCTTCCCCTCGTAGCCGAGCTCCTTCCGGATCAGTTCCTTCATCCAGATGCGCTCCCGAATCCAGAGCGGGATGGCCATGAGAAACGACCTCAGGCCGGAGGGCGCATAGGAAAGGTAGGTGTGCAGGATGCGATCGAATTTGAGGAAGGGCTTCTCGTAAAAAGCAACGGCATCCAACTCTCCCACGTTCACGCCGCCCTCGCGCAGGCAATACTCCACGGCGCGGGCCGGGAAGCCGGGGTCGTGCTTCTTGCGAGTGAATCGTTCCTCTTGCGCCGCCGCGATGATCTGTCCGTCGCGGACCAAAGAGGCGGCGCTATCGTGATAGAAAGCCGAGATGCCGAGGATGATCAATCGGGCAAATATTCTCGAAATCCGTCGGGGTCAGTCCTAGACCTTTTTCCGCCAACTTCGCCTTCCATTACCGCGGAAACAGTGAGGACTTACCCCGACGTGGTCAATCGGGCAAGTATTCCCGCGGATCGGTGATCTTCCCGGTGAGGGCGCTGGCGGCGACGGTGGCCGGCGAGGCTAGGAAGACCTGCGATTGTTTGTGGCCCATGCGCCCCGGGAAATTCCGGTTGGTGGCGCTGATGCATTTGAGCGGGGCGTTCATTCGCCCGAACGTGTCCACCGGGCCGCCTAAGCAGGCGGCGCAACCGGCGTTCTCGGTCATCTGGACGCCGGCCTGGAGCAGGATTTCCCAGATGGTCAGGCCGTCCCAACGGGCGGTTTGCAGGTCATGCACGATTTCGGGCGTCGCCGGCACTCCAAAGGTATCGACACTGACCCGTCTGCCGCGCAGCACGCGGGCGAATTCGAGGAAATCGCTGGTCTTGCCCCCGGTACAGGAACCGATGTAAGCGCGATCCAGCTTTATGTTGCCCAATTCCTTGGCCAGCTTTCTTTGACCGGGGTCCGGATGACAGGCCACGGTGGGCTCGAGTTTGGACAGGTCGAGCACCAACTCATAGACGAACTTCTCTTCCGAATCGCGCAACACCGGCTCGTAGGTGCTCTTTGTGCCATTGAGCTGGCAACGGTAATCGACCTGCGCCTCGGTCTTGGCGTCAAATTCAAAAATGGCATTCTTGCCACCGGCCTCGATGGCCATGTTGGCAATGGTCATGCGGTCGTCGATGCTCAAGCTGGACGCCCCGGGGCCGTCGAACTGCATCGCCCGGTAGGTGGCGCCATCGAACCCGATTTCGCCGATGCAGTGCAAGATGACGTCTTTGGCCATGACGCCCGGCTGAAGCTTGCCCTCCAAGCGGAAATGCATGGTTTGGGGCACCTTGACCAGCAGTTTTCCCGTTCCCATGATAAACCCGGCGTCCGTGTTGCCGATGCCGGTCGCAAATTGGTTGAAGGCGCCGGCCATGCAGGTGTGGGAGTCCGTGCCGAAGAGGACCTCGCCGGGGCGGGTGTGGCCCTTCTGCGGGAGGGCGGTGTGGCAGACGCCGGCGTAGCGCGCGCCGTGTTGCCGCTGGAGCGCGCCTTTGCTGGCATCAAATCGCCAGTGCCCATTCGGGTCATCAATCACATCGTAGAAATAAGTGAGGCCCTGCTCCTTCACGAACTCTCGCAGGATATCGACGTTGCGATTGGACTTTGAATCCGAAGTGAAGATGTAGTGATCGGGCATGATCACGATCTTGTTTCTGTCCCAGACCTTGGCATGCGGACCAAACTCGCGCCTAAACACGCCAATCGTGCCCGGACCGCAGACGTCGTGGGTCATGAGCACGTCCGTCTGGACCCAGATGTTCTGCCCGGCCTCAACCTGGCCCTTGCCGGCGGCCCGCGCCAGCGCCTTTTCTGTCAATGTCATAGCTCAAAGCATATCCAAGCCGAAGAGCGATTTCAAGGATTTGCGAA
>JAJYHY010000008.1 GCA_021784555.1 bacterium
GCTGGAGATGCGCAAGGCCACTCTGCGCCGATTGTTGCTGCGGCCCACCTTCCCTCTGGAACTGGCGTTGCACCGGCTCGATTGCCTCGGGTCGCACGGACGGCTCGACGTGTACGATTTCCTCGTCCAGCAAGCCAAGGAGTTGGAGAATCTGCCCGCTATCCGGCCCCCGTTGCTCACCGGCAAGGACCTGCTCGCCCTGGGGATGAAGCCCGGCCCTGCCATGGGCAAGCTCCTGGACCAGGCCCGCGAAAAGCAGTTGCAAGACGAACTCAAAACCCCGGAAGACGCCCGCCAGTGGGCCGCGCAGCAAATCTCGGGTCAGGTGGAGGGCCGCTAGACTCCTTGGTTAACCGAGAGGCTGATTGACACACCAATCCTTCGGGTGTTTTTTGTCCCAGTCCAGCGTAATGCAGACAGCTCGCGGTCGGGCCCATACCCCGTTTCGTCTTCATGCGGCAACCTGCCGGGCGGCGCCGGACCCGTCAAGCCTATCTGAGACCCGCGCTGAGCAAATGGAGAACCTTACCTGCTCCGATCCCTCAAGCCTGGCAGCCTCGTCAAAGCAACATTCGCGACAGCTCCCGACTGGCAAACCGGGCGGGGTGAGGCTAGTCTGGCTCCATGTTACAATTCACCGAAACCTCAGACGGGGGACAGGCAAAGCTGGCCAGCGGCGAGACCTTCGAGATCGCCCTCAGCGAAAATCCCCCCGCAGGCTTCCGTTGGAAAGTGGTTCACAATGGGGAACCAGTGTGCGTCCTGGTCAGCGAGCGGTTCGCGCGCGGAAACCGGGTGGGCGAGCCGGGGCTTCACTATTGGCAATTCAAGACGCAGTGGGCCGGCTCCACTCGTATCGAACTGCATTACCGGCGGTCCTCGCAGGAGGCAAAACCGCCCGCCAGGACATTTGCCTTGAGAGTACAGATCTCTCAACCCGGGAATCCCAGCCTCTGAACTCGCGTTACTTCTCAGAGCGGGCCTTGGGGGAGACGCGCCTTTTGGCCCTGGGCTTATTGGCCCGGGCTTTGGCGCGGGCTTTTGAGCCGTGCTTTCCGCCAAAATAGATCGAATTGGCGATGAGCTTGCCGTGCTCGGCTTTCCTGAAGCTGCCGGTCACCCACTCGCCCAGTTTGCCTTCGGCCAGTATGGCCGGATGCTTTTCCCTGAAAACCTTGGTTTTAGAATCCAGATAGAAGGTCCGTTTTCCGACGGTGACGCTCATGGTGGCTTGGTCGATCTTGTTCACTCTGCCGCGAAAGGCCAGGAAATGCGGCCTCCTCCTAAAATGCGGCCGTTTGGCCCTGGAGGCCCGTTTGGCCGTGGATGTCTTTTTGATGACCGCCGGATGGTGATTGGTTTGCGCGAAGGAGGGAGAACCGGAGAGGATGAGCGCACCGGCAATGAATGCCGCTCCCATCGCTCTTGAGAGCCATTTAATCATAGTAACTGGAAATTAAGACGTTTTTGCCTGTCCCGCTCTTGCTACCAGATCGCTGGGGGGACGCAAGCCAATTTTGGGAAGATCTAAACCCACATCTTGGCGACGATCTGGACGCGTTTTCAGGAATGCGCCGGATGGACCCTCTTGCTCTTGCTCCAGCGTCGGCCGAAGCCTGGAGGCGAGAGCAGGGGCTAGAGCAGGAATCTTGGCCTGGGCTTTGAACAGAGGTTGGAGGGAGGATGTCTCAGCTTGCAGGGTGAGATCCCGAGCTGGCGTGCGAGAGCGGTGTGTGAGTGGGCATAGTTTGGAGGAGCCTTGAAGAACTGGAGAATGACACGGCCTTACCTGGGGAAAAGTACCCATGTCCCGGCTTGACGTTCTTTGCTACTGCTCCCAGTAGTGTGTACTCCGACGTTAAGCGTGGTGAAATTTGGTTGCTATCACGCGCTCAGCAATGAAGAATCTATCTAGTTTTTATGGTTGCCCATGCTAAACAACGCAAAGGAAATGGCCTGAAGAGCGAACCCCGCGCTTCCGGATCAGAGTGGACACCGGCGCTGTCGCGTGGGCGGCGTCCTGACGAAAAGGAAGCCCCAAAGGACGAGGAGGTCGAGCAGGACCCGGACCTCGCCGCGGAAGAGGAACCTAAGGAGATGGACCTGGCCAAGGAAGAGGCGGCGTTGAAGCCCGAAGAAATCGAGAGCGCCACCATGGAAGTCGAACAGCCGGAGACCGGTCGTCGGGGGCGGGAACGTTCCTCCTACGACGGAGATACGGCCATAAAGCTTTACCTCCGGGAGATCGGGCAGGTGAAGCTGCTCACGCCGCAGGAGGAGATAGAGCTGGCGGCGCGCATCAAGCGCGGCGATAAGAAAGCCCGCGAACAGATGATCAAGGCCAACTTGCGGCTCGTGGTCAAAATCGCGCGGGATTACGAGGGAATCGGGCTGCCATTGCTGGACCTGATCAGCGAGGGCAATATCGGCCTGATGAAGGCGGTGGAACGGTTCGACCCGGCCAAGGGCGGCAAGCTTTCCACCTACGGTTCCTGGTGGATTAAGCAGTCGATCAAGCGGGCCCTGGCAAATCAGTCCAAGACGATTCGCCTGCCGGTTCACCTGGTGGATAAGATTTCCAAGATGCGCCGCACCGCCATGCGCTTGCAGGAGGAACTGGGACGCGAGCCGACCGACGAGGAGTTGGGTGAGGAACTGGGCATCACCGCCTCCAGGGTCTCCCAAATGCGGATGGCCGCCATTCGCCCCGCCTCGCTGGATGCCCCCATTGGCGACGAGGATTCTAACAATTTCGCCGAGGTGGTCCAGGACGAAAGCGCCGATACCCCTTACGAACAGTTGGAGGAAAAGACCGTCACCCGCATGCTCCAGGAGATGGTCAAGACCCTCGACCCGCGAGAAGCAACCATTTTGAAGGCCCGGTTTGGCCTGGACGGCGGGCCGCAGAAGACGCTGGAGGAAGTCGGCCAGAAGTTCGGCGTGACTCGGGAGCGGGTGCGGCAGATACAGAATATCGCCTTGAAGAAGCTGCGAAGGATGATTGAAAAGATGGAAACGACCAAGACCTAACACTTCCTCACCCATGATTGAAACCGCCCCCTCCTGTTCGGACATCCAGCGGGCCATCCGAACTATCCCTGATTTCCCTAAACCTGGAATTCAATTCAAAGACATCACCCCCGTCCTGGCGGACGCCCGGCTATTCTCGGCCTCCATCGACCTGTTGACCGAGGATTTCCGGCCCGGCATGGTCGATGCCGTCGTCGGCATCGACGCCCGGGGATTTATTTTCGCGGGAGCGGCCGCTCTCAAGCTCCAGGCCGGGTTTGTTCCCATCCGGAAGAAGGGCAAACTCCCCTACCAGACTCACGAGCAGGAATATGCGCTGGAATACGGGACGGCGGTGGTCGCCGTGCATGTGGATGCGCTCAAGCGAGGCGACCGGGTGCTCATCATCGACGACCTGCTCGCCACCGGCGGCACAGCCTCCGCCGCCGCGGTCCTGGTCAAGGGCCTTGGCGCTCGGATTGTCGGCATCTCATTCCTGATTGAACTCGGTTTCCTGGGCGGCCGCAAGAAACTCAGCGAGTTCCCCGTCCGCTCACTCATCGTGTTTTAGATTGAAACACACTCTTGTCTTTCAGATTTCACGCTTCAGCCCTCAGAGACCTCTTTCCTCCACTTCCCATCCTTCACCGCGGAAAAAGTGAGGACCGACCCCGCGCCTGACCGACGCTTTTAGTCGCACCCTTGCCCGCGGTGTTGCGCGATTTCGGCCTTGGGCGGGTCTTGTATCTCACATTTTGGCGATGAACTCGGGTCGGCTCCCGCATGGCCGCGACAATAAAATACGCGATCGCGTATTTTATTGTCGCGTGGCAAGGGACTGGGGCGTTTGTGGCTTTCCAAGAAGGCGCCGGGGTCAGTCCTGCACCTTTTTCCGCCACTTCCCATCCTTCACCGCGGAAAAAGTGAGGACTGACCCCGCGCTTGACCGACGCTTTTAGTCGCACCCTTGCCCCGCGGTGTTGTGCGATTTCGGCCTTGGGCGGGTCTTATATCAGTGAGATGAAGAGCGAGACCAACGATCTGCTTCGCCAATACCTGGACGCCCCCTCCGAGGAGGCCTTTGCGGCGCTCGTAAACGAGCACGTCAACCTCGTCTATTCGGCGGCCCTTCGCCAGGTCGATGGCGACGTGCCGGCGGCGGAGGATATCACCCAAGCCGTGTTCACCAATCTCGCTCGCAATGCCCCCCGCCTGGCCCACCATACCTCCCTGGCCGGCTGGCTCTACACCAGCACCCGATTCCTTGCCGCCAAGACCCGCCGCGCCGAGCAGCGCCGCCGCGCCCGGGAACAGCAAGCTTATGTCATGAACCAACTCCTCGAATCCTCAAGCCCCGACCCCGGTTGGGCCGAACTGCGCCCCATTCTCGACGAAGTCATGCACGAACTGGGCGAGACCGACCGTTCCGCCATCCTCATGCGCTATTTCGAAGGCCGGCCTCTGGCCGACATCGGCGCGCGCCTGGGCCTGAAAGAGAATGCCGCCCGGATGCGCGTGGAGCGTGCCCTGGATAAGCTGCGCGGCGCTTTGGCCAAACGCGGCGTGACATCGACCGCGGCGGCCCTGGGCGTGATGCTGGCCGAGCAGGCGGTGGCCGCCGCTCCCGCGGGCATCGCCGGACGCGTCAGCAGCACGGCCTTCGCTGGCGGCGCGGCTGGAGGCGGTCATACGGCCGGCTTGCTCGGTTCGCTGGCGTCGGCAAAGACACCACTCCTCGTCGGGGGAGCGGCGGTGGTCCTATTGGCAGCGGCCATTTTGCTGCCGTTGAGGCACTCCCGCAATGGCGTCAACCCAGTATTGGCAAAGACCGCTGCCATTGCAGCCTCAGCACCTTCCGCCGCAGTGCAGCCCGGCGGCGGTTTGGGCGCGGGCACCGTCGGCGCCGGGGCCGCGATGCCTCTCGATGCGAGCAATCGTTTGGTTCTGCGCATCGTGGCGGCCGATGCCGGAGAGCCGGTGCCGGATGTACAACTGGATTACTGGCTTTCGGAAGGCACAAAGTCCACCCATATAACGTCCCTCCGGAGCGACCGGTTCGGTGTATGCAATGTTCCGGTGCCTCGGCAGACCGCAACCGAACTGCTGTTGGTGAGTGAGGTCGATGGCTTCGCCGATACCCGATTGGATTGGCGTCCCGATCATGCTGATACTATTCCCAAGCAGTACACGCTGCGCCTGGCCCGCTCTGCTCCTATCGGTGGGTTAGTGCTTGATGCGGACGGCCAGCCCGTGGCAGGGGCCGAGGTCGGTTTCAACAACCAACCTGACGCCTCCGCCGAGACGTTCCCGCAATGTGACGATTTTCGCTGGCCATTCTATATCACCACGACGACCGACGCCCAAGGCCGCTGGCACATCGACCGCATCGGCAAACAGGCCGCTCAAACGATTGTCGGCGGGGCGACTCATCCGGATTATACACCGAGCGAGATGGTCGAGGCGGGCCGCGATCCAAAGGCGCGGCAACAACTCCTGGCGGGCAATTACGTCTTTACGCTTGGCCGCGCTGTCGCGGTGAGCGGCTGGGTCCAGGACCCGGATGGCCGGCCGGTCGCCGGGGCCAAGGTCGTGGTAGGGCAGCTCGACGTGCGGGGCAGCCGCACGGGCGCAAGCCGGGCGGATGGTTCCTTTTCCCTCGTGGGCTGCACGCCCGGCGAGAGCCTGTTGACCGCCAAGGCGAAAGGTTTCGCTCCAACGACAGTGAGGGTCAATCTCTCTGAGAATTCCGGGGCGTTCCGGCTCACGCTTCAGCCCGGAAGGATCTTGCGCTTGCTTGTCGTGAACAGCGCCGGCAAACCCGTGGCGGGCGCCATGGCGGCAGTCAACCGATTCGCGGTCGGCCCCGCCGGTTTTAACCCTGGCAGTTCCGCGCCCGCGCAGTTCGATTTCCAGCACCGGACTGATTCCAGAGGAGAAATCGAGTGGGACAGCGCTCCTGACCAGCCACTCACCTTCGACTTCTTGGCGCCAGGCTACATGCGACTCAACGGGGTAAGCATTCGCCCGGACGGTCGGGAACACAAGATTACACTGACGTCGGCGCTGACGATTTTCGGCACGGTCACCGACGCTTCCAACGGTCAGCCCATTCCCAAGTTCCGCATCATTACGGGCTGGCCGGAGCACGACTTCACGACGGGCAAACCCAACGGCGCGATGTGGAGCACGCTGGACCGATTCTACCTGAACTTCAGTGGCGGCAAGTTCCGGCACGTCTTTGGGGAGCATGTTGTCGGAGGCGCGCCCAATCCCGGCTTCATCTTCAAGTTCGACGCCGATGGCTATGCGCCATTCATCACCCGCCCTGTGCGCGACGGCGAAGGCTCGGTACGCTTCGATGTTGCGCTGCAGCCCGCTAAGGCAATTGTTGTCACGGTCCTCGCTCCCGACGGCCAACCCGCCGCAAAAGCCGACATCGGCCTCGTCTCACCAGGCGCGCGGCTCCGATTGACGGAGGAGGGATTTTCCCACGACTTTCGCGCGTCGTCACAATCCTCCGGCAGCCTTCGCTCAACCGACGCGAGCGGCCAGTTCAGCCTCCCGCCGGACGATTCCATTAGCCAGGTCGTCGCCGCGAGCCCCGACGGATTTGCCAAAACGACTCCGGCCGCGCTGGCGTCCGACCCGACCATTCACCTCCAGCCTTGGGGACGGCTGGAAGGTACTTACCTCGTGGCAGGACATGGGGCGCCGGACCGCCAAATGCTGCTCCAGGATGGCAATGCCGGCTTCGGCCTCGGCTCACTCGATTACACTGCCTTCTACAAGGCTATGACGGACAAGGACGGACGCTTCGTCTTTCCAAAGGTGCCGCCCGGCAAACACACGCTTTACCGCTTGCCTCAAGTGCATCCGGTTGTCCTCGGCGGGGTGGGGTTTATGCCGCTGCCAGTCGCTAATGTGGAGGTTCGTTCCGGCGACACCACGACGGTGACCGTCGGCGCTTCCACCTATACCGTAACCGCCCGGCTGCGCTGGCCCGCCGAACTCAAGCGCGGCGCCAACTGGGTGGTCCGCGCCTGGCTTCAAACGCCCTCCCCGAAATCTCTGAAAGCCGCGGCGCAAAGCGTCCAGCAGCTCCAGGCGGCCTTGGCCACGATGCGCCAATACCCGCTCAATGAACAGGCCGATGGCACACTGACGGCCGAGGACGTGCCCGCCGGCAGCTACGTCCTGGTGGCCAACGTCCTCGAAGGCAACTCCGCCGACGCACCGGTTAAGATGGCGGCGGAGGCCGGCACGCAGGTCACCGTCCCCGCCGAACCTCCCTCAGGCACCCTCGATGTTGGTGAGGTTCCGCTCAAGCCAATGCCCTAAGAGCCTGAACTGACGATATGCATGCCGCAGCCTGCCTGGTATTCTACATTACGCTAATCGATCGCCTCCGCGGCGATGAGGCGGGCCGGAACGCAACTGTACAAGTGTGTGAATAATGGCGGCAAGATTTATTGTTGAAAGCTCACCGGAATGCTGGAGGTACGCATGTAGGATGAAAACTCAGGACCACCTCGAATTGAGTGATATCCGAACGCCGGCTTTGGGCGCGCGCTCGGCAGGAATCGGCGCGTTGGGAAGCGCCCGCGGCCCAAAGTGGCTGGCGAGCCGACGGCTCGCGGTAACGCTTCCAGCCGTGTTGGCCTGCTGCGCGGCCTTGGGAGCGGCGAGCACAAACGTGCCAGTTGGGCCTCCCTCGCCCCCTCAGTCGCTGGCGGAGAGCTTCCGGCAGTTCCTCAGCCACCGCCCGCCGATCAAGGACATCGTATTCCGGATCAGCAACGCCTACGCCTCCCCCGACCTTGAGGTTGGCATCGGCCCTCCTGGTCGGACCCACACCGAGAAGTTCGACTTTCCGGGGTCCAGCACCTACGAGGCTGCGGTCCAGCCGAAGGGCTACTACCTGAAGTTTCTCGACAACCCGGCTACGTACTTCGTTATCACCAACGGGCACTACGTGTATAAGCCGCCTAAACCGGGTGAGGAGGAGGTCTATGGCGCGGACGAGCGCGTCGTCTGGTCCCTCGGCAAAGGGTACGATCGTGTCGCCGGATTCACGTCGCGGCCGCCGTACCCGGGCGCGTCGCCGAAGAACACGCAGCCGGTGGTCCAGGGCTGGCTCCTAAGGGACACGCTTGACCGTGTGCTCTATCTTGGCCTGGACCACCTCATCGGCTCGAAGATCGTCTGGGACACCCCCTTGCAATTCTCCGCATCGCAACAAGGCCAACCAGAGGCGTTCGGCGACGTGGTGAGCACAAACAGCAGCGGTCTGCCGCTCAGGCTCGAGTACCGCCTGCGGAAAGCCCCCTCGACGATCTATGTCGTTGCCTACAGCTTCCCCGCCAAGGGCACGCCCTATCTGCCGCGCCGAATCACACTCGGGCGGAGGGCTGGCGCAAAGACCCTCTGGCGCTACACCAACTTCATCGACGAGATCGACCTGGGGTTAGACGCGACCGCCGCGCAGGGCTACCACCTGTCCGACTTCCTGTCGGCCGACCAGGTGCTGGCAAACCTCGTGACGGAATCCAATGGAGTGGAGTATAAGGTCACTCGCGCCGGAAACTTGGCCGTGGTCAAATTTGAGAAGGATCCGTACAGGGTGTACCGCCAAGCCACGGCTAAGCCAGGGCCCGGCTACGGGGGTATCGCGGCCATGGTCGCGGTGTCGGCGGGGCTGTTGATTCTGGGCGCCTGGGCATTGCGCAGACGAGCCAACAGCAGAAGTAGTCATTAAACGAAGGGAAGCGGGGCCTCTGCTCGCGCTGCCACAGAGACCTTGGTGGGTTTACTGCCGGTTCTATTGCGACCTGCCGGTGTCTATGCTCGCCACGTTCGGGGCTGGCCGACAAACCGAGCACAAGATATGAAACGTATCCGCGACAGCATAATTGCCTCCGGGCTTTGGACGGATGGGTTACTGGACCGCGAGTCCACTCCACCACCACTCCACCACTCCACCACTCCACGCCCCGCAACGAACAACGTCGTCCAGTCAAAACCGGCCTTTACGCTTATCGAACTTTTGGTCGTCGTTGCGGTCATCGGGATTCTGTCCGCGCTCCTGCTGACCGCGCTCATGGCAGCCAAGGAGAGGGTCAAGCAAGCCGAGTGTGCGCACAACGTGAGGCAGCTCGGGTTGGCCGTTCAACTCTTCGTTTCTGACCACCATGTCTATCCGCTGGCGGCCAACCCTGATTGCTTCAAGGGCAAATTCCAGGAACACGATAGCGGATGGCAGGGTGCTCTGAGGCGGGTTATCAACTGCCCCGTGACCAACGTCGTCTTCAGTCAAGGGATCTGGGAATGCCCGGCGGCGTCGCGGCCCAAGATATTTCCGCCAAACCAAGGGTGGATCGCTTATGGCTACAACGGCGACGGACTTGGCACGATCGCGGGCGCCAAGTCTCGCTCCTTTTGTCTTGGTTTAGGCGGGCATTCCCCGTGGGGTCTGGCGGCTTCCGGTGAGCCGGTCAACGAATCCGAGGTCGTCAGTCCGAGCCGGCTCTATATGCTTGGCGACGCGTTCACCGGGAACGACGGTGTAATCGTGGACGGCACTTGGGGCCTGCACAGGTGGAGCGGGCTGCGTGACTACCTCGGAAGCACCAAGCGGTCGATGGCCCGCCACAACGGCAAGGCGAACATGGCCTTTGCCGACGGCCACGTCGAGGCCGTGTCGCTCAAGCACCTGTTCCAGAACACGACCGATGCGGCCCTGTCCCAGTGGAACCGCGACAACCTGCCGCATCGAGAGGCGCTGAGCCATTAGCAGATTCGCCCCAATTTTCTGGCGGGAAAAGGGAAGTAACTCGATGGGATTATTTGGAAGAGAGAACCGGAAAAAAGCGGGTTGGAGACGGCGACACCCCAGAAAACTGCCCCGTTGAAAATTGTTTATAAAAACTGTTTACAACATGGGAATTCTGGCGATACTTATAACGATGCCAGTGGTGAAAGCCGCTGTCAGGAAAATCCTGCACCTCAGTGTGCAGTGAATCCAAACCCCGCGCACTTCGCGGGGTTTCCTGTTTTCACGGTGTTAGGCGGGTGGACTTTGCTTTCATCTCGCGCAGCCACTGATCTCCGGGGACAAAGGCGGTACTCAGAGCGAGGCCGAATTCCGTGTAAACCAGCGAGATGAAAAACTTGGTGTCCTTGCCGAGAGTGACGAAGACGCGCTTTTTCTCCCGGCGGGCGCGAGGTCCGTATTCGCGGGCCTCCATCGAGTGATTGTTGACGTAAACCTCGGTTTTGGGCACACGAAGTTCGAGGATGGGGCGGATCCAGGCTGCGGTTCGGAGTCGCTCGGGGTCCAATTCACCGGTCTTTCTATGGGAGTAGCTGGCAAAGCCGACGGACTTTCCAAAGATCTTCCGGAAGGCTCCCTCGGTGTTGGGCACTATGAGGGTGCGCTTCTCGAACCAGCCGAACTCCGGAGTCTCGGGCGGACTGGCCACAAGGTCTTGGAAATAGATGCGCCGGCCCTCCTCCTCTAACCGCTGCAGGGACCAGTCGGCGGGGAGCAAGAGTAGCTTTAGGTCGAACCGTGGTGGTGGCCAGGTTGGCTTGGTGGAGGCCGCGCCTGGCGCTGGCTCTGGTGTTGCCGGTGGCCCCGCCGCCATTGCGGCGCCGTGCCGTTGGTTGTTAGGGTTCACGGCCAGATGCGCCAGATGTTGAAGCGGAGACGGCTTGGGGGGTCGGAGCCTTTTAGATCAGGCCGGTTGAACTTGGCGGCGATGTGGGCCGCGAGGGCCTGCTTGGGCGGACTCACGACGAGCGCATTTTGCTCGCAGCCAACGGCCCCGATGAAAACATCGGCAAGTTGGCAGAAGAGGTTTTCTCGGGAATCCACGCAGCTCAGCGATTGGACCCAGGCGCGGCCCACGCAGGCTCTCTCGAGGCGGTACCAGAGGCGACTGGGCCCGGAGAGGAGGCTTTCGGGCTTGAAATCAATGGAGATGAAGTAAATGTTATTGTTGCCCATCCACCGGTTGAGGCAGTGCCAATAAAACGCCCAGAACCCAAACTGGCGGTCGTTTTGGAAATGCTTGTCGCACTCCAGTTTGGACTTGTCCACGACAGTGCAGCGGAAGTGGATGTCGGGGCGCGCGGCGATGGCGTCAACCACAGCCTGATAGCCCTTGAGTTTGGTTTGAGTAGCCTTGACCCACTTGAGCTCGCTCGTGATCCCATATCGTTGCTGGATGGGCCGTAGGGTTGCGAGGATTTCCCCGCGCGTTGCCCTGGGAAGCCAGAAGCCGCCAATGACCATATACCTCTGGGCGCTTTGGCCTGCGTGTCGGCTTTCGTCACAATAAACGCTGACCTGCGTCTGGGAGAATGGGCCGTATGAGGAATTGCCGGATGGAGTGGTGTTCAGAATTGTGGCCATGGTCAGCAGGGAATCATGACGAATACAAGGAAGTGCCAGCGTTCATTGCCGGCGGAGGCTCACGTCTTGCGCCTGCCGCGCCGTGCCACTGCATGTGCCTGTAGAGCGTTGGCATTTTTTGGGTATGCATAATAAGCAATTAATGGGTTACATGCAACGAACGTTTGTCGCCCTGATTGCCACCTTGATTGGACGACCGCCCCGCAAACGTGAATGATTCGCGATGCGGCTCCGACTCAGAGGTGAACCCAAAGTGGCTGGCGGGCGGGCCGGCTGGTTCGGCTGGGGCGCGTGTAATATTTTTCACCACGCATTATTCAGTACCGAACTGACACACACGAATCCCGCAACCGGTGTGATAGAGACAGGCTTCGGAATGATGACAGCGCGATGTGACAGGCTCGCTTCAGAGCCGTTAAAACTATATGAGAACAGCATTCACGTTAAAGAAACATCTCTCTGGAATGGGTCTCACGAACCAGCGAGTTGCATCCTGGGCATGAGACAGCGGTGCTGATGGCGCTCAGTTCAGCCGTCGCTCGCGCCATCGTGCGGCTTATCGCTGGATGCCGGCAATGGCGCTTTGCCCGGCGACCCTGAGCGCGCAGGCCCAGACACTTGACCCCTCCTTTAGCGGTTCCGCCGGAGGTGAGGTGGAGACCATTGTGCCTCAGCTGGATGCCAAGCTCCTCGTGGTGGGCCGCTTCCTCCCGGTCCTGGATGGACACGCGTGGTGGGGAGTCGGCCGGCTCCAAGCCGACGGCGCTTTGGACACCAGCTTTGTGCCGATCAATCCCCCTCCCGCGAGCGGGATCTTCTTGCAGGAGGACGGCAAGGCCCTCGCTGTCGGCTTCTCCTATCTCGAGCAACCGGGCTCGGACTTGGTGCGGTTCAACGCCGACGGCACCTCACAGTTTTATCGCGTGGCACGATTGCCGTGATTATTGACGCGGCAGCAACCGCTACGATCGCATCACAACGTTTGACATCTTGGCCTATGCAATCCTCGGGGGGAACTCAAATGTTGAAATGCGATCCTGGCGCCTTGTTTGCTGGCGGGCGACGTGCGTCAAGCCTGGCCCCTCAATGGCGGCTTGCGAATTGTGTGAGGATATTGAGCAAGACGCCAAGGCCCCACGCGCTCAGTGTGGCGGCTGCCCATTTGCGGTTCTTGCGGAAGGAACGCTCGACGACCCACTTGGGCAGGAAGGTCACCATGCCGTAGTGGCCGAGGCTGATGGGAATTGCCAGAAGGCAGATCGGAGGGGTTAGCAGCAGCCTGTTGCGGACGAAGCACAGTTCCACCACCGCGATTCCCGCCAGCATCGCCAGAAAGAGTCCCCGTCCGCCCAGTCCGAATCCGTATATGAGGACACAAAAAACCAGTGGGTAGCCGAGGTAAAAGACCAGCAGGGCAGGCATGTATTTGGAGTAATACCGCGCCGGCTCGCCAATGGCGGCGGTCGTCGTGAAATCCACAACGACCCATGCCAGGACCGCGCCCACGAAATACTTGAGCCAGGCTTGCATGGCCTTGACAACCTGCGCCCACCGCTCTCCAAATTGGGCGGCGGGGAACACAGTGTCACACCTCCCGGCGATTGCGCACGGCACAATGTCAAACGTTGAGATGTGACCCGGCGCCCTCTCAGCCTGGCTCAGCCAAGGCGCGATTCACTCGCTGGATGGCTTCGTCTATCTCCGCCGCGCTCTTGAAGCCGATGATGATGGCATTGATCTCCGGATGGCACATGGCAAAGCGGATCGATTTCTCGCGCTCCCCAGCCGCCCTGAGCTCCCCTTCGCCGAGGATCTTCATGCCGATGACGCCGCGGTTTTTGGCCCTCATTTTTTTCATTTCGGCCAGGACGGGGCCGATGTCGTCCCCGGAACGATTCCACGCCTGTTCCATTCCGTCGATATGCTTGCACTGCGGGTTGACCCGGACCAAGTGAACCTCCGTCCAAGGCGATTCGGTGGCGGTCCGCAAGGCCGGCAAGCTGTGGCAGGAGACACCCTTGGCCCGTATCCACTGTCTGTCCTTGGCCTCGTCAAAGGCGTCCATAATCCGCTTCCAATCCTCCGTCCAGCCGCCTCTGACCATGCAATGGATGAGCATGCTATCGACGTAATCCGTATCGAAAACTTTCCGGTGGCGGTCGATGACTTCGAGGATGTTTTTCGGCCTGCCGCCAATCTTGGATTGGAGAAAGATTTTCTCCCGGGGCAGTCCCTTGACGGCGCCGCCGAGCCAGCCAAAGGTCTGGTAATCCTGCGAGCAGTCGAAGCTGGTGACGCCCTGGTCGTAGGCGTAGCGGATGAGGCGGTTGAATCCCTCATGGCCCAGCGAGTGTTGGACGTGCCCGCTGAAGGTGCCGGTCCCAAAGCCCAGGCGGCTAAGCTTGAGCCCGGTCTGGCCGAGGGTGACTTGGTCCGCGGCGGTGCGTTTGGCCGCCGAGACCGCGATGGAGCCGCAAGGCGGCAGCAACAGCGCCCCCGCCGCAGCGGCGGCGCGTTCGAGGAATTGGCGACGACTCAGATGTTTCGTATTCATGGCGTGTCGGGTGATGGACTGGTTAGGGATGAACAAATTTCATGCGTTTCTCAGGCTTATGGCGGCAGGTTACCACCGAAGGCCATGGTCCGTCAAGAACGGGTTAAACGGGGAACTCTCCAAGGCCAGTTTGGCTGCCAGTTCCGGCCCTTTGACGGCACGGAGTTGGTGGGCCTGGTCGATCAGGCTTGCGCACGCCAGGGGGCGTTGTGTTTAGGGTTTCAGCAGGTCTTCACCTGATTGGCCGGTCTGTGGAGCGGCGGTAGTTTCATCACTGACGGGGGTCGGATAAGAACAGAAGAAGATTATGAAAGGCTACTTATTATTGCTTGGGACGGTATCTCTGCTGCTTGCCGGGTGCAATCGCAACGGCACACAAGGCGGCGCCGCCAATCAGTCAGAAACGAACCAGGCGGCGGGAGGCGCCACGTCCGCCGGCGGCACCAGCGCGGGCGGTGCCAGCGAGGTCAACACCAATGCGACTGGGCAGGCCAACACCAACGCCACCGAACAGGCGAACACAAACCAGACTCAGCAGGGTACTGCCAATCAACAGAGCAAGACGAACACCAACGCCAATCCTCAGCAGAAATAGGCGGAGTTTCTCAGGCGCCCGATAGCGGCCAATTTACTTCAGTGGGATGGCGGGCATGCGCTTCAGCGTGCGGTTTGCCGTGTCCACCAAGATGCCGACCGACTCCAGGGCGGTCACTCCGAGAATGGGTTCAGCGTCCTCCGGTCCAAAAATGACTCGGCCCGATGTCAGTTCCCCCATGAACTCGATTTCGGCGAGCCCAAACTCGTACTCTGTGGTGCGCCCATCCGCGAGTTCGTAAGCCATGCGCCCTCGCGGTTTGATGCCCGCCTTTCTCAGTTCAGTGGCGGGCGCCAAGCTGTCGGTCGCCCCGGTATCCACCAGGAATTCCGCCGTAAACTTCCGCCGCGCGTTGGCGCCGGCCCGCAACGTCGTTGTTACATGCATTAAACCCATATCTGCTTCCTCAAGGAGCACCACTCTTGGTGGTGGCCATTCGTGTTCAGAGCCATTGCCCGGTCGAACCAGGTCTGCATTCGGGGCAGGCCCTTGCCCTGGGCCCAACTCCAGTCGCATCATCAGGTAGGAACATCTTGTCGTGCGCTTCGGCGTATCTCAGCGCGCAGCTCATGTCGGCTCTCCGCTCTGGAAAATATCCATGCCGCGCTTCCATATAGTGAATCATAGGGTCGGTGCAGCCGGCGGTAAAACCGTTGGTGAGGTCCTTCAGCAGATCGGGATAGCGGCCGGGCTGGCTTCCTTGCACGAAATCTGAATAGGCCTCGAAGGCGGCGCGGGCGCTGGCATCCCAGGCTCGGCTTGTATGACGGCTCTGAGCGTAGCCGGCCAGCAAGGTCTGCAGCACCCAGTCTCGGTTGTTCTTTGCCCCTTTGCCGAAGACCGGCAGCCTCTGGGCGGGATCCCATTGGTGAGGCAGCGACCTCAAACGATCCAGGGCGGCTTGAAGCTCAGCCTCCGCCGTCGGCGCGGATGCCTCGGAGGAAAGGCTGTTCCAACGCGCGTTCAAACGCGCGTCCTCCCGCCGCCGTCCGCACCCGAAACAGGGCAACAAGCCCGCCGCCAGCAAGACCGGAATTGAACGAGACTGCATGGGCGCAGATTAGGAAAAACGGATGCGCTTGTCAATTTAAATCTGCGCATCCTCCGCATCCAGTGAGCATCTCACTTTGTTGGGCAGACGTGCATGTTCCTGCCAACCTGGAGAGATGCCAGCGGCGCCAGGGACCGCCACAGCCACCCGCGGGGAACATCCAACAAACACCGTCCACCATCCGCCAAGGCGTTCACTTAACCCACTGGCGGAGCCTGCCCTTAAGGTCACCTAGCAGCTCCTCCAACTCCGAGCTCTCCTTGCTCCTCAACTCCTGGCTCGACATCATGCTCAGCCCAAGCAACTGCTGGCAGAGTTGGATACGCCCCTCCAGCCGGCCTCGCTCCAAGCCCCGCTGCTCGCTTTCCTGGGTCAATTGCTCAGCCATGCTGCGGGCTTCCTGCCGGCCCTTCTCGAGACCCCGTTGCTCGCCTTCCCGGATCAATTGTTCGGCCATGCTGCGGGCCTCCTGCCGGCCCTTCTCGAGACCCCGTTGCTCCCCTTCCTGGATTAACTGTTCGGCAATGCTCATAAAGCCTTCTCTAACTTTCTGGTTCCCTATCTTAGCCACGAACTGCTCCACTGTCGAGGGCCGTTCGCATTCAATAGCCACCGCCGCATGCAGCATCAGCGTGCGGAATAGACCGGCCCGGTCCGGATGCGCCTCTCACTTCGTTTGGCGGATATGCACTTTGCCGCCAACACCTGACCAACATCGGCTGGCAACCGCCGTTCAGATTCCGCCCTTAAAGCACCATTTGCCGGTGCGCGGGTCCTGGGCGACGTGCAACCGCATCTCCTTTTCGGTCCCGTCGCTGAGCCGGATTTTGTAGGGCACAAACCACATATTGGGGCCGAAGCTGTTGGTGGGCCGACCCACGCTCAAGACCTGCAATCCGGCCAGGTACCTCTTGACGCGCTCGTCGCCGAACATTTTCTGGTACAGCGCCTTGGGCACACCCGGCTCGCCAAAATTTGTGAAAAAGGCGGTGAGATCGCCTCGGGAGAGCGTCTCGAAAATGTCCTTGGTAGCGGCCTGAGGCGTTTTGGGATAATCTTCGGGCAGGGCGGCTGGCGGCTCCTCCTGCACCGGGGCTGTGTAGCTCTGGGCCTTTTGGGCACTGGCCAGCGCGCTCCTGAGTTCGTTGCTTTGCTGGCGCAGGACTCCCACCTCGCCTCGCAACCGCAATAACTCATCGGAGGGCCTGGCCGCTGGAGGCGAGGCGGTTCTCGCCTGAGCGGCGAGGGTCGAAAGCCGGGTGTTATCGGCCTGCAAGCCCTCCATTTGCTGCTGCAGGGCCTGGTTCTCCTCCTGCAGCTTGAGTTGTGAGCGGTGCTCCAGCACCAGGCCAGTTGCCATGCCGACGACCACCAGGCCGACGGTTGCGGTTTGCGCTTTTGACCATGCCATAATCTTCAAGGCTCCTTTGATCAGGGTAACGGTTGAGCCGCCGGCGGCCACGCCCTTGGCGAGGGCAAGCACGGCCACGTGCTTGGCCAGGAGCGGCGGGGCGGCGTGAACGGAATTGACGCAAATTGCGGAGGCGATGAGGCTCGTCGTTGAGGAGATGCCGCGGCGGGCAAAGTAGCCATGCAGCTTTGCCAGGGCGCGCTCAACCCGCTTGCGCGCCGCGTCCTCACCAACCGCCAGCGATCGGCCTACCTCCGCGAGGGACTTGTTGTCGAAGAACCTCAGCAGCACCGCCCGCCGGTCCTTTTCGCCGAGGGTTGAGAGGGCTTCATCGAGCAGTGGCGCCATTTCTTGCCATAAGGCCTCCGCCACAGGGGCTTCAATCTCGGTGTCCATTGGAATTGCCTGCTCGTGGTAATGACGTTTGGCGGCGGCGCGGATTTGTGCCAGGGAAGTAAAACGGGTGGTGTTAAACAGCCAGCCGGTCAGGGCGGTTTGGTCCGGAATGCTTCGCGCCTTCCGGGCAAGGACAATGAAGACGGTTTGGGTGACCTCCTCGGCGAGTTGAGGGTCGCGCACCTGCCGCAAGGCGGCCGAATAGACGAAACCGATGCGCCGCTGAACCAGCGCCTCAAACGCCGCCTCGGAACCGGAGGTTGCGTATTGCCCCAGCAGGGCTATGTCGTCCAACGAGTCCATCTATTGCTTAATGTCGATTTCCGTCCAAAACCGGACATTATTCTTTTGCGCATGCATTGCCGCCCCCCGCATCCGTGAGCGCTGCCCTTCAAGCTTGCATTTCCGTTTCGTTGCAAGTAACCCTGGCCAGGATGAACACGCGCCGAGATTATCTCGTGGCGGCTCGAAACTCAAGCGGCCCCGCGCCTGCGAACGGCGCGCACCGAGTGGCGCGCCTTCAACCATTCGCATCGCGCGTGTTTCCCAAACCTTCCCAAACCCAACGACACGTTTAATCCCCTATGAAAACCTCATCCTGTTCACGCCGTCAATTCCTGCAACATGCAAGCGGGCTGACCTTCTCAGCCGCGGCCTTTCCCACGCTCATCTCCGCTTCGGCCCTGGGCCGTGGCGAGGCGGTGGCGCCGAGCAACCGCATCGTCGTGGGTTGCATCGGCACCGGGCCGCAAGGCCGGAACGACATGGGCGGTTTCCTGTACCAGAAAGACGCGCAGGTGGTCGCGGTTTGCGATGTCAAGACCGACCAGCTTGAGATTGCGCGGCAGGCGGTGAACCGCCGCTACCAGAATCAGGATTGCGCGACTTATGGAGATTTCCTCGAGGTCGTGTCTCGCGATGATATCGACGCATTCCTCATCGCCACCCCGGACCATTGGCATGTGCTGGTGGCGCTGGCGGCCGTGCGCGCCGGCAAGGATGTCTATTTGGAAAAGCCGATGGGTCTGAGCCTCGAAGAAGATTGGGCCCTGCGCGAGGCGGTGCATGAGCACAAGCGGGTCTTTCAGTTTGGGACGCAACAGCGATCCTCGCACCTGTTCCGCCTGGCCTGCGAGCTCGTTCGCAACGGGTGTATCGGCACGCTAAAGCATATCAATGTCTGGGCACCCGGGAGCGCGCCGGGCGGTCCGACCGATATTGTGCCAGTGCCATCCAACCTGAACTATGATATGTGGCTGGGACCGGCCCCCTTTAAACCTTACATGGAGGACCTGGCGACCGATGTCTCCGACAAGAAGACCTGGTGGTTCATATCTACTTACGCGCTGGGGTTTGTCGCCGGCTGGGGGATTCACCCGCTCGATATTGCCGCTTGGGGGGCCGATCTGTTCACCGGCCCCATTTCGTTAGAAGGGCGGGGCTCATTCCGCGCCTACGGCGCCTGTGATACCGCCACGGTCTGGGACATCAATATGCGATTCCACAGCGGAGTTACCATGAAATTCGTCGGCGTGCCCAATGGCAGCAACCGGGGGCTGGCCACGTGCGACACCTGGCCGCAAGAAAAGGAATGGAGGGAGCGTTACCGCCGCATCACGAGCCATGGCACCGCGTTTGAGGGCACAGACGGCTGGGTGCATGTGGATCGGGACGGGATCAATCTCCAACCACAAGACCTGATCGACCAGGACGAAAAGGCCTTCAAGGTCAAACTCATCAGGAGCGGGAACCACGTCCGCAACTTTCTCGATTCCGTCAAGAGCCGGGTGGAGACCATCTGCCCCATTGATGAAGCCGTCCGCTCCGACACGCTCTGCCACATCAGTGAGAGCGCGATGCGCTTGGACCGCCGGGTGGTGTGGGACCCCAAACGGGAGCGGTATGTGGATGATGAAGGCGCCAACCTGCGTCTGCGGGCGCGCAAGATGCGGGCGCCGTGGCACCTGGTGTAGTCCCGGGTCTTCGGGCGTCAAATTGGGGGGCATGAGGGAAAAGAGTGCCTCTAATGTCATTTTTTTTAATTTTGATATTTACAAAGTCCCCCAAAAAGGTACATGATTATGCGTCCTCGCGAAGCCGTGCAATAAGCTTGCGAGGCATGAATCCTAAAATGAAAGGTGAAACCTATGCCCGTTAAGTCCGCAAAGACAGCTAAGAACGCAACAAAGAAATCCAGTCCCGCGCCAAAGAAAGCCGGCTCCGCAAAGCGAGCCAACAAGAAGAAATAGCTCGAGTGCGAGCGGTCCGCCGCACCGGTAGCCTCGTTCGCGAGAGGGCCGGCGCCGGACGGGAGTAAAACCTCGAGAAGGTCCGGTGCGCTGGGAGCCATCGCCCCCATTGGCGCGGTGCTAAGCCTTTGGGGGCGCGTCCTCCCTGAGGCTGGCCAGGGTCAAGGGCTGTGGCCGGGGCGATTAATAAGGACCGCGGCGAGATTATCGGCGAGATTGACCGCACCGAGTGACATTTCGCAGAGACGGTAAAGTACCTTGATTGGCCTGAGCGCGGGGTTTTGCTTCAACCCGGTTGTTCTTTCCAGGAGCGCCGCGCGCTCGGGGTTGGAGACGTTTCTGCCTCGATGCCGCCAGTCCTGCCACACGACCAGCGGGTTGAAATGAGTCGAGCGCAACTCAAGCATCGAGAACCGGCGTCCCGCAAATGCCGTCAGGGCCGCGCGTGTAAAATAGTTCAGATGCTGGGGATAGATGTAGCGATAGCGGGCGCCAAGAACCCTCGTTGCTAACGATTCAAAATTCGGGACCAGGACGAAGCATAGGCCGGTGGGCTTGAGGAGCCGGGAAGCGTGCTGGAGGAATCTGGCCGGTTCGAGCAAGTGCTCCAGGACGGCCCAGAAAGTGATGGCGTCGAAGCTCCCATGGGGGAGGGCCTGGTCGAGAAAGCTGCCGCGGCGCACCGGCAGGCCTCTGGACTCGGCGTAAGCCAGGGCGGGGCCGCTGGCGTCAGTCCCCAGCACGTCGTAACAGTCTCCGAACCGCTTTTTGAGTTGGTAGAGAAACCCACCGGAAGAGCAACCTACGTCGAGAACGGTCCCGCGAGCGCAATATTTCCGGAAGAGGCGCAACTCTCGCTCGAATCGGATGTCGGCATAGTCACTCCGCAGTTTTGCGGGTGAGAGGTAGTAATCGGCCGCTGCCCGGTCGTAGTACTCGCCGGAAGCGAGGTCGGTCGGAACAGGATTGGCATAGACCATTGGGCATTGGAGACAGCGCACCAGGTGAAGCGCGCCTTTCTCCAGGGCCGGCTCTGAATTGCCGCGGCCGCAGAGGGGGCAGTTGCGAGATATGAATTCGGGTGTCATGCCGGGCCGGGATTTATAGACAAGCACAACCGTGGAGGCAAAACAAACCGCAAGCCGCAACGCGGCATTCGGATTTGAGTTCCGTTGGATGTTTTTCGCCCAACGGCAGAATAGAAGCATGAAAAAGAGCCAAACTTAGTGCCGCATTTCTAAACGTGTGGTGGGATCTTTTCAAGAAGCTCGGACGCGGCAAACAGGAACCGCAACACCTTCGAAGCGGAAGGTTGGGCGAGCGGGCAGCCAGGAAGCATTTGCGCCGGTCCGGGATGAAGTTCCTGACGGCGAATTTCCGTTCGGACCGGGGGGAGATTGACCTAATCTTTCGAGATCGCGACTGTTTGGTGTTCGTGGAGGTCAAGACTCGCTCCTCAGAGGAGTGGGGACGTCCCGCCTCGGCGGTGGACGGGGAGCGGAGGTGGCGGCTGACGCGGGCCGGACTCGATTATTTGCGTCTGCTCAGGAACCCCCAGGTGAAGGTCCGTTTTGATATCGTAGAAGTGCTCCTGCAAAACGACGTGGTGAGCGAGATCCGCCATTTGCGTGACGCGTTTCCCATGCCCCGGCCTTACCGGTATGGTTGAAGACCGGCGAATTGCGGATGGCGGAGCAGGGTCTGCCAAGTTTCCTCCGAGATAGGGGCTTGGCGATAGACCGGCTCCCAAAGCGGTTCGGCGCTGGTGGAGCGGCGGGCGCGCTGCAACCAGCGGCAGCCGAGGGGTTCGTCAATGAACTCCAGCGTGTTAGCGGCGATGGTGGTTTGCTCCTTTTCGCCGGTGGCATGGCCCACGCCGACGAAAAAGCCGGCCAGCAGCAGCGTGACGCGCAGCATTGTGCTCCGGGAATAGGTCGGCAGGGCACAGGAACGGGCCGGCCTCAGGAGCCGAAACAGGTCGGTGAAAAGTGCCAGGGTCCACATCGCCGGGTTGGTTGCGGGCGAAAAGGCGTCGAACATGATGGCGTGTGGTTTCTCCAGCGCTTGAGTGGCGGGCTGGGCGAGCAAGCTTGGAAAATCGCCGATGTGAGCTTGCCAATTCACCCGGCAAGCCCCATTGGCAAACTCAACATGGCCGTTGGCGACGAGTTGCCTAAGCGGGGCTTCATAGTCCGCCAGGTAAGAGAGCGCATCCGTATGGTCGAGGGCGAACTCCAGCGCGGCGAACGCGAGGTCGAAGCTCAGCATACGCAGCGAGCAGGGGATGTGTTTCAGGGCATCGAGAACCGTGATAACATTGGCCGCGGCCCCAAGCCCGACATCCCACATCACAAACGGGCCGGCTTGAGTCCGAACCCTCTCCGCCAACCGCAGTTGACGGACATAGAGCGCCTCGGCCTCGGCAGTTGGCCCTACTACGGGGTGAAACGTCTCATGGTGCTCAAGCGAGTGAACGCTGTGAGCACCGCCGGGAAGCTTCACGATTCGATACATCGGCGGGATGTGGCGCCGGGGTCAGTCCTCACTTTTTCCGCCCCAATGGAAGGGGAAGTGGCGGAAAAAGGTGCAGGACGGACCCCGACGCCTTCCGAAGGCGCTCGGCACTAGGGGCCTTCAGGATTGCGGCTGTGGCGCAAGACCTTTATCGGTTCGGGCGCCTTGTAGTGCCTCTTGAGCCCCGCCTCGCTGAGCATGCCGGCGGGCACGCGCGCGATAAACTCCGGAAAAGAGCGTTCGACGCGGTCGCGGAGGAGTTTTTGGCCCGTCTTGGACGCCCAGAAATCCTCTTCGAGTTTGGTTAAGGCTATCCCGCCCTCTTCAGGAGAGAGGTCCTCGCGCTTGGCCAGGAGCCATACCAATTCCTTGTCTCCGGGGAGGCAGACGGGAAAGGGAACGAACTTGAGCTTGATTTCCTGCTCCTCCGGTTCCTCGACAGGAGGATTGACGTCCACCTTGATGGCGCCGCTGAATTGGGCGCCGTCCCGCAGAGCAACCTCTACCGCGAGCACCTTCTCTTTTCGGTTCGGCTTCAACGTCAGGTCGGCATCCTTGAAGGATTCGACCAACTGAGTCTTAACCTCTTCCACGCTCTCCTCTTCGAGGCCAGGCAACCTGACCCGGGCGCAGAATCGCTGGAAGGCGGAGGCGCGGGCGTTGGTCCTAAGCTGGAGCTCGACGGCGTCGTAAATCTGGTCAGCGAGCCGGGGGTCTGAGGTTGCCTTGGGAAGCACCTTTTTCAGCAAATCGAGCAATTGTTTTTCAGTCGCGTTGTTGGTCTCTGTTTTCATGTCGCAAATGGGCAATGGTTGTGCCAAATCCCAGGGCCATGCGCAACAGCGGAGTGGTGGACTTGCTGGATTGTTGGATGTTGGATGTTGGTTGTTCGATGTTGGTTGACGACGCTCCATACTTTCCGCCGCTCGGTTCAGCGGTTCAGCGAGCCCCCGGACCCTCCAACAACCACTATCGAACGTCCAACATCCAACCTCAGAGAGGCGAGGGCGTGAACGGCTGGACGAAGCATTCGTCCCCCTTGTGGAAGGCTATCCAGACGGTGTGCGTTTTGGGGTCCACAACGATGCTGCCGGTGCCCGGTTCATCCTGCACCTCACCCAACAAGGTTAGTTTGTCGGCCGTCAAAGCGAGGACCGAAATCTTGCCCTCTCGGCTGGCGCAATAGGCGGTATGCAGCTTGGCGTCGTAGGCCATTTCATCCACCCGTCCCGCGGTTGTCGCCCGATCCACAATCCTGCCCGTCGCGCGGTTCAGCAGCACCAGCTCTCCGCCGCACGCCGCCAGAAGGCCTTTGCCGCCGGGAACAACGGCGATTCCGTGTGGACCCGTGTCCGGAGCCAGGGACCATGCATGGAGTACCTGGTTGTCGCCCGGATCAACCACCGCTATCGTGTTCGCGCCTTTGACCGCCTGAAACAACCGCTTGTATTGCGGGTCAAAAGCGGGTTCCTCGACGCCCCGGCCCTTGAATTTAATCGTCGTCACAACCTCCTTGGTTTCCGGGTCAATGACCCACTCCTCGGCGGCGGTGTCGTTACAAATATGGACCAGCCTCCTTTTGGCATCGAACGCGATCAAATCGGTCGCCGCGGGCAGCGGCACCTCGCCGGTCACCTCCAGGGTCTTCGAGTTGACAATGACCATCCGACCCGGGTCGTTGCCGCTGACGTAATAATTGCCGCCGGCCACGTCCACGGCGGCGTCCTGCGCTGTGCCTGTGGGCACGGCCTTCAACAGCCGCTTTGATTTTAAATCGAACACGTCGAGAGTCTTGTTGGCTTCATGGCCAAGCAGAACCCGGTCTTTGGCAGTGTCCATGCGGATGAAATCAAATCTGCCATGCGTGCCGGGCAACAGGATGGGATGGCCCGGCGTCAGAGGCGCAGCCAAACCCGGCGCTCCCATCGCTAACGCTCCAGCCAAAACCATCAAGCCCGCCTTGATTGACGGAAACCTCCAAAAGTCTGCAGGTGCTCTGTTCATAATGACCTTTTATCTCGGCTTACGCCCAACTTCTGCCTGTACCCGGCTGAAATATATCGCAACCAAGCTTCTTGATCAATCCACGAACGCCTTGACGCAACCAGCCCTCCACGGCCAGTGACAAGGTCCGGCTAAGTGCTTGCGCCTGAGGCGTGCCTTGTCAGTGGCCCTGAACCAGCCCTCGTGCCTCCTGCTGCCGCCAAGAAGCCCTTTCGCGCATGGATTGGTCCTCCCAAGACTATGCTTTATATTTGCCTGGGCGCACTCAGGGGGGCCCTTGATCTTCCCACAGGACCGAGGTCTGCGGGCCAGGGTCACAGGCCTAGGCTCGGAATCAAGCGATCCAGATAGGCAGCTCACCGTCTGGGAAATCCTGAAAGACCTCGGCCAACGGGCGAGTTCGCCCACCTTCCCAGAACTGTCTTCCGCTCAATTGCCGAAGCAGCAGGCGGAGCAGAGTGAGAGCCGGATCAAAAAACTGTTCGCGGAGATTTGCGCTCCAAATTATCCTCATCGACGAACCGGAGGTGCATCTTCATCCAGGCTGGGTTAGGCAGTTCTACCGGGCACTTCCCAAGCTCGGGCACGACAATCAGTTCATCCTTACCACCCACTCAGGGGAACTGCGGTCTATGGCCGCAGAGGATGGCGTGTTGATCGATTTAGGTGACCTGCAAGATCGATTGCTTTAACAGCCCGATTCGGATGGCGAGACAAAGCCACCGGCAACAGAACGCCACTCCTGTGGGCGGGGCTGAACCGGTCGCGTCGCGATACCCAGGATCGGCCGATCGAAACGGAGCTGAAACCGTTGCTTGTTCACGCTTTTCTCGATCACCTTTCAAGGCAGAAGTTGGGCGAGCTTCATGAGGAGTGGCACGGCTTACTCGCCGCATTTTCCACGCTTCGGGAGAGAGTTGGCGCGCCAGCGCAATTTCGGCCCGGTGCTCCGCAGAGTTGACCGCCGCTGAGGCTCCGCCTTGTTAGGGCACTTGTTGGACCCTATAAAAGCGGGCGTGGTTGGCGGGGCCGGTCGTATCCGTCCAGGAGGTGGTGGAGGCGTTGGCGGTCACGTCGGCGGCATCGGTCCAAGTCGCATCGGCCATGTTCTGTTTGTACTCGATGCGATAGACGGTGCCGGGGGCGCTGGGCCAGGTCAGAACCGGCTGACCGGCGTCTATTCCCAGCGAAAGGAGAAACCCGCCGCCGGCGCTGTTCTTGCTGCCCGCCGCTGCTTCCTGGGTCAGGCGGCCGGCGCTGTCCCAAGTGGCCTGGCCGCTATCGAGGGTGAACGCCATGCCATTGAGGGTGGCGCCTTCGAGTCCGACGTCCGCGGCGGGAACCTCCAATTGCACCCATTGGCCAGTGGGTGGCAGCGGCCCCATATACCGCCGGCTGTCGGTGCCCTCGACCCCATAGCCCACAGTATCTCCACCCCAATATGCCCGGTGTTCCCAAGTGCCATCGTTCCACTGCAGCATTACCTCGCTTGGCGGATTGGCCGGATCGAGATAGACCCACGCGTAAAGGACGTCGCCTACGCCGATGGCCAGGGTCGCGGTGGCATTGTAAAAGAAGTGCTGATGTTCTCCAGCAACCAGGGCGGATTGATGTTCCATCGCGCCGGAGTGGGGCGCTGGATCGGCGCTGACCCAATTCCAGGAATCCCCGCCGTCAGCGCCCGCAGTGGCGCCCTCTGGAACGGCATCATCTATCCACACGATGTCCGGGGAGTTCGCCGTGAAGTTCGTGGCGGCAAAAACACGGCGGCCATCCGGCCATTGCGCCTCGGCCTCAACCCACTGCGAGCCGTTGTCCACTGGGGCGTAGGTGAGGCTGGGGGCGAAAACGGGCTGTTGGTTGCGCGCCTCCCAGGTAATCCGCGCCTGGCTCATGTCCATCCCCGGGGCTTGCAGTGTGAACGTGACGTTGGAGCCAACCGGGACGAGCGTGGCGGGGCCGATGATCTGCGCCGGGACGGCTTCCCAGGCCTGTGTCTTCAACGAGGTCTGGGCCGCCAGAAAGGCGAGTGTGCTGAGGCTTCGAGCCTGGTTGAGAATGACCATTTCAGTGCTAACGTTCCAACTGTCGCCCCACCGATCGTAGAAGGGGTAAGGGGCGGTAGCGGCGCCGTCCGAAGGGAAACAGAGTTCTTCCAGTTCACCCTGATAATTCCACAAGTACTCGAAATCGCTCTGGATGTTGCCTATGGGCAGGCCCGAAGGCGGCAACACCCGGCGGTCATTCAGGGCCCATTGGCTGACAATGTCGCGCGGTCGTTTCCAGCCCAGACCGGTAATGAAGCAGACATTGAGCGGATTGTTGCCGCCTTCATAGTTCATGTTCGCCAGGATAGCGGCGATGTAGTCCGCTTTTGGGTTCAACTGGTAAGCCACCGCCATGTCAAAGGCCTGGTCTGTGGAAAAAAACCAGCCCGCGCTCTCCACCGCCTTCGTCTCGGGCGGGAAACTGGCCCCATAGGCGCACTGTTCCGACCACGCCAGGGCGTCATCGCCCGCCGCCGCAATCTGGGCCTGGCATTTCGCCAGGAACGCTGGGTCAAGCTGAGCGGCGGAGGCGACGCGCCCGCTTTGCACGGCGAAGGCATAGCTGCGGATTACATGGCCATAGCATTCGGAGTCGTGCCACCAACCCCAGCGCCAGGTGGCCGGGTCGGACGGGTCGAACCAGGAGAGCAGAAGCCTCTGGATGGCCGGGTCGCCCGTGGCTAGAAACATCTGGCAGGCGGCCCACGCCAGCTCGTCGTTGTCGGCGAAATCGTCGCCGTAATGGGTGATCTTCTGGTAGGCCCCGCTTTTGCCGTAGCGGGCGATGGCATTGGTGAGGAACTCCCAGCCCAGCATCGCCTTTTGCATGTAGAGCGCGGCGGCGGCGGGATAGGTCTTCTTGAAGAGCGGCGAAGAGGCGCACTGGGCCAGGGCCGCGACGGCGGCGGCGGTGGAGGTGGTGGTCTTTGGCCAAACGACCTGAGGGTCGCCATGGTCGGGTGTCACGTCGCCTTCGTACTCGCGGTTGCGAGGGTACACCAGAAAATAGAAGCCGCCGTCGGCATCCTGCATCTTGGCCAGGAAGTCCGCTTCCCATTTCGCTTCCTCCATCACGTCACTGATGCCATCGCCACTCTCCGGGATACCGAGGTTATCGAGTTGGGCGACGCCTGGCAGTGAATCGACGGCGAACATCATGTAGTGAATGAAGCTGGCGCTGTTGATGGTGTATTTGCTGTAATCGCCCGCGTCGTGGTGGCCGCCGGACACATCCACTTGGCCCTGGTTGACAAACGGGAAGAGTTGGGCGGAGGGTCCGGTGAGGGCGGGGGCGATTTGGGCGGGGTTGTCGGGGTTGTGGATCATCGCGTAATTGGAGATGGTGGACCAGGTAAACGCGAATGAGGAAGCCGGCAGAGGGACACTGGCGGGCGCGGCGTGGCAAACGCCGTGGGTAAAGCGGGTGTAGGGCAAGGCGAGGTTGGCGCCGCAACGCTGGTGGTAGAGGCCGAGCGCGTAGGCGCGCGCGAAATCCATCGCCACACCCTCATCGATAACGAAGGGTAAGGAACCGCCCAAGCCGGGGACCACCAGCCGATATTGACCGGGCGTGTTGAAGCCGGTGAAGTCCGCCTGATATACCTGCTGGTAAGGGGTCGGGCTGTAGTTATAGCCGACATCGGGGCGCCTGACCAATGTGCCCTGGAAAACACTGGCGCCGGTGCGGGCATCGACGATGCTGAACGTGCCGGCGGAGATAGCGACCTCGCCGAGGCTGCCGGCATAGCCGCCGACCATCGCCACTTTGGGATAGCCGGGCATGTAGCCCTCCTGGTTGACGTGGATAAGGGGGCTGTATCGCAACGGATCGGCACTAGCGGTGAATGGGGTGGAGGCGCTCCAGAGTTTGCCGTCGATATCGCTGACAGCGACCTGTTGATTGTCCTGGATCGGGGCGCCCAACTGAAGATAGAGGGAATTCTCGATGCGCAGGTCGTAATTGGCTATCGGGGCATAAAGGGGGCGGCGCTTGAATCCCACACCGGTCGCCGCCACGCTCTGGCCGTCCACCGTCACGGCAAAGGCCTGGAGCGAGGGCGCCACGAATTTTGACGCGCCATTGACCAGGTCCCAGTTCGTGACCGTGGCGGGGTCCGGCGCCTTGGTGGTGATCATGTCCAATTCCAGCAGCGTGGGCGTTAGGACATGCAGTACATGGTCGCCGACTTCCGGTTGCTCGAGCATGCAATAATCCACTGGGCTGAGACCCGGCAGAGAATTGGTCAGGCCAAAGGCCACCGTTGGCGCTGGCGCCGTGCTGGCGGCACGCAGAGCCACATTGCCCGTCAAGACCAGCCCTCCAACCAGCAGGCTCCCAAGAGTGACATGGGTTTTGCTCATAGTGGAGCCAGCTTGGGGCCGACGGCGGGGTCCCAACAATCAGCCATGAGCCGATTATGATGTCAGCCTATGGAGAAACTCTTATGTCAGCGTTGGTCCTATAAATTAGCCCGAGCGGTACGCCCAACTTGCGGGGCGCTTTACAAAAACCTCAGATTGTGCTAAAAGCATAACCAATCACAGATAACTCACAGATTAAACTCCCAAGCACACGGCTGGAGGGGCCCTCCGAGAGAAGGCACGTGACCGTGTATCTGCCGGCGATATACGAGAAGCTGGCGGTTGGCAGGCCGGGTTACAGGACCGTTGCGGGATTGAGAACTGTTCGGCCATCTAAGATTGGCTTTGATACCACGTGGTAGCCGCGCATATATGGAATCACATCTGACGGAGGAAGCCTTGTGGGCCAACGCTGTGGGCGGGCGGCTGCGCTCGCTCCAGGCCAGCTTGGCCGACGGCGATCCGAAGCAGCGCGAGGCCTTTCTGGCGGAAGAATTGGACCGCGCGCTTCAGCCGGTGCCCCCCAGCCGCCACCAGGCCCACCTGCGCGCCCTCGAGGACTTGTTCCCGGCTTGGGAAGGCACGGCGACGGCCGCGTCCGGGGAGGCCGTGGCTTCGACGGCAACGCCCGAAGAATTGATTAAGCAGTTGGAAGAGGTGGCTTCTGGAATGGGCCCGGCGGAAAGGGAGGCGCTGGTCGGGAAGCTGCGGCAAGCCGGCCTTGCCCCCGAGCGGAGCCTGCCTGACGCCGCCGAGGCCATTCCCGAATTCTCGAAGTACTTTGGCCTTCCCGACGGAACGGCGCCGGACGCGGCGCGCCAGCAAAAGATGATCCTGGGTTTATCGGCCGTTTTTCTCGCCCTGGACCAATTGGTATGGACGCTCTGGCGCCAGCTCAATGGCAAGTCGATGTACCGCAAGGAAGCGGAGTTCGGACGATTGGCGGGGCCGTATTTGGCCGGCGACAGCGAAGTCTCCAGCGAGCAGATTCGCCAGTCGCTGGAGCGCACGCGCCGGCTCATAGCGGCGCTCCTGGGGGCCATGGGCCGAAGCGGCGCAACCTTCGCCCAGAAACACAGCGCCGACCTCTCCCCGGAATCCATTGAGAGTGCCGCCCGCATCGAGAAGAAGGCCTTCGAGAGTCTGGAGGCGGCCAGTTGGCGCAAATACCGGGAATTGTACCGGGAGTACGCCACCGAACAGACCCTGGAGAGCCAGTTCCAGCGGCAGTTCGTCCTATCGGCTGAAGAATTGTTGCGCGGCATCGGAAGGTAACAGACACGAATTTCACCAATTGACACCAATGAAGACCATTAACGCCATCCCCGACAAGGCCACAATTCGCGGCAATTCGTCCAATTAGTGGTTATGTCTCCTGAAATCCATTGGGCCGAAGGGTTGTTCTTGCAGCCGCACCACCTCCAGCGTTCGCAGCGCGGGCTGCTGGAGCGGGTCCGCATGGAGCGGCGGCTGACGTTGCCCTATCCGTGGGGAGTGCTGGAGGCGCGGCTCTCTCGCGACGAATTGGAAAACATGCGCATCCGCTTCGATCGACTGCGCGTGGTGCTGCGTAGCGGGTTGGAAGTGGATTTCCCGGAAAACGCGGAATTGCCGACTCTGGACATCGGCCAGCCTTTTTCCAAAGGCGCGGGCAGCTTCCTGGTGCTGCTGGGCGTGCCGCTCTGGCAGAACGCGCGCGCCAATGCCTTTCCTCTAGGCCAGGCGGTGGACCCCCGGGTGAAGCTGCTTTACCGGATTGCCGAAGTCGAGTGCGCCGACGAGAACACCGGTGAGAATCCAAAGCCGATCCAGGTCCGCAAGCTCAATGCCCGGCTCATGCTTGAACACGAGGACACTTCGGATATGGAGACCCTGCCGCTCATGCGCGTGGCCCGCGCCACGGGCGAGGAGGCTGGCCTGCCCCGTGAGGACACAGAGTATGTGCCGTCTTGCCTCCTCATGACCGGTTCGCCAGTGCTTAGGGAACTGGTGCGTGACTTGGCCGCGCAAGTGGGCGCCAGCCGAAAGGAGTTGGTGGTGCAATTAACCCGCGGGGGCTTCAACCTCGAACAGGTCCGGGGTCTGCAGCTTGAGCAGATGCTGCGCCTGCGCTCCCTCAACCGCTTCAGTGGACGCCTGGCCGCGCTGGTTGGCGCCCCGGCGGTCACGCCTTTTGATTGGTATCTGGAATTGCGCGATCTGCTGGGCGAACTCAGCGCCTTGCATCCGGACCGGGATACATTCGAGGTCGCCGATTACGACCACGACAATCCTTACTTGGCCTTCTGGGAACTCAGTGATAAAATCCGCACCTTCCTGCGCGGAGCGGTCGCCCCAAGTTACTTAAAAGTTCCGTTCAAGGAACTCGACGGCAAACCGGTGGCGAACCTGACGGAGGAACATTTTACGCGCCCGAGCGCCTATTTCCTGGCCATCAAGACCCGAATCGACCCCGTGGCGCTGGCCGCCTACGTGGTGGATGCGGACCGCTTCAAGCTCATGCCCCTGAGTTTGGCCGACCGCGCTATCCGCGGCATCGAGCTCAAGGAAGAGCGGCATCCCCCACTGGAATTGCCCGCCGCCAGCGATTTGCACTATTTCCGCCTGGAACACTCGGTCAGCGCCCGCATCTGGCAACAGGTGCAGACCGAAAAGGCCGCCGCCATCCGCTGGAAGAGCGCCGAATTGGACTGGTCGGGCGTCGATTTTACTTTATACATGACCGTTCCCGTTGATAAATAACAGTATGCCCGTGACCGCCGCTACCAAGACGACAAGCTCGCCGACAACCTTGCTCGACCTCTGCGAACCGTTGTTTCAGTATATCTGCCGGCTCAACCGCGCCGGACGCCTCACCACCGAGGGCGCTCGCGCTGCCGCCAACCCGCGGGGTGAGTCAGCTTCCTTCACCAAGCCGCCTGTTGTTGCCGGGGTCGAGGGGCGCGGAATGACCCTGGATTACGCGGTGGTCCGCTCCGAAGTCAAGGCTCTCCTGGAAGACCTCCAACACAAGGCCGTCGGCGACTTTCGCCTCGCTTCCCAGGCGAAGAAGATCGAACTACCGCTGATGTTTTTCGTGGATTCACTGATCTCCGAAGGCCGGCTTCCCTTCGCTTCACAGTGGAACCAGGAGCGGCTGGCTTACGAGCGCAATGAGCTGGCCGGGGACGAGGCCTTCTTCGACGTCGTGGAAGAGACCCTGAAGGAAAACAGCGAGGAAGCGGCTGAACGGCTTTCGGTGCTCTATGTCTGTATGGGCCTGGGTTTTACCGGCATCAATTTTCGCCAGCCGGAATATCTGCGCCGCACCATGCTGGCCATCGCCCCGCGCATCCGCCATTACCTGGACAGCGACGCCGCCTCAAAGATTTGCCCGGAAAGCTACCAAACGGTGGACACCCGCAACCTGGTTCAACCGCCCAGCAACCGGTTGGTCGTGGTGGGCATTTTGTTTATCTGCTTCATGCTGGCTGTCATTGTCTCTTACGTCTGGATGTACCGTAACGCCTCCAGCGGCTTGGAAGGCGCAATTGGAGAGGTCCTCCAGCACGACCCCGCCGGCTTGCATCCCGCCAAATGATCATGGAACCGACCTCGAAGATGTCCCCAGGCAGCAAGCTCGGCGCCAGCGGCGGTGGCTTGGCGGCGGTGCTTGGCGCGGGCTACTTGTTGGGCAAGGGAATGTGGATCTTCGCTGTCATCCTGGCGCTGCTGCTCGTACTGCTGCTGGGCGGCTATTTCCTCTGGGTGTGGTGGCGTCACAAACGCCAGAGCGCCCGGATGAGCGGCGAATTGCGGCAACAGAGCGCCGCCTCGCCCCGGGGCATCAGCGATCCGGGCCAGCGCGCGCGGTTGGACGACCTGCGCAAGAAGTTCGAGGAAGGCGTCCAGGCCTATCGCTCGCGTGGCAAAGACCTCTACAGCCTGCCGTGGTACGTGATTGTGGGCGAGCCCGGTTCCGGCAAGACCGAGGCGGTGCGTCACAGCAACGTCGGGTTTCCGCCTGGGATGCAGGATGAGTTTCAGGGCGTGGGTGGAACCATCAACATGAACTGGTGGTTCACCAACCACGCGGTTCTGCTCGATACCGCGGGGCGCCTGATGTTCGAGGAGGTCAAACCGGGTGAAACCAGCGAGTGGAGGGAGTTCCTGGCCCTGCTGAAAAAGTACCGTCCAAACTGTCCCATCAACGGGCTGCTGCTGGTGATTTCCTCCGATAGCCTGATCCGAGACAGCGCCGATGAAATACAACGCAAGGCCGGCAAGATCGCCCAGCAACTCGATGTCATCCAGCGCACCCTGGACGTGCGCTTTCCGGTCTTCATTGCCGTCAGCAAATGCGACAAGATCCTCGGTTTCCGCGAATTCTTCGATGGGCTGACCGATCCGCAACTCCAGCACCAGATGATGGGATGGGCCAATCCGGACCCGCTGGACGCGCCGTTCCGGGCGGACTTGGTGGAACAACACATTGAAATGGTGGCCCAGCGGCTGCGCCGACGCCGCCTGGCCCTCCTGCGCGATCCGGTGCCTGAATCCGACGAGCCGGGCGCGCGACGCGCCGACGAGGTGGATACGCTCTACGCCCTGCCGCACAGTTTGGGCGCGATTGTGCCGCGGCTCCGGCGCTACTTGGAGACCATCTTCATTGCTGGGGAATGGTCAGCCAAGCCGCTGTTCCTGCGCGGGATTTATCTCTCCTCTTCCATGCGGGAAGGCTCGGCGCTGGATCAGGATCTGGCCGAAGCCATGGGTGTGCCGGTGGATGACCTGGCTGATTTCAGGGTGTGGGAGCGCGATCGCTCCTACTTCTTGCGGGACCTGTTCCTGGAGAAGATTTTCAGGGAACGCGGCCTGGTCACGCGGGCCACCAACACCGGTTCGATGCTGCGCAAGCGAAAAGTGGCGCTCTACTTGTGCGGTTTTGCGGCGCTGGCCGTTTTTGGCGTCGTGGCGTGGTTCAGCACCCAGTCGTTAAAGAAGGACGTGGCCACTCAAAGCCAGGCCTGGCAGCAGGTGGCCCACCAAGGGTGGTGGGACGACCAGGTCTGGAAACAGTCCCTCATCCCCCGGCGCAATAACCTGACCTATATTTACGCCCTGAACACCGCGCCCATCGGCGGGGGGCTCCGGCTCCCGGCTTTCGAGGCGCATCTGCGCGAAGTCGCCACCAACAACCTCCGCGCGGGATGGCTCCAACGCTTTTTCGCCCCCGGTCTGGCCGCGGAATACAACGCCCGAAGCCGCACCGACCAGCGCATTGCCTTTGAGACGGCTGTAGTCAAACCGCTGGTTCAGGCGGCGCGTCAGAGGCTGGAGGAGCCGTCCGGGCCGGGTCCCGCCCAGGGCCTTCGCGGTCAGGGCGAGGTGCTCGCCACGCTTATCGGCCTGGAAGCCAATATCCTGACCCGCGGTTCCGGCACCAACACCGGCGTCATTGACCAAGCCGGCGTGCGGGCGTTTGCCAGCCCGTTGCTAAGTTACCTCGCTGGCCCCACGGCGGCTCTTGACACAAATCTGGTCTCCGTGTGGGCATGGACGTATTCGCACAACGACGCCGCGCGCGGTTCCTGGCCGCCAAACTGGCTCTCCGACACCAACGCCCTCTTTCTAGGGCTGGCCAATCTGGTCCAGAGCGCCACCAACGGAATCGCCGCCCAAACCGGGAGCTGGAATCAGATCGCCGAGCTGGAAACGCTTTTGGCCGGGCTGGAAGCGCGCGAGACGAACTTGCTTCGCGCCGTTAAATCCGGCGAGGCCGCCGGCATCACTTCCGCTTACGAGGCCCTTTTGGCCGCGCGGCGAAGATTGGACCAATGGCTGGAGGCGCCCAAGCAAGCCGGCTCGCCATTGTTCGCGGGGCAGTTGTCGCTGACCAATGCCGTCGCGGTCTTCCGCCGCACGGTGTCGGCAGGCGGCATGGGGGCGCTGGAGCGTGTCCGCGCCGCAAACGAGCAGGCGCTGGCTCAGACCAAAGGCGACCTCCTGTTCAAGGAACTGCAGAAGCGCCTCCACCTGGTCCAAACCACGCTGGACAGCCAATTGGCCCAGTTCGCCTCGCCCGCTCAACTCGAGCAATTCCAGCGCCTCGAATCGACCATGCTCGCCAAGCTCGGCGGCAGACCGGCGTATGCCTTCCGTTGCGACGCCTACCAGGCCGATTACGCGCTCCTCCAGCAGCCGGGCTCCAACGGCCCGTGGCAGCCTGGGCTTGAGGGACAACCCCTCCAGCAGTTCCTCGCCAACGACCTCGCGCCCCTCCGGGCGGCCGAGACGAATTACGCCGGCGGGTTTGAAGAGGGCTTCCGGACCATTTCCGAAGGGCTGCTCGACCGGGCGGAGCAGGCCAGGGAAAACAGTTACTTCGACCAATACCTGCAGGGCGCCAGGGCCTATCTGCGGGCCAATGTCGGCTTCCCGCTGGTGGAGGAAGCGACCAACACCATGGCCTTTGCGGATTTCGACGGCGTCAACACAAAACTGAAGTTAATCCACGATGACGCGGCCTCCCCCTTCTTCATCTCCAATTCAGTGACAAACCGGCCCGGATGGAATCCGCTCCTCAAAACGGTCTCGGCCCTCTACCGGCTGACCTCGGCCTTGGGTGGAGACAGCCCGGAGCAGGTTGCTGTAAGCCTGCTGCCCATGGATGACCTGCACCGCGAGCAAGACGCCTGGCGCGGCGCACTCAGGCGGGTCGAACTCAATTCTGGGCCGCGTATCGACAGCAACAACCCGGACGCGCCACTGGGAACAGTCCGGCTCGATTCACCGATCACCTTGGAACTGAGCGATCAGCTCGAGCCGCCCGTCAATAAGACACAGTTGACCACCGGGCCCTGGGGGCCGCTCTGGCTGGTCCTGCGGATGAACGCCCGGCAGGACCCGAAGGACCCGCTGGCCTGGCTGGTCGATTGGCCGGTGACCGACCCCAGGTTCAAAGGACAGGTGCGGCTCAGGCTCCGTTTTGAGCGGCCATTGCCGGACCCCAATAACTGGGCCACGCTCGACTTCTAGGCGCCACGCACCGGTGAGCATGAGCGATTTTTTCAGAGTTTTCCTGCGCGAAGACGCCCGCAAACTTGGTCTCGGCGCCGAGAGCGGCTTGTTTCTGGGCGCCTTTGGCAAGCATCCGGGCTGGGATGACCATATCGAGGAAGACGAGCGGACGCCCGATTTGGGCCTGCGCACCGAGAGCCTGGTCCGCGCCAAGGCCCTGCTCTATGTGCAGGGCATCGGAAACAACATCAACACCGGGGCCTGGGAGAAATTGGACGGAGCGCGGCGGCTGCAGGGCTTCAATCACTTCTTTCTGTGGCAGGCGAATGAGCAGTTCATTCTCGGCCGGCTTTGGTCTTCGAGCGACGGCAAGGGCCGAACACGCTACCCGATGGTCGTGGCGGCCCATGCCCTGCGCGTTCCTCTGTCCTGGGCGCTCGAATTCGTTGTCCAGCGCCTGGAACGTCTCCACGAGCAATGCGCCTCAACCCGCAACAGTGTCGAGGTGGTCGCCCACCTTGACCAGGCGCGCCGCGAACTGCGCCATGACCTCGCGGCGAGCCGGCAGTCCGGCCCGCCGCTCGATTTGCTGGCCCGATTCGCCCGGGACCCGCAATTCGGTCCGGGCCAGGAGGGACTGCTCCGCGTCCTCTACCAGGTCCAGCAACAGTGCGCCGCCTTTGCGCCGGGCCGCTTCAATCCTCGACAGGACACCGGCCACCTCCGCTCGCAAGACCTGCGCGTGCCCGCCGCCGGAAGCAATGCCAAGGAAGTTTTCATCACCTGGACCCGCCTGCTCCGCACCCAAGTCGATGCGGCGACTCCGTTGCTGCTGCTTTGGCCGCTGGGCGAGCCGTGGCTGGACCTCGTCCTGGGCGAACCGGCGCCCGAGCAGTTGTTTTGCCTGTGCGCCACCACCGCCCAACTCCCGTGCGTGAGCAAAATTCCGTTTAACCTCGACGAGGCCTTTCGCTCCAAGGCCCAGGCAACGCTCCAGGCGCTCGCCCAGGGCAAGCCGCCCGACTCGCCCAATTCAACCCTCACGCGGTTTCTTGGTTCTCTCTTCAAGACCCGTTAGGCCAGCCCAAATCAGCGACTCACGATCCGTTGTGCCCGGCAGTGTCGTGGAGCAGTACATCCAGACCTAGCCAAAGCCCAGGTGGCCACGGTCCGCCAAGAGATCGCCGTGTATCGGCGCTACAAAAAACTCACCGCCCAGTTCGACCGGTCTGTCGCCCGAATGACGTTCGATGGCCAGAAGCGCGTCCGAGGCCGCGGCGGCTCCATGTTGCCGGGTATCCCCAGAGAGGATGAGCCGCGCGTTGCGAGCGCGAACAAGCCGAAGCAGAGCGAGCATTTGCCACCCGCCAATTTGGCCCGCCTCGTCCACGACAACCACCGCCTTCTGGGCCAGTTCACGTTTCAGGAGGAAGCTGCTGAACGTGATGGGCATCGGGAAGCCAACCTGCTCCATCTCGACCACTTGCTGCCGTTGCGGGGCGAGCACGACCACCTCCTGACCTCCCGTCCGAACCTCCTCGGCCAACTCGCGCAGGACGAAGCTCTTGCCGGTGCCTGCTCCGCCGCGAAACAGCGCGACGGCGTTAATCGAACTGAGCAAGCCCTGCAGCCCCTGGCGCTGCTCCTGCGCCACAGTGCAGCCAAAAGCGCCGCCGATTCGACCGCCGAATCTGCGCCGGCCCCAAGTTGGAAACTTCGAACCGTCGAGGGCAAGATGCTCCAGTCCTTGGATTTCAAAGGCAAGGTGGTCGTTCTGGACTTTTGGGCGACGTGGTGCCCGCCCTGCCGTGCGGAAATTCCCGGCCTTATCGCCTTGCAAAAACAATACGGCGGGAAAGAATTGGCCGTGATCGGTGTTTCCGTGGATCAGGATGGCGCGGCGGTCGCCCGCCAAGACCTTGCTGCCCGCAGCGCTGGAGGCCAAATCCAGTGGCCTGCGCGATGGAATAATTTCGCTCCCTCAAGCCTCATATCGAAAGCAGACGTGAAATGAATAACCAGGAAGCCAAGCTGATTCTGCAAGCCTGCCGCCCCGGCGGTCAGGATGCCTCCGACCCGATGTTCGCCGAGGCGCTGGAACAGGTTCGGGGCGATCCCGAATTGCAACAGTGGTTTGCCGACCAATGCGCCTACGACGCGCGCATAGGAAGCAAATTGAAGGAGGCCATTCCCATTCCGCCGGACTTGAAAGCCAGCCTTCTGGCACAAAGGTTATTGACTGGCACGGGCAAAGGGTGACGACACAACCTGAACCAGCCATGAATACCTCAACTGAAACAACGCCTCCTCGTTCGTTGCCGCCGACGAATTGGCCGAGGAACTACGGCTCCGGCATCCGCTCATCGTCAGCGATTCAATGGACGTGGTCATTTCCAATTGCGTGCTGAATCTCGTGGAACCGAAATCCAAGCGGCGGTTGTTTGAGGAAATTTTCCGCGTGCTCAGGAACGGCGGCCGCGCTGTCATTTCTGACATCGTGTCGGACGAGGCAGTGCCAACGGAATTGCAAAACGACCCGGAACTGTGGAGCGGCTGCATTTCCGGCGCGCTCACCGAAGAAGGATTTTTGAAGGCATTTTCCGACGCCGGCGTTTATGGCATCCAAATCTTGAAGCGCGACGAAAAGCCCTGGCGCACGGTCCAAGGCATTGAGTTTCGCTCTGTGACCGTCCAGGCATTCAAAGGCAAACAGGGGCCGTGTTTCGAGCGCAACCAAGCGGTGATTTATCTCGGCCCATTCAAGGAAGTGTTGGATGACGACGGCCATCGGTTGGAGCGCGGCAAACGCTACGCGGTCTGCGACAAGACATTCCAGCTTTATCGCAAAGAACCTTACAAGAATTTCTTCGCCTTGGTTGAGCCGCTTGAAGACATCCCGCTGGGCGAGGCAAAGCCTTTTACTTGCGGCGCGGTTCGGATTCGTCATCCAAAGGAAACCAAAGGCCAAGATTACAACATCACGACCGAAGGCGGCCAGTGCTGCGACGGCGGGAATGGAGGATGTTGCTGATGCTCACCCTGTTACTTTTCGCGGCGGCTTGTTTTGTGGGGTATGCCAACGGCGCAAACGACAATTTCAAAGGCGTTGCCAGCCTGTTTGGCAGCCGGACGTGCAACTATCGCGCGGCCATTTCGTGGGCCACCGTCACCACATTTGCAGGCAGCATCGCGGCGTTGTTCGTTTCGCAGGCCTTACTCAAGAAATTTTCCGGTCACGGCCTCGTGCCCGATGCGCTGACGGGTTCGCCCGAATTCATCCTGGCGGTCGCCTTGGGCGCGGGAGGGACGGTAATTTTGGCCGCGCTCCTGGGATTTCCAATTTCCACCACGCACGGACTAATGGGTGCGTTGATTGGCGCGGGACTGGTTGCCGCCGGAAACCAGGTGAACTTAACCGTGCTGGGACATGCCTTTCTGCTGCCCCTGCTGGCCAGTCCATTGCTGGCTATGGTTCTGGGCGCGGCGCTTTATCTGGCATTCCGCTTTGCGCGGCTGCGTTTGGGTGTCACCAAGGAAATGTGCGTCTGCGCAGGCGTTGAACAACAAATCATTCCGCTGCCGCAGCCCAACGGCGTGTTTGCTGCGCAGTCACTGCCGGCGTTTTCCGTCACCGTGGACAACCCGTCAATCTGCACGCAACGTTATACGGGCGCGGTCATGGGCGTCAACGCGGGAAAGTTGTTGGACGGTCTGCATTTTCTGAGCGCGGGCGCGGCCTGTTTCGCTCGTGCTCTGAACGACACGCCCAAAATGGTCGCGCTGCTTCTGGTGGCCGGGGCGCTCGACATCAAATGGGGCTTTGTGGCAGTGGCGGCGGCCATTGCCGTTGGCGGTCTGCTCAACGCCAGACGAGTCGCCGAAACCATGAGCCACAAAATCACCGGCATGAATCCCGGCCAGGGGTTCGCCGCCAATCTCTCAACTGCGTTGCTCGTGACGACGGCCAGTTTCAACGGGCTGCCGGTCAGCACCACTCACGTGAGCGTCGGCTCTTTGCTGGGCATGGGCATCGTCACCGGTCAGGCAAAATGGAGGCCGGTGCTGGGAGTGGTGGCATCGTGGGTTATCACGCTTCCCTGCGCAGCGCTCCTGGCGGCTATGACCTATTGGGTGATGCGGGCTTGAAGTGATATGAATCAAATACAGCTTTGAATCGCCGCGGCGGTTACGAACCGCGACCGGGCAATGAACCCTGCGCCCAAATGAAAGCTCACCTCATCCTGATGCTGAAGTATCCGCTGCCAGGCGCGGTGAAGACGCGCCTGATCCCGGCGCTGGGCCAGCAAAGGGCTTGTGAGTTGTATCGCTCTCTGGCTCACCACACCTTGCGCGAGGCGCGCCAATTTGCGGCCAATGAATCGGCTGAGCTCGTGGCGCGGGTGGCCAACGCGCCCAATGAGGACGCTGTTCGCCAATGGCTCGGCGAGGGAGTTTGCTTCCAACACCAAGGCGAAGGCCATCTCGGCCGAAGAATGGAACGTGCCGTGCAAGCCGCCTTTGCCGAAGGGGCAACGTCCGTCATGGTCATTGGGGCGGACTGCCCGCGACTGACTTCGGCGCTTATGGAATCGGCGGCCCGAGAGTTGGATAGAAAGGACATCGTTCTCGGCCCGGCGGCCGACGGCGGCTATTACCTCATCGGGTTGCGGCGTTTTCTACCCGAACTGTTCGGCGACATTTCCTGGGGAAGCGAGGCGGTGTTAGAGCAAACGCTGGCCGCGGCCAAAAAGGCCCGCGTTCAATGGGGCCTGCTGGAAACACTTCCCGACCTCGACCTGCCGGAGGATTTGCACTTGTGGGCGCAATCCCAGCCGGCGCGAGATGTCGGCGCGGGCAGGATTTCAATCATCATCCCAACCTTAAACGAGGCGTGTGATTTGCCGCGGACCCTCGAAGCCGCACAACACGGACAACCGCACGAAATCATCGTGGTGGATGGAGGCAGCAGGGACGTGACCGTGGATATTGCACGTTCCAGGGACGCCATCGTTCTGGTCGTCCCGCGCTGCCGGGCCGAGCGACTGAACCGCGGCGTGGCGGTTGCCAGCGGCGAATACCTGTTGTTTCTGCACGCGGATACCGTCCTGCCCGTCGGCTACACCGGGAACATTCCGGCGCTGCTTGGCAAGCCGGGCGTGGTTGGCGGAGCATTCACGTTTGCCATTGCTGGCGCTTTTGCCGGGCGGCGGCTCGTGCAACGTGCCACCAATTGGCGGGCGCGCCACTGGCAATTTCCTTACGGCGACCAGGCTCTGTTCCTGCGGCGGGAGATGTTTGCCCGATTGGGCGGCTTTCCTGAAATGCCCATCATGGAAGACTACGAATTCGTGCGCCGCTTGAGGCGGTTGGGCCGAATCGCCATCGCCACGGATGCCGCAGTCACGTCGGGCCGCCGCTGGCAACGGCTCGGTTGGATGCGGACCACGCTCGTCAACCGGGCGGTCATTCTGGCCTATCACCTGGGCGTTTCTCCAGTCCGATTGGCCGGGTGGTATCGAGGTCAAACCGCGCGGCGTTCATCCGATGCCTCCCCCTCGCCAGACGCGCCAATTATTGTTGGAATAAATCAACCTGCTCGTCGTTCTCACCTTTGAAATGAATTTGTTTGAAGACAAACTGGCGGCCAACGGCCTGAGGCTGAAGCGGGCGAAATTGCAGACGCTCCAGATCAATGTCGGGCCCAAATGCAACCAAACGTGCCGCCATTGCCACGTGGACGCCGCACCGTGGCGAACCGAAATGATGCCCGAACCCGTGGCGCGACGTGTGGGTGAATGGATTCGCCGCCATCGTCCGCCCGTGGTGGACATCACGGGCGGCGCGCCGGAATTGAGCGAGCATTTCCGTTACTTCGTCGAAACTGCGCGTGACTGCGGCTGCCATGTCATTGACCGCAATAATCTCACCATCATTGAGACGGAGGCCTACGGTTGGCTGCCGGAATATCTCGCGGCACATGAGGTGGAGGTCGTGGCGTCGTTACCGTGCTATCTCGAAGAAAACGTGAACGCGCAACGAGGCGAAGGCGTCTTCGCGAAAAGCGTTTCCGCGTTGAAAAAACTGAACGCCGTCGGTTATGGCGCGGAGTTGCCCCTGAACCTTGTCTATAATCCGCTCGGCCCGAAACTGCCGCCGTCACAGGCGGAACTGGAAGCCGATTACAAACGAGAACTGCGTCAACGTTATGGCATCGAATTCACCGGCTTGTTCACGATTACAAACCAGCCCATCGCCCGGTTCGCCCAAGATTTGCGCCAAAACGGCAAATGGGACGAGTACCTGGAATTGCTGGCCAACAGCTTTAACCCGGCCACGGTGGAGAATCTCATGTGCCGGACGACCTTGAGCGTCGGCTGGCTGGGTGAGATTTACGATTGCGATTTCAACCAGATGCTCAAAATGCAGAGGCGCAACGGCAAGCCTTTGTTCCTGTGGGACGTGACGCCGGATGGTCTTGAAAATTGCGAGATTCAAACCGGCGTCCACTGTCTGGCCTGCGCCGCCGGTTGCGGCAGCAGTTGCACCGGAGCGTTGCGATAATCGAGGCATCTCTCTTATCCGAGACATGAAGATGAGCCGGGTTTTGCGGGCTGGCGGCCAGTTGTTGATCACCGATTGGTGCGGCGACTTTTTGAAGGATCAACAGGCTAGAAGAACGCTCGCACTTGGATTTTACAGCGATCTGGACAAACCATGAACACAGCAACTCAAACGATGCCGCGTCGGTTCTCACGCGCCGTTCATCATGGATTCGGCAGCCGCCCGACGCGGTAAAAGGCCGGATTGTTGGTCGCGTGATGGTCCACAAAGAGGGCAGGATCACTGCCGGCCGTGTTGGTGGCCAGGGAAATCCAATTGTCCGCACCAAGATTCGTGGACAACTGCACCACGTAAGTCAGGCCGGTGTTGGCCGAATACGTGAATTGAAGGTTCGTTGGCGCTAGCCGCGCCACGCGGCTCAAAATCGTCTCAACTGGCGTGACCACGCTGATGTCCACGGAATTGGTCGCGTCCAATCCGCCGTTGTCCGTGGCGATGGCCGTGAGCATGTAATTGCCCGCGGCGAGATTGGCGGCGATCGCCGAAAACGGGCCCGCTGTTGCATTGGTCAGCACAGTCGAGCCAATCCGGAATTGCACGTTGGTGACCGAGCCGTCGCTGTCGGAAGCGGTCGCCTGGATCGTCACGTCCGCCGGCGCGCTGAACACGGCCTTAGACTGCGGACTGGTGATGGAGACTGTCGGCGCCGCATTGGCCGCAGCCACCACGACCGCTCCGGTCATGCCAAAACCGTAATGGAGGGAGCAGTAATAGGAAAACGTTCCGGCGGAGGTGAACGTATTCGTAAAAGAGAACGGTACGTTGTGAACGCCCGAATCCCATAATCCGGACGGCGCTCCGTTGTCATCGCCGGGCACGCCGTTGGTTCCACTGGTCGTGGAATGGAAACTGCCGGACCAGGTCCACACGACCTCGTCGCCGACCGCGATATGAATTACAGCGGGCACAAATCTATCGCCGCCGCTGCCGACCAGCACGTTGGCTATCGCGCCGGCCACGGATTGCGGACTGGCCAGACCTAACGAAAGGGCCACGGCCACGGCGCCAAGATTCTGTATTGAAAACGTCATAAAATTTTGCCGGGCGAATGATTCGCAAACAAAATTGACCATGCGCGTTTCGGACGCGCCGCGGGCCTCCCGCCATTGGCGCGGTCCTAAACGCGCGTTGGTTCTATGGCTCTTGCCCAACAACCGGGCACCAATACACCTCGCCGGTTGGAGTGAGCGTGATTTCGCCAGCGGCGGCCGCCGCCAACACTTCGTCGTCGGAGAAGAACTGATGCGGCGTGTTCCCGGCGGTGAACGCGATTTGCACTTCTTCCCAAACCGGGTTGAAACCGTCGGCGGGAACGGCGTCAATCACGGAAACAAACGGTTGGCCTCCGGGCAATCCGGGGTCGGATTGGTAAATGAAGTTAAGTTGAGTATTGCGCTGCAGCAGCGATTGTTCCGCCGTCGGCGCAAATTCGACAAACTGAATTGTGAACAACTGGCCGTCGTAATACGATGGAATTTCGCTGGCCGCGCCGTTTGCGCTCCCTGCCCGCGCGTTCGCTGTGAAGGCGAGCGCAAGAGCCGCCGCGACGAGTAGTTGCAAGATTTTTCGGTTCATGAACCTGTTTTATTTGAATTGTGTCCGTTGTCTCGAGGCTACTTCAGCGCATTGCCCACGAGGGAAATGCGTGCCTCAGCTATGTGAGTTTCGAGAGCGAGAATTGTTCCCGCGGGATTTGGGCAAAATAATAGCGCGTTGCCGCCCCTTTATTCACCGGGGGATTGGCGTGCCGCGCATTGAACAGGTGCGGCGACGGGAAAACCGCGAACCCTCCATGGCAAAGCCGGCTCGTGGTTCCACGAGGACAATTTTGTGATGCGCGTCTCAATGGAGCTTATCCCAATTGGGACTGTTTCATAACGTTTTGTAAATGCGAACCTCCGCCTTTTGGTCCCAGCGCCGCGGAACCGCGACAAAATACTCATTCAGTTCGGGAGAATAAAGGGACGTGCGCGCCCCGCGCGCCGTGGGAACGCGCGCCATCCTCTGGTAGTGATTGGCGCCCGCCTGGGAGAAAACGTCCACGAAACCCTCACCGCAGGAGGCATAAATCTTTCGGCGCGTCGCGTCGTAAAACAAATCGTCACAATCCCCTGAGAGCGGAAGGTCCGTCAGGCGTTTGCCGGTGGCCGTGTCGAGCACGACCAGCCGGGCTGGCTGGCGGCAGCCCACAAAGAGGCGATGGTCCGGATCGTCCAGCGCCATCGGAAAATTGGCTCGGAGCTCCAGCATTGGCCACTTGGCAATGACCTTGCCTCGCTGGCGGTCCGCCACCTCGATCTCGCGCGCATTGGGAACGTTGATGAAAACGCGGCCGCCATGCTTCTCCAGTTCAAAGGCCTCCGGGTGCGCGTCGAGTTGGATATCCGCCAGCCTCTCCGCCGTGCCGGCGCGGATCACGGCCAGCGCGCCGTTGTCGTAAGCCGCATACACGAGCCCGGCTCGCGCGTCGTACCGGACATCATCGGCGTCCTCCATTCCACCAAGGCTCTTGAGCCGCTTGAATGAAGTGGCGTCCAAGACGCTCACCGTGCCGGCCCTGCCATTGGCGACGAAGATCCGGTTGTTGCCGGGAACATAAACCACGCCCTGCGGCTCGCTGCAACCGGGGACGCTCCGAATGCGTTTCCCCGCCTTGAGGTCGAGGACTTCGAGGGTATCGTTGCCCAAGGCGGCGACGAACAACCGTTGCCCCTTTACATCCAGGCCGAAATGGTCAATACGCCCTGCGACGCCAGGCAACGGGATGGTTTGGACCAACTCAAGCGAAGATGCGGTCTGCCCGGTCTGGGCGCCGGCGCGCAGGACAGACAGATAAACCAATAATATGAGAGGTAATTTCATGATCGGGCCTTGTTATTTGCTTTGTGTGTCCAGAGCGGCTTCGAGTGTGTTGGCCAGTGCCGCGGCTTGACCACGGCCCCAATAATGCAGAAACAGCGTGCGCGGCGTTTCGCCGGTCATGTGATTGTGGATCGCCACGATGTTGACGCCGCCCTGGCGCAACGCCTTCAACACGCCCAGCAACTCGTCTTCATGCACGGCAAAGTCGCCGTCCACCAGCGCGTTGTCGTCCGTGCCGGCGAACGCCGCCCATGTGTTCACGCCCATGTCCGCCCCGAGCATCACGCCGGACATTTGCGCCGGACGGCCGATGACAACTTTGAACATGCCGTTGTTCGCCATTCCCTTGACGCCAAGAATCTTTGCAATCGGCTCGCCCGTGATGGAGTTTTTGGCAGGCATGGGCCCGTCGCCAAACACCGTGGCCGGCACGGGGTTCGCCGCGCGGATTTCCTTGATTTTGTCCCAGACCCTCTTGACCGCTGTGGCGAGTTGTGCCGCCGAGCCTTCGCCGCTGATGTGCATGAAAAACACCCGTGGTTCGTCGTAGAAAAAATGATTGTGCAGGGCGGTGACGGCCAAGCCGTTGTCCAGCGCGACGCTCATCACGGGGTTCACCTCGTCTTCGAACAGCGCCGTGTCGCCCATGACCATCGTGTCGTTCATACCCGGCGTGAATGCCACCCATGAGCCGACGCCCATGAACGGCGGCATCGGCCGGCCGTCCACGGAAACCTTCACGTCCGTGCGCGGGACGATGATTTTGAACACGTTCTCGTTCGCGTTCATCGCGCCTTTGACACCCATGATTTGCTCGATTTTAGCGGTGTCGAGTTGTTCGCCGCTGGCGTTCAGGGCAAGAACGGCGGCGAATGCCATATTTAACCAATGTTTTGCTTTCATTTTATTTCTCCTTTGTTGGGGCCTTGTGGCCACGTTCATTTGAATTGTGTGGAATTTGTCCAGTCTCCGGTGTCGTCCAGAGTTCCGCCCACGGCGCGGCTCAAGGCGTATTGCGCCTTGTCGTATTCGGCGACGATGGTCAAGTAATCCGCCCGCGCCCGCGCCAACGCCTGTTGCGCCTGGATGTTTTCCAAAACAATACCGACGCCGAAATCCTTCCGTTGCTGCGTCAGACGCAAGGTTTCTTCCGCCGTGACCAAATCGCTTTGCGCGGTCGCAAGCTGGTCGCGCAGCGAATCCACATCGGTCCGGGCTTCGACGACCTCACGCAAAATCCGGTCATGGATCTTTTCCTCGGTCGCGCGCGCCGCGTCCAACCGCGCCCGGCTTGCATGAATTTTGCCGAAGTCAAACAACCCGCCCGGTCCGATACGCCAGGTCACGCCGGCGAAGATGTCCGATTCCGGGCCGGTGTTTTCCGGCCCGCCATCCGGCCCGCCGCCGAGCGCGCCGCCAAAGTATTGCGCCCCCAGGGTCGGGATCAGTGGTCCGTAAGTCGCTCCGTTTTTTGTGTCATGCGCAGCCAGCGTCAGCGCGCGGCTCTGCTGCAATTCCGGGCGGTTCTGCAACGCCTGCTGGGCGAGCGCGTCCAGCGCAACGTTGGTTGCAATCAGCGCCAGCGGCACCAGATCGGACGCCTTTGGAACCAGTTCCACGGTCGCGTCGAGATGAAGGATTTGCGCGAGCCGCGCGGCGGCGACGCGCTGTTGGGCGACGGCGCGCCGGAGCAGGATTTGATCGTGCTCGGTTTCGGTTTTCGTGCGCAATTCGTCGCCTTTGAACGCGATGCCGGCGGCGACGGCCTCGTGCAGTTGGTTTTGATAATCCCGCGAGATGCGCAGCGTCTCGTCCGCCGCGCCGACAAGTGCCTGCGCCTTGGCCAGATCGAAATAATCCTGCGCGGCGGCGAGCACGGCGTCCTGCCGTTGTGCATCGAAGGCGTGGCCGGCGGCATTAGCAAGCTGCCGGGCGGCGAGTGTGGTGTAGACCGCGTCGCCCAAATCCAGTTGTGCCACGACGGTTGCGCCGGGTAAATAGGACTGGAAATGCGCATCGGAAATTGTGCCCGCCGGCACCGCTTGCGCGACGCCATCGCGCCGGTGATAGGACACGCCAGGCGCGAGCCACGGAAAGAATTCTTCGAGCGCGCTGGCACGATTGGCCCGTGCTTCGTTGAGCTGGTCGCGCGCGATTTGCACGTCGAGATTCCGCGCGCCGGCCAGCCGCAACGCCGTCGGCAGGTCAATCGGCAGCGTGTTGGTGTTGGCTGGCTGCGCGGACACGATTGAAATCTCCGCAGCCAGCGTCAACACGAGGCAACTCGAAAATCGTAAATGGCAAATCGCAAATCTCATTTCGTTGTGACCGGCTGGCCATTGTTCAACGTCTGATTACCCAAGAGAATCACGGCTTGGCCGGATTGGATTCCGCTGACGATTTCGAGGTTGGTGCCGTCGCTGAACCCGGTTTGGACCGGGATCTTTTTCGCTTTGCCGTCTTCCACCGTGAAAACCGACGAGCCAATTTTTTCCGCCAGCACCGCGCCGACCGGCGCGAGCAGCGCATCGGTCTTCCGTTCCACGCCGAGCTTGACGGTGACATACATGCCGGGGCGGAGCGCGCGGTCGGGATTGGCGATTTCAATTTCGGCAATCATCGTCTTGGTGGTCTGGTCGAGGGCATATTCAAACCGTGTCACGTCGCCTGTGAACGCGCGTCCGGGCAGTTCCTCCGCCATCATCGTTGCGGGCGTGGCGGTGGTGACGAATGGCACTTCGTTTTCCGGCACCGCCACGTCCACGCGCACGCGGCTGAAATCCATTACTGTGACCACCGCTGTCGGGCCGGCCACGCTGCCGGACGTGGCCGCCGGAATGAAAGCGCCGGGGTCCACCCAGCGGCGCGTGACGATGCCATCAAACGGGGCGATGATTTGGGAGTAGGCAAGCAGATCGTTGATGCGCTTCAAATTCGCGCGAGCCACGTCGCGCTGGCCGCGGGTGTCGTCCACGGTTTCGGGCATGACCAGATCGGGCGCTTTTTGCGCGGCGGCCCGGATGCGCGTGTAATTGGTTTCGGCTACCGCCAATTCCGCTTCGTATTTGGGTTGCTCGGCGAGCAACTCCGGGTCTTCAATCTGAGCCAAAACTTCGCCCTGTGTCACCGCGTCGCCTTTATCCACGGCAATCGTCTTGAGGTAGCCGGGAATTTTCGCGTAAAGCGTCGCGGACTGCAAAGCGAAGATGGCGCCCGGCAGCGAGATGCTCCGCGTGATTTCACCGCGATGGAGGCGAACGGTGGAAACAGGGATTGGCTCCGGCGGCTTGGCGGAATTCCCGCTGGTCTGGCGTCTGCAACCGCAGAGGAGGACGCCGAGCAACGCAACGTGCAATGGAAGTTGAAGCAGTTTGATTCTCATTTTCTTTTTTATTGGGAGGAAGAATAAATTGAACTCGCCGGATCGTCGGGATCAAGCGACGCCGAACGCCGATGACTGCGCGCTTGCACGATGGCAAAAACCGCCGGCAGCACGAGCAAAGTTGCCAGCGTGGCCATTGCCAACCCGCCCACCACTGCCCGGCCAAGCGGCGCGGTTTGCTGGCCGCTTTCGCCCAAGCCCAAAGTCATCGGCATCATTCCGGCAATCATCGCCGCGCTGGTCATCAAAATGGGGCGCAGACGGCTTTGGGCGCCCTCAACCGCCGCCGCGTTCGCGCCCGCTCCTCCGACGCGGCTGCGTTCGGCAAAAGTGACCAGGAGAATCGCATTCGCCACCGCCACCCCAACGGCCATGATTGCGCCCATGAACGATTGAATGTTCAGCGTCGTTTCGGTCAACCAGAGCGCAAGCAGGACACCCGCGATGACAGCGGGAATGGTTGACACAACGATAAACGACAACTTTAGCGACTGGAAGTTGGCGGCCAGCAGCAGAAAAATCACCACCACGGCGAGCAAAAGACCGGTTCGCAAACCGTCCATCATCTGCTGCATCGGCACCACTTGTCCGCGCACAGCGACGTTCACCTTCGGCGGCGGAGCGCCGAGTTCCTTGATGGCTTGCGTCATCTGTCTCGCTGCGCTCCCCAAATCAGCGCCCGGCGCGAGGTTGGCGGTCACCGTGATCATGCGCTGCATATTGTAGCGGTCGTATTCGCCAACCATGGTGCCTTCGTTCACACTGGCAATGTTGCGAAGCAAAATCACTTTGCCATCGCGTTGGATAACGGGAATGTTTTTGACCTCTTCCACTGAATTCATGTGACTCTGCGGGACCTGCACCTGAATCTGGTAGGCCACCCCGCTCTTGGGGTCGGCCCAATAGTTTGGCACAACAAATCGGCTCGAAGCAGTCGCCGGCACCAGCGACCGCGAGACATCTGCCATTGTCACTCCCATCAAACCGGCGCGCTCACGATTCACGGCCACGTTCACCGTCGGGTAATCCAGCGCCTGCCCAAATTGCACGTCGCGCAAGACCGGAATGTTTTGCAGCCTGGCCTTGACGCTTTCCGCGAACCGGCGATCCGCCGCCAGGTTTGGACCGCTGACCGCCACTTCAATCGGCGTGGGCGCGCCCAGACTCATCACGCGGCTGATGATGTCGCCCGGCTCGAATGAAAAACTCACATCCGGGAATTTTTCGGCGAAGATTTTTCGGAGGCGCTCCTTGAGTGGCTCGATGTGAACCGGAGTTCCGGGTTTCAACTGCACCTGGACGACCCCCTCTTGGGGGCCGCCATTCCAAAGGTAAATCAAATTGATGGGATAAGTCGGCGGGGGAACGCCGACAAAACCGAGGGTGATTTCGACATTGGAAGGGCCAACTTCATTCTTGATGATGTCTAATGCCTGTGATGCGATGCGTTCGGTGCCCTGAATATCCGTTCCGGCTGGAGCGCGGAGGCGCACCTGAAGCTGGCCGGCCTCCACCCTGGGAAAAATATCCGTGCCAAGCCGTGGGCCAACCAGACCGATAATCAAACCCGCAACCGCAACATACGCACCGACGATCCACCAACGCGCGCGCACCATTCTTTGCGCCACGTCCGCATAACGTTTTTGAAAACGGGCAAACAAGGCTTCTTTCGGTTGGCCTCCAGCAGCCTGCTCATGGCCTCGCAGAACCCAAACCGACATAATGGGCAGGAGCGTGTTCGACAATAAATAGGAGGCGGCCATCGAAAAGCCAACGGCGAGTGAGAGGGGCAGGAACATCGCCTTGGCGGCTCCGACCATAAAGAACGATGGGACGAATACCGCCAGCACACACAGCATCGCGATGAGCAGCGGCAGCGCGACTTCGCGGACGGAATCCACGACCGAACGGGCAACCGCCTTGCCGCGCGCCAAGTGCGCGTGGATGTTCTCAACGACCACCGTGGACATATCAACGAGGATGCCGATGGCCAGCGCCAGGCCGCCGAGCGTCATGATGTTGACGGTTTCTCTGGTAATCCAGAGCGCCAGCACCGCGCCCATCAACGCGAGGGGAATGTTGATGACGACAATCAAGGCGCTGCGCCAATCGCGTAAAAACAAAAAGACCATCAAGCCGGCCAGCAGGGCGCCGAGCGCGCCTTCCAAAGTCAGTCCCGCGATGGCGCGGGTCACATAAGGCGATTGATCAAATTCATAGCTGACCTTCACATCCGCCGGCAGGACGCTCTGGAACTTCGGAAGATTTTTCTTCACGAGATTGACGACGGAAAGCGTGGAAGCATCGGCGCGTTTGGTGACCGGGATGTAAACTGTCCGGCGTCCGTTCACCAAAGCATAGCCGGTGATAATATCCGAGCCGTCCACCACGTCGGCGACATCGCGCAGAAACACCGTCGGATAAGTTCCCGTGCGAATCGGCACGTCCTCCAAATCCTTGATGTTCCGCACCACCGAATTGAGCGGCACCATCGGATATTTTCCCTGGATCGTCATATTGCCAGACGGGCTGATGATGTTCGCCGAACTGATCGCCGCGACGATTTCGTCCGGCGACATATTGTAGGCGCGCAAACGGTCCGGTTTGACATTGACGTTGCCGCTCAGGTAGATTGACCCACCTCTGCTCAGATAAATTGATCCACCCCGGCAGCATGTAGCTCCGGGGTTTTTTGTTTCCAAGCAGTGGGTGAAGTGGTCCCGCCTGGCCGAGGGTGGTA
>JAJYHY010000273.1 GCA_021784555.1 bacterium
ACGCTCAGTACACTACGCTACCGCCTTTTCTGGCTGCCGGGGGAACTTACCCGGCCGCAGAATCGGCCGACACTCCGGTTAGCCAACTCGCCGATAATCCAGTGCTGGACTGATCGGATTCTGGCTCTCATCCGCAAGCGGAAGCCGCTAGAGGACTGATGCCAGGCTACTGAAAAAACATCGACTGCTGCAGAAACATCGGTGCCCATCCTCAATTTTAGGCCGGTTTTCGCAAAAACTCTGAAAACTCACGCCGGATCCAAGTAGAAGGGCTGGCCCTCACGCACACCCAGCTCATGGATGGGGACGATATTGGGATGGTCCAGGTGAGCGGCGGCTTCGGCTTCAAGGTGGAACCGCTCGACAAACGCCGCGTCAGAAAACCTCCCGTGGAGCAGCATCTTGAGCGCCACCACGCGATTGAGCGCGATCTGCCGCGCCTTGTACACCACTCCCATCCCCCCGCGCCCCAGTTCTTCGAGCACTTCGTAGCCGCCAAAAAGCAGCGGCGTTGATTCCGGTTCGGGGTGACCGCCTTTGTGAAGAGTCCCCTGGCCGGCCGCCGGTTCATTCTGCCTTCTGCCTTCTGCCTTCCCTGTTTCATCCCAGCCGGCGCCCAGCCGCACCAGGCACGCCGGACAAAACCCTCCCGGCGCGTCGGGCGGCAGGGCGGCTCCACATTTCTGGCAGGTCTTGCTTGGGCTCATGTCCCTCCATTATCGGCTTTCCAGCTTCTTGAGAATCACAACCTCCGAAACGATCAGAGTTGAGGGGCGGACAGTCCACTCGCTCAGAGCCGAGAGTGTCCTGGGCGTGCGGTAGTACAGTGCGAACCACCAATTTGAGCCCGCAAAGGCTATTCCGGACGTATCCATTGCTCAAATTCCTCGTCGGGCAGTTCTGGCCGCGGTCGCTTCAGCACGTCGCGCCAGTCGTTGGCAGGCTGTAACTCCCGCTCGATTAGCTCATTGATCTTCTTGCTGATATTGCCGAAGGCCGCCCTCAGCTCGCGCTTCGAGCGCCGCAGTCGAAAGGAGATGTTCTCTGGCATACGCAAAACGTACGACAACCTCAATGACGGTGTCAAACACCTCAAGACGCCCCGTCCCATTCGCCGACCTTCACCGGCTGATCGCCGCAAAGACGTGCCGCATTTCCTCCTCCGCTTCAGCCGGGTCATTCAACGTCTGGACGATCTCCTCCCGAAACAGCTCCCGGTAGCGCTGGCGCATCCGATGCACCGCCACCTTCACCCCGCCTTCGGTCATCCCGAGCGCCGCCGCCGCTTCCCGATAGGTGCCAACGCCTTCTTCCCCCAACAGGAATTGCCGGAGTCCTTGGAATAGTCGGCTCTTGCCCTCCTGGGCGAAATCAGCCTCTAACCGCTCCAGCACTCGGTCCAACAGGGCAAGAGCCCAGCGCCGCTCGAAGAGCTTCTCCGCGTCCATCTGCTCCACCGGCTCCATTCGGTAGCGATCCTCCGCCGATGCCGCATCCAGGAACACCATCATGCACCCTCCGCCGCGTTTCTGGGCCTGGAGCCGTGCCAGCTCATCCGCCAGGAAGTACTTCAGTGAACCGAGGAGGAACGAACGGAACTTGCCTCTATCCGGGTTGGCCCGCCGCAAAGTGCCTCTTGACAGCAGATGGGCAAAGAAGCCCTGGGTGAGGTCCTGGGCGTCGGGCACGCCATAACCTTGGCGCCGGATGTAAGCGTAGATCGGATACCAATAAGCGCGGCAAAGTTGATCGAGCGCGGCGTCGGATCGTGGTGTGTTTCTCTCCCCTGCCGCAAGCACCACGCTCCAGTGTGTTGTGGCAAATGCTCCCCCATGCATCAGGGATTCGGAATCTGAGTATTCCGCCCGCATGCGAGGAATTCTAGCGATTTGCAGCCGAATTGCACGCTAAATCTGAGGTGGTCGAGGTCGCGGAGCGCATCCCGACAGGACTCCCGCCCGCGCCGGGGTCAGTCCTGCACCTTTTTCTGCCACTTCGCCTTCTTTACCGCGGAAAAAGTGAGGACTGACCCCGGCGCGGGTCCCGGCGGGATGCGCCAGAGGTCGCGTTGAGACGGCAAGGCGCTACTCGACCAACTGATGCTGGATGGCATAATGCATCAGTTCGGCATTGTTGCGCAGGCCCATTTTTTCCAGGATTCTTGTGCGGTAGGTGCTGATGGTTTTAACGCTTAGGGAGAGTTCGCGGGCAATCTCGCTGACGATTTTGCCCGAGGCGAGCAGGCGCAAGACCTGAAATTCACGGTCGGAGAGCAGTTCCTGCGGAGGGCGCGAGGTCTCGCTGGAAAGATAGGTGGCCAGTTTTTCGGCCAGGGAATTGCTGACGTAGCGTCCCCCGGCCAGCACCTTTTTGATGGCGCCGACCAGTTCCTCGGGCGCGCTCTCCTTGGTCATGTAACCGGCGGCGCCGCGCTTGAGGACGCGCACGGCGAACTGGTTTTCAGGATGCATGCTCAGGACGAGGACGGGCAATCTCGGGCGGGAGCGTTTGATTTCGCGGAGCACATCCAAGCCGCTGCGGCCAGGCATGGTGATGTCCAGCACCACCACGTCCCAGTCTTCTTTCCAGACCAGGTCGAGGGCCTCCTGCGCGTTTCGCGCCTCGCCGAACGAGGCGCGTTTAAACTCTTCGGCCAGGATTTGCTTCAACCCGCGGCGCACCACGGCGTGATCGTCGGCTAAAAGGATTTTCATGGTTTAGTCGGTGGGCGCGGTCCGGGCGCCGAAGCGGGAGGGAAACGCTGACCCGCGTGCCCTTGCCTTTGGGGACACGCCCGATGCGGAAAGCGCCGCCAAGCAGCGCCGCCCTTTCCCTCATGCCTAGCAGGCCCATCGATTTTGGATTGGAGATTTCGGCCTTGGAAATCCCCCGCCCGTTGTCTTCGACTTCGAGGGTAACCCGTCCATCGGCCTGACGCAGAGTGACGACGACCTTCGTGGCCGCGGCGTGGCGGATGATATTGGTCAAGGTCTCCTGGAAGATGCGAAAGAGGGTCGTGCTCAAGTTCGAATCCAACTGAGGTCCGCCCAAATGGGAATCGGTGTGGCAGCGGATGCCGGTGCGGCTTTCGAACTCATTGGCCTGCCATTCGAGGGCGGCGGCCAGGCCGAGGTGATCGAGCACACCCGGACGCAGCTCGCTGGAGATGCGGCGGACGGTCTGGATGGTCGAATCGATGTGGGCGGTGAGATCGCGCGCCTTTTGCAGGAGCGGCTTGAGTTCTTTGGGCAGCTTGCCCGCTATCCAGGCCAGGTCCAACTTGCAACTGGTCAGCGCCTGCCCCAGTTCATCATGGACTTCGCGGGCAATGCGCGTCCGCTCCTCCTCGCGCACCGATTGCAGGTAGATTGAAAGCGCGCGCAACTGTTCATGCGATTCCCGCAACTGTTCCTCGGCCCGCTGGTGGGCGCTCCGCTCGTGGGCCTCTCGCAAGGCGCGGTTGACCGCCGGGGCCAAGCGGCTCAGGCGCGTCTTGAGCACATAGTCGGTCGCCCCGCTCTTGAGGGTCTCAATGGCAACTTCCTCACCCATCGTGCCGCTAACAAAAATGAAAGGGACGCCGGGGCACCGCTCCCGCGCCAGGTCCAGCGCCTCATGGCCGTTAAAGCCCGGCAAGGAATAGTCGGAAAGGATGACGGCCGGCGGGTTTTGAGCGAGGGCCTTTAGATACTCCTCCTTGGTCTGGACGCGCACCATCTCGAAACCCAACCCACCCTTCCGGAGCGCAAATTCCGCCAGCTCCGCGTCGGTCGCGTCGTCTTCGAGCATCAGAATCCGAATGTCATGCTTCATCCGCAAATTCGAACGACTACACTATAGCAGCCGTTCAAAGTTTCGGCAGGGAAAAATAGAAGGCGGCGCCCCGGCCCAGTTCGCCCTCGGCCCAGGTATGTCCGCCGTGGCGGTGGATGATGCGACGAACATTGGCCAGGCCGACGCCCGTGCCCTCGAAATCGGCGGCGCGGTGCAGGCGTTGGAAAACGCCGAACAGCTTGTGGGCGTATTTCATGTCGAACCCGACGCCGTTGTCGCGCACATGGAAGATGAAGTCGCTGTCGGTCTCACTGCTCCCGATTTCAATGCGGGCCGCCTTGCGCGGCCGGGTGTATTTGAGGGCGTTGCTCAGGAGATTGAGCATCACTTGGCGGAGCAGGGCCGGGTCGGCTTCCACGCGCGGGAGCTCGCCCACTACCCATTCGACCCGCCGGTCCTGCGCCTCCGGTTTGACCTCCTGGATGGCGGCCTGGACCAGTTCCTCAAAGGGAAATCGTGTCTTGCTCAGGTCCGCCCGCGCGCTGCGGGAGAAGGAGAGCAAATCGTCAATCAGCCGCCCCATCTGCCGCGCCGATCCAGCAATGGTCTCCATGTAATGGCGCGACTCGGCATCCAGCGGGGCAGTCTGCGAGGTGAGGAACATCTCCACAAAGCCCTCGATGTGGCGCAGCGGCGCCCGCAGGTCGTGCGAGACCGAATAGCTGAAGGCCTCCAATTCTTTGTTGGCGCTTTCCAGTTCCGCCGTGCGCTCGTTGACGCGCCGCTCGAGCTCCGCATTGAGGTTTTGAATCCGGTCTTCCGCCTGCTTGCGCTCCGTCACGTCATGCGCGATAACTTGCGCCGCGGCTTTGCCCCCAAATGTCAAAGGCGCCGAGGCCATCTCCACGTGGACTTGCGTCCCATCCAGCCGCACAAAACTCAGCTCGACGAACGGCGCCGGCTTGCCGGGCCCGGGCTTGCCACGGAGCCGCTCCTGAAAGCGTTTCCAGGAACCGGGATGGACGATCTCCCGGACAAAGCGTCCGATAAGGTCCTCCGCCTTGGCCGCCCCCAGCAGTCTGACGCCCGCCGAGTTGATGAAGACGATGCGCCCGCTGCTTTGCACGAAGAGGGCATCGGGGGAGAGGTCCACCAGGCTGCGATAGCGCTCCTCGCTGGAAAGCAGCGCTTGCTCGGCCCGCTTGCGCTCGAGATGGAACTGGCTTTGCCGCAAGGCTCGGTGAACCGCCGGCGGCAACGTGTTCAGCCGGTGTTTCAAGACGAAATCCGTCGCGCCACTTTTGAGGGCTTTAATGGTCGTTTCCTCTCCCAGGGAGCCGGTGACGAAAATGAACGGGACATCCGGCGCCTTCTTTTGCGCGATGGCCAGTGCCGAAAAACCATCGAAGGCAGGCAGACCATGGTCCGACAGGATCACCGCCGGATGGAACCGCACCAACTCGCGTTGGAAATCAGCTTCCGTTTCAACGTGTTTGAGGCAGAAGTCGAATCCGCCTTGCCGAAGGGCATGCTCCACGAGTGTCACGTCGTGCGCCTCGTCCTCGACCATCAAAATGCGCAGTTTAGTTTCAATAAGCCTGGTGCTTTGAGATTGTCTCTTTGCCAGTTCGTCTTAATCCGGTTTCCCGCCGTGATTGCGCGGCAATAAATACTATGCCTTGGTGTCATAAGAAATAGGGTAAACACCTAGGTGACCGGCTTTCGCGGACAGGTCAGACTTGTTGGAATCGTCCGGCCTGTCAGACTATTCGACTTTTTTCTCCCCGTTCTCTATGCTTGCTCCCATGTCGCGTGAGTACGTATTGGAGCCTTTCCGGGCGCCCGTGGACCTGCAGCTCGATTACGCCCGGGAGCTCAACGAGCAGCAGTTCGCCGCCGTCACCGCCCCGCCCGGCCCGTCGTTGGTCATCGCCGGAGCCGGCTCGGGCAAGACGCGCACCCTCACCTACCGTGTCGCCTATCTGCTGGAACAGGGGATTCCCCCGGAGCGGATTCTCCTGCTCACGTTCACGAACAAGGCCGCCCGTGAAATGATGCGCCGGGTCGCCGACCTGCTCGGACAGGAACTGGCGCAATTGTGGGGCGGGACGTTTCACTCGGTGGGCAATCGCATTCTGCGCCAGCACGCCCCTCTCCTGGGTTTTCAGCGGGACTTCACAATCATGGACCGCGAGGATTCCAAGCACCTCATCGCCACCTGCGTTGCCGAGGCGGCTATCGACACAGCGGCCAGGAGGTTTCCAAAGGCCGAGGTGCTGGACGAGGTCTTCTCCATGGCCGCCAATACCCGGAAACCCATCCCGGTGGTCCTGCGCGAGCACCGCCGCGAGTTCGTTGAGCTTGCCCCCCAACTTGAAGAAATCCACAGGCGCTACGCGGAACGCAAGCGCACCACCAACGCCATGGATTTCGATGACCTCCTCGTGCTCTGGCTCAAGCTGCTCCAGGAACAACCCGGCCTGGCCGAACATTACCAGCGCCGCTTTCAGTTCATCCTGGTCGATGAATACCAGGACACCAACCGTCTCCAGAGCGACCTCATCGACTTCCTTGCCGCTCGTCATCATAACGTGATGGTCGTTGGCGATGATGCCCAGAGCATCTATGCTTGGCGCGGCGCCAATTTCCAGAACATCCTCAAATTCCGCGACCGTTACCCGGAGGCCAAACTCTACAAGATCGAGACCAATTATCGCAGCACCCCAGAAATCCTTACTTTGGCCAACGCCGCCATCGCTCCCAATGTCCACCAGTACGCCAAGCTCCTGGCCCCATCCCGCAAATCCGGCGCCAAACCGGCGATTGTCATTTGCGACGATGCCTCCGAGCAAGCAGCCTTCGTTGCCCAACGCGCGCTGGAGCTCCGTGAGGAAGGCGTCGATCTCAACAAGATGGCCGTGCTCTATCGCTCCCATTTCCACGCGCTCGAACTTCAGCTCGAACTGACCCGGCGCAACATCCCCTTCAGCATCGCCAGCGGCATCCGCTTCTTCGAGAAAGCCCACATCAAAGACGTCACCGCCTATCTCAAGCTCGTCACCAACCCGCGTGATGAGCTCTCATTCAAGCGCCTGGCAAGGCTGCTGCCCGGCATCGGCGCCAAGGCGGCGGAGAAACTCTGGACGATGTTTCAAACCAGCCCGGAAAACCCGGCGATGAACAGCGAGGCTCGCGCGTCCCAAACCCCGAGCGGAGAACCCAACCCGGAAATGCCGGCGCCGGCGGCGGGGACCCGCGCACCGGCACGGCGGAGCAAACGGAAAGCACCAGCCCGCACATCGGAGGCGAAGTCCGAACCTGCGAAGCCCAAAGCGCCAGACGGTGAAGCTTCACCGGCCTCGGCGGAGGCGAACCCCGTTGCCCGAGGACTTCAGAAGTGCGCCGCCAGCGTTCCCAAGAAAGCGGCCTCCGCCTGGGCGCAATTCATGGCCACCGTTGCTCAACTGGAAGCCCCCGGCGTGCGAAATAATCCTTCCAAAATGATCCAGCTCGCTGTTGATGCCGGTTACAATGACTACCTCAAGGAGAGCTACCCCAACTACCGCTCCCGCCTCGATGACCTGGACCAACTCGGCGTCTTCGCCCGGCAGTTCGCCAGCGTCGAGGAATTCTTAACCCAACTGGCCCTCCTCGCCAACCTCGAAGCCGAAGACGAGCAACCCGCCCGGCGCGACGACGAACTGCTCCGGCTTTCCACCGTGCATCAGGCCAAAGGACTCGAATTCGACGTCGTCTTCGTCATCATGCTCTGTGACGGCTTGTTCCCTTCGGCCCGCTCCGTTGAAACACCCGAAGGCGAAGAGGAAGAGCGGCGCCTGCTCTATGTCGCCGTGACGCGCGCGCGAAACGAGCTTTACTTGAGCTACCCGCTGGTGCGCCGCGGCTACGGCCCCGCCTCCGACATCTACCAAGAACCCTCCCGCTTCCTCAATCAACTGCCACGGGATTTGATCGACGAACTGGCCGTCCGCCCCGCAGCCTTCTAAAAGACAAGGCAACGCCACGCAAACGAATCCCATACAGACCTCCAAACCGCTACATTAGGACATTCAAAAACAAGGAATGGACATAACCCGACCGGCGGTGGGAACGGCCGAACTGGCCGTGAGCCGCCCCGCTGGCATCGGCATATAAAATGCTCGTCTCAAATTCAGATGACTGGTTTACGAGCATGAAAGCCCGCCACCCTCGCGAACTCCTTGGCGCCTGCGACGCCCACCCGAACTCCGAGGTGCCTACAGCGAGTTGCGACGCCTTGGCACCCCGTCGAACGGCCGTGGGCTGGCGTGACGTTGGAAAGGCCCTGATTGCGGTCTCAGCGCTCGTGGGGCTCTCCAGTTTCCTCGAACAACCTCTCCAGGCCGGCATCGTTCCCACCTTCACGGCTGGCGATGTGAACGGCGCGCCAGGCGCCACATTGGATGTGCCGGTCACGGTGCAGAACTTTGACAACTTGATCGGGGTCCAGTTCACGCTGACATGGGACCCCTCGCAACTCACCTCACCCGCCATCGTCGATGTGAACTCGGCCCTGGCGAGCGGGGCGTCCTATTACCTTCCGGCCCCCGGCACTGCCGAATTCATCTGGTACAATGGGGCGGGGGTAACGCTCTCCGACAACACCGTTATGTTTTCCTTGCAAGCCACCGCCCCCACTGCTCCAGGCACCACCAGCGTCAGCTTCATCACAGACCCCGCCACGACCTATGTCCCGGCGGAAGTCGCTTTCTATGATGGGACCACCGGCGATCCTTCCAATGGAGGAATGGCCGTGGTCAACGGCAGTGTGGACCCGGCGCCAGAGCCTGTCAATTGCGCGCTGGTCCTCTTCGCCTGCGTCTTCCTGGGCAGCGCCGCACTCCGCCGTCTTTCGCCTTTAAACCCGCCACGGCTGACAGGGGATGGCCAGTGACAAAGTTCGGCACCTTATCTTCAATGCTCTATCATCCTTTCCGTGGACCCTACTGCTCCCGTGTCGGCTTGGGCACGATGCCTCCTCGCTCCTGCCCGAGCAATCCCGAGAACTGGCACGCGACAATAAAATACGCGGCCGCGTATGTTATTGTCGCGTCAGTGGCACCGGTGCGAAGACCGCAACCGTCTGCAGCCCGCAAACGTGGACAAATCTGCGCCACGACCTTGTCACTGGTCGCGGTTGACAACGTCGTAGCGAGCGGGGATGGAAGAATTTCGCTGCGTAATCGGTCGCTTAATCGGCCACTTTGTCGAATTCTTCCCGCTTTTCGATAAAGTGGCCGGGTACGGTAGGCGATGAAGGGCCAAGAGAATGGCTCTTTTTGAATAGCCTCGAGCGAGGGGGGCTCAGACCGCTCTTTCCGCGTGGTTCGCGTGTTTAAGCGGCAGCGCGCGGCACAGCCATTTAGTTTGAATGACTTTGAGAACGGGTGCGGTCTATTGGACGAGCACGCGATAGAACCGCTGGGTGGCGGGGGTGGACGGGTCGGTCAAAGATTGGACCGCGCCGTCTCCCGCAATCGTCTGCACCGCCCTCCAATTGGGGTTGGAAAGAGAATCTGTGGCCTCCAGAACATAATGCCGGCCTTGCTCGGTTGGCACGGACAGCCCGAAGGCGCCGTCCCTGTAAGCGGGGGCGCTGACCCGCAGAGGGGCCGGATAGCTCACCGTTACGCCGCCGTTGCGCGGTGTAAAGCCGGCCTCCGCGAAGTTTACTCCCACCTCCGGCGCCGTCGGTGTGGCGGCGAAGGCCAAGGCGGAGCCGGTGCTCCTGGAGCTTGCAACGTCAAAAGTGACGGAAAAAATGGCAGTGCCATTCGGGGCTGTCACCCCCGTGGCGCGCGGGTCATACCACGCAAATGAGAGCCGGCCCTGTCCGGTCCGTGCGGTCCCAAAGCTCCCGTCCGAAATACCTCTCAGCCCATAGTCGCCCGTTCCCACATAGCGCAAAACCGCTGGGTCCCAAGACAACGTGAACTGCGCGCTGCTTACCTGGCCGAATCCCCCAACGCTTACCGGCACGGTGACGCGCGACCCTGGCGAGGCCGCCAGCGCGCCGACGCTGAAGACCACCTGCGGGCCGGCGGGGGCTGTCTGGGTTCGCTTGCCGACGAAGCCCTGTCCTGTAACCGGCGGGGTCCAGGAATCGTTGACATCGCCCAGCTTGATCGCCACGAAATTGAGGCTCGCCGAATCCGCCGTTAAACTTGCGTAGGAAACGTTAGTTGGCGCATCCCACGGATTGTTCGTGTCGGTGAAAACATAGTCGGCGGGGACAAACCGCCACAATCCCGCGGGAAAAGTGTTCGTCATCCCCAGGATGAGCCGCTGGATCAAGGCCAGGTCGGCCACCGTCACGTCGTGGGAGCCGTTGACGTCGGCGGCCAGCAGCTCGTAAGGAGAATCCAGGCGGCTGATGCCCAGGATATGCCGCTGAATGAGGGCCAAATCCGCCACCGTCACGCCGTCGGCCGCAAGGCTGTCATCGGATTTGACCGGGGCGACGCAGCAACCGTCTCCTGGTATGAGGCCGTCCCATCCGTAGCTTCCGTCGCTGAGGGTAAGCCCGCTCTGGTTGGCGCCGCCGCCCAACAACATGGTGACATCCCCAACCCGCGTGGCCGACAGCCCGCTGGCGGGATAGCTCAGCGGGTAATATGCCACCGTCCCTGAGACCGACAGCGGCGGCTGATAGGAAATCTCGTTGGAGAACGCACTCTCCACCTTGTTGGTGTTATAGGCGACCGCCGCGAAGTAATAAGTCACGCCTCCTTCGAGATTGGAAATCGTCGTGGTTGTGTTCGCGCCGGCATCCACCCGGCTCGAATAGACTCCGCTGTTGGTGCCGTAATAAACCGCGTAGCCCACCGCCGTCGGATCGACGCTCGGATTCCACCCCAGCGTCACGTTATGAGCCGCCCGGGCGCCGGGCGAGGTCAACAGCCAGGCCGCCACGCAACTCAGAAGGGTTCCTCGGCGCTTCCACGCCCGAGCCGCAGAGATGACGAATAGTTTTGCCATGCACCTGGCACATAGCAAAGGCTGTTCCCGTTCCTGGCCGGAGAGAGCGCCTGGCTCGGTGGAAGCCGCATCCTCCATGGACTAATGAAAGTCACGGCTCAAAGGGACCGCTTCTTTTGCGAAGGCACGGGGCCTGGAAGGCCGGCTTTTGCAATAGGCTCTTCGCGGAGCTCCCGCATCCGTCCTATTTGGATGTGGTTGCAACACAGAAGGTTGCGCAAACCAGGGAGGCAGACGCGCGTTCCTATGCGCCAGCCACCGGCAGCCCGCTCAGCCGCGAAGCCATTTTGCGCAAGGATCTCGCGCGCTTCCGGCCGACCAATTGAATCCCTGTTGCTAAGAGGCCCGGTATAATCTGACGCAGGCGGAGTGTCTCCCGCTCTTGCCTGGGATTGTGTCACGACATACTCGGTTTTGAGACAGCCTGAGCGGCACTCTGGACAGTGAACTCCGGCAGGGAGTGGCGGCTGCGGACAAGGCGGCGGGCCTGCAGGCGCCGTTTTTTCGTGGATCTCCGATTCCAAGGCCTCAGTGACTAGCACTATAGCGACAATTGGCACTTGCGCTTCTGGAGGAGGTGGCTTAGAGTGGCTGGCATAGTTGAATGGCGCTGGGCCGGAGATAATCGAAGCACGGATCATTCGCGGGCGAAGGATCGACGCGGCGGACGTG
>JAJYHY010000274.1 GCA_021784555.1 bacterium
CGCCGCACCGCTTGCACGTCCGCCGCGTCGATCCTTCGCCCGCGAATGATCCGCGCTTCGATTATCTCCGGCCCAGCGCCATTCAACTATGCCAGCCACTCTAAGCCACCTCCTCCAGAAGCGCAAGGGCCAATTGTCGCTGTAGTGCTAACTGCCCGTTTCGAATGTAGGCCAGGTTCGTATTCTGCTCACTGCGGGTCCAGTCCATGACGGCGTTGACCCAGTTGTTGAATCCCTTCCGGTGATACTGCCGCAGCATCTCCCGCCGCCCGGAGTTGTTGGCCAGACGCCGGTTGTCATTCGCGTAGGACAGCCAGGCCAGCGTGAGCTGGCGGTTGTTGTTGAGGCAGTAGGTGGACTTGGCCCGCTCCCTGGCCTGGCCCAGCAGGGGCAAAAGCAGCGCCGCGAGAATGGCAATGACGGCGATGACGGTCAGCAGTTCGAGCAGCGTGAACGCGCGATGGCGTTCGGTTCGCGGACTGCCGGCACCCAAGCTCGGTCCAGAGCCCCTCGCGGTAGCGGACCGCGGAACGCGGCAGACTGCGCTTGGGGCGGAATCCAAAGCGACGGATGGCGTCGCACTCCAAACGCTCCGCGAACCCCCATGCGCGTGGTGAGTGGCGAAGCCTTTGGAGTGCGCCGCTGTCCGGCGCTTTGGCGCGCAGGGTGCGCAACATGCCAAATGCTGCGGCTGCGGGATATCTGTCGGATTCGGGATGTGTTTCATAAGGATCGTTCCTTTTCGTGTTGCTCCGCCGCGCTGGGCGCGTGCGCCGCAAGCCTGGCGGCCGTTTCACCGGGCGCTGGCTCGCCCGCGGACCATTGCAAATCCCGTTGCGCGCGTCGGCGCCGACACACGCCGGGAGCGCCAGGCAGGTCCGGCCGTATTGTATCACGGCCATGTAAAGCCCCATCACCGCCATCGCGCTCAGCGCCGTGGCGTGCGCCATCCACCCAACCGCTGACGGGTCGATGCCGGGCCAGAAGACCAGAATCAGGACGCAGAAGACCAGCGTCGCCGGGGCCAGAAACCGCCAGGAAAACTGGATCCATTGGAAAACCGGGATCAGCTTATAGACGAAATTGCTGATGGGCAGCATCATCACCAGCGCCACCAAGCCCAGCCCCAGCCAGACCATCTGGTCCCGTCCCGCTGCCCAGGTCAGCCTCCGGGCCAGGCCAGTGGCGTAGCACAGGAGCCATGCCCCGGCCAGTAGCAGGAAAATCCACAGGAGACGCTCGTTAAACCCGCCCATCGAGTACAGGGGCGCCCGGACGTCCAGGTTCGGAAAGAAGAACGTCAGCTTGTAGGGGAACGGGTGGCGCCGCAGGTTGACCGCACATTCCGTCGTGAGCGCCGGCACAAGGAAAACCGCCGCCACCCCGCAGGCCGCCGCGATGGCGGAGCACGCCCTGGCGAAGACGCGCGCGCCCTGGCTCAATGCGAATAGAAGCACGAACGGCATAAAAGTCAACGTCGTGGGCAGGTGCGTCATATACAGCAGCGCCAGACCGCACACGGTGATCTCCCACGCCCAGCGCCGGTTCTTCGCCAGGCCGATCAGTCCGCCAAGGGCCAGCGGCATCCAGGCAAACGCCCAGAACTCGGGATAGGCCGCGCGCTGGAGCAGATCGACGGAGAGGTGGTAGGGCGCAATCATATAGGCCAGCCCCGCCGCAAACGCGCGCCCAGGCGACGTCAAGGTCCGGAAACAGAAGAATGCCGTCTGGCCACTCAGGACGACTCCGACGCCCGACGCCCACCCCAGGGCCCGCCAGTCCGCCCCCTGGCCCCCGCAGGCCGCCGCCAGCGGGGCGAAGACGCTGCTCGCCCAGTACGGCATAGGCGGGTGATAGAAGAAGGTCGGGCTGCCGAAGCCGTGACTAATTCCCGCCAGCCATCGCGGGTAAAGGCTGCCGACCCAAAACTCCGCCGAGAACTGACGCGACCGCCCCAGGTGCAAAACCGCGTCATGCGCCGGATATGGAAAGCCGCACAGGACGAGGGGAAGGCACGCGACCGCTCCCAAGCCGAACAGCAACATCTGATACCGCCGATCACTCATGTGGCCATCGACTAATGCCCTCCACTTTCCGCCCTCCGACTTCTGACGTCTAACCTCTGACGGAGGACCTACGGCCGCTTGGCGTCAACCTCCGGCAACTCAGGTCCGGGACCTCGCGCCTCGCCCCACGCTGCTCAATCGAGGTTAATGAGCCGCCCCGCCGTCCAGGCCTGGAACGTAGCGCATTCGGCATGCATGCGCTCCATCGCCACGGACCTCTAGGCGATGGCGCCTCGCCAGCCATCACCCACCCGGAGCAGGCCACAGATAAGAGCCATCTGCGGCCGGCTGCGGACCGCCGTCGGCACAGCAGCCTCGATGGACGCCGTTTCGCCGTTGACCCGCTGGCGCCAACAGGGGATCCGCCGGGGGCCGGGCCCGCCCGGCAGGCAAGGCGGCGGTGCGAAAGGCTCGGCGTACCTCTCAGCAGAGCGCCGTGCCGGGCGTGGGGACGCGAGTGCCGCCGACGCATACGCAAGAGCCCAACGAATAATTGTTCCGATTCGTGCAGGCGCCTCCGGTAATGACCGTGACCGTAACGGGAGCCCCAGCCTGGCTCGGACAATACCACAAGCCGATCTGGCACGACCCCCTCGGGTTGATTACACCGTTGCAGGTCTGCCCGTTGCAATCCGGCGGATCGGTCTGGCAGTTATTGAACTCAGTCTGAACGCACCATTCGAATGCACCCGCGTAGGCCCCAGGCGAAGGGCTCAGGGGGCATGCGGACAGGGCCAGCGGCATGCACAACGTGGTCACCGTTTTCTTGACTCTCATAGTTTTTACTTTCCTTTGGTTCCGGTTACGACTCTTTCTCGCGAACATCGGCGCTTGGCGCCGACGATTGTGTTCCTCAACGCGGCACGGCACGGCTGCGCAGGCGCCGGTGCAGGTACGCGGCCAGCGGAGCCAGGAGCAGAGCCGCCGACAGCACGACAACGGCACCATAAGTCAGTTCGCGGTCTCCCGCTTGCGTCCTCCTGTTGTACCGCGGCTCGCCCTTCCGCCAAGCCAAGCGCGGGTCGTTGGTGGAGACCACCCAGCCGTTGGTTCCCGCGGCGTAGAACCGGGAGTCAAGGTAGTGGTCGCGCGTCCTGAACTTAAAGCGACGGTCCTGCACCTCCACGCGGCCGAATAGCGACGGCAGCAGTGGGGACTCACGGCCCCCGGGCACGAAGTTCGTTACAACTCCCAGGAAATGCACCTCCATGCCCCCCACCAGCGCGGGGTAGTGAACAGCGCTAAACCGCTTGGGCAGGATTCACCCCGGAAAGCGCATCGTTTCATCGAGATGATAGATCGAACGGACCAAGCTCTTCCCGCTGGCGGCTCTCGCGAGTCTGATCTGGTTTCGTAGCGCCAGCAGGCTCTCCGCGTCGGGTGGTTCGTCCACCTGCGGGTAGGCCAGGAGGTCCTCGGAGAGGCGAGCCTTAACGATCACAAAACGGCCGCTCGCGAGCTCCGCAGGTGGCCCGGTCCCCGGCTGAAGCCTGTAATCCAGGCGGCACGCCCAGGCGAGCGGTTCGTCGCGCGCGCTGGAAGCCAGGAGGTCGGGGATTTGGAGGCTTGGCGACCGGGCGAGGAGCGGCCCCGCCACAAACGCAAGCCACACCAGGCCGACCGTCGAGCTGTGATCCACAGGGTAGGGGCCTCGGCAAACCCGCGCGGGCATTTGATAGGGCCGGTTGGGCACAAGGCGCATGTTGCGGTCGAACCGTTCGTCGGAATAGACCGCGGAGAAGATGTCCGTGCCGTTGTAGGCAATACGTTCCGTGGATGCGCACTTCCATTGGGCCAGAAATGCAGTCCAAACGAGCTGCCACGTGCCGGCATCGCCCTCCGAGAACCTGAAGGCGAAGGTGTTGGTGGAATGTACCCTTCCACCCTGCATGAGCACTCGCTGCTCGACCGTGCCTCCGGCGGTATAGTGAGCGACGAAGGCGCCACCCGAGTCCTCCGCGAGAGCAGAATGGCCATATGCCAGCGGAACAGCCCCGACGATGCCCGCCAAAAGCAGGCGTCGGCCGGCGGAGGCCGCGGGGCGGCTCCTAGCCAACAGTAGCAGCGTCGCTCCAAGCGTCATCAGGTCGCTTAAAAACGTCGTATCAGCAATCATCAGTACTTGCGGTTCGAGCGGAGCCCACGGGAATGCTTGAAGGTTTTCAATCGCGCCCGGTTGATTTTGGGCGGCGGCGCCGACTCGATCCAATCTATCAACTCTCCGCACGTATCGAATGTCTGATAATGCCGCTTGATAACACGCGTGAAGGAATCGCTCTTCCCCTGCTTCAGGCGGCGTAGAATTTTGTAAGCTTCGTCGTCTATCGTGATGGTTCGCACTACAGGGATCATACAGGACACACGAGCCGCGTCAAGGGGCCCCGGAGATCCCCGTGTAGGCACGATGGTTCCGAAGAAAAGATCACCGATGGCCTCCTTCTCGGCCAGCCGCATGGGAGCAATGGGAACCAGCGTGAAGGAAGGTTTTCCCCGGATTGGCCTCATGGCACGGCGAAATTCCTGCGCTGCTTCCAACTGCTTTTCCGCGCCCTCCGCCACCAGGCAGAGATCCACGTCGGGAGTGCATATGGAATTATCGAGGTTGCCATTAGCGCGCCGGAGATTATAGTTCCCTCATGCAGCCGGTCATTGTACCCTCAGCCACACCGCCGCACCGCTTGAAACCGATCCCGTTAGAGGCCGGGGACCACTTAAGGGCCTCGGAATTCCTCCGCCGTTACGAGGCCTCGGGGGATAAGGTGAAGGCCGAGTTAGTCAACGGCATTGTCTATATCATGTTTCCCGAGCATTTCGAGGCTCACGGCAAACCGGATTCCATCATTTCCATGTGGCTCTCCCATTATGCCGCCTTCACCCCGTCGGCGGAGCACGCCACGGGAGCCACCGTGAAGCTCAGCCGCATCGACGTGCCGCAACCCGACAGCTTGCTTTTCCTCAAGCCCGAGGCCGGGGGAGGTTGCCGCGTCACCGCCGATGATTACATCAGCGGGGCGCCAGAGTTCGTGGCCGAAGTCGCCGCCACCAGTGCGTCCTATGATTTGCGGGAGAAGCTGGAGGCGTACTTGCGCGCGGGCGTGCGCGAATATGCCGTGTGGCAAATTTATGACGAAGCGGTGGACTGGTTCGTGTTGCGGGAAGGCGCCTACGCGCGCGTCGAGCCGGACGCGGAGGGGATTGTTCACAGCCCCAATCTGCCCGGCCTCTGGCTGAACACCAAGGCCCTGCTCGCCCATGATCGGCAGGCGATCTTGCGAACGTTGGATGAGGGCTTGAAAGCGCGAGAGCCGAGGCTGACAGGATAGCCCCTGATTCCAGACATGTCCGCCAAACGCAAACGAGATTCAGACCAGCCTGAACTGCCCATTCCAGAGGCGCCACAGACCTCGCCCGGGGCAGTCCATGCCGCTCCGATTCCAGGCAATGGCAATGGTTCCGCCGCTGAGACCGCCCCGGCGGCAACCGCCAACGGTGAAGGCAACGGCCAGGCGCATGTTCTCGCGGAGAATGTCACCCATGCAGCGGCGGCCCATCCGTTTGTGCCGGGCAAGATCGAGCTGGCGCTCCACCGGCGGGTGGACCGGAGTTTCCTGGATTACGCCTCCTACGTCATCCGCGACCGCGCCATTCCCAACCTGGCCGACGGCCTCAAGCCGGTTCAGCGGCGCATCCTGTGGGCGATGCACGAATCCGATGACGGCCGGTTCACCAAGGTCGCCAACGTCATCGGAGACACGACCAAGTACCATCCGCACGGGGATGCTTCCATTGGCGACGCGCTGGTGGTGTTGGCCAACAAACGCTACCTCATCGAGCGGCAGGGCAACTACGGCAATATCTACACGGGCGATCCCCCAGCCGCCCCGCGCTATATCGAATGCCGTCTGAGCGAGCTAGCCCGCTCCGAAATCTTCAATGACGAACTGACGGAGTTCGTCCCCAGCTATGACGGGCGCAAACAGGAGCCCGTTGCCCTGCCCAGCAAACTGCCCCTGCTCCTGATGCTCGGCACCGAGGGCATTGCCGTGGGAATGTCTTCGCGCATCCTGCCTCACAATTTCCCCGAACTGCTCCAGGCTCAAATCGCCATCCTCAAGAATCAGCCCTTCAAATGCCTGCCCGATTTCCAGACCGGCGGCCTGATGGACGCGCGGGAGTACCGCGATGGAGCGGGCCAGGTCAAGGTGCGCGCCCGAATCCGGGTAAAGGATGAAACGACGGTTGTCATCAAGGAACTGCCTCCCACCGCCACGACGGAGTCGCTCACCGCCTCGATTGAGAACGCCTCGCGCAAGGGCAAGATCAAGGTCAAGAGCATCAATGATTATACGTCCGAAGAAGTCGAAATTGAGGTCAAGGCCCCCTCCGGCGTCAGCGCTGAGCAATTGGTCGATGCCCTCTACGCCTTCACCGACTGCGAGGTGACCATCTCCAGCCGCATCGTCGTTATCCGGAACAATCGTCCGGTGGAGATGACCGTCTCGGAGGTCCTGCGGGAGAACACCGGCCAACTGGTTGAGCTCATCAAACGCGAGCTCCAGATCAAAGAGGCGAAGCTTCAGGCCGAACTCCATTTCCGCACCCTGGAGAGGATCTTTATCGAGGAACGTATCTACAAGCGCATCGAGCAATGCAAGACCAGCGAGGCGGTCACCAACGCTATTGTGGAAGGGTTCAAGCCATTCCGCGACCAGCTTCTCAATGAACTCACCGAGGCCGACATCGAGCGCCTCCTCCAGGTGCGCATCCGGCGCATCTCCCTCTTTGACATCGCCCGGCACCGGGAGGAGATGAAGAAGCTCAGCGCCGAGTTAGGCGAGACACGCAAGAACCTCAAGGGCCTCACCAAATACGTCATCGGCCACCTCGAAGCCCTCCTGGAACAATACGCGCCGGAATATCCGCGCCTGACAAAGTCCAGCCGCTACGACGAAGTCGATGCGCGCGAGGTGGCGTTCAAGGCCTTCAAAGTCGCTTATGACCCCGAGTCGGGTTACATCGGCTACAAAGTGTCCGGGGATGAGTTTCACCTCGATTGCACCAAATTCGACAAGCTCCTGCTCCTGTTCCGCGACGGCCATTACCAGGTGGTCGAGCTGCCGGAAAAGCAGTTCGTTGGGCCCGATGTCGTGTATTGCGGCTTGCCGGAGCGCGACCGAGTTTTCACGCTCGCCTATACCAACCGGGACGCGACCTTCCTCAAGCGGTTCACCTTCGGCGGAACGATCATGAACAAGATCTATCACTGCATTCCGCCCAAGTCGAAGATCCTCTTCTTCGAGCCGGATACGCCCGCCGAAATTTTCATCCGGTACAAGCCCGCTCCCTACCAGCGCATCAACCAGCAAACCTGCAGCCCGGCTGAAATCGAGGTCAAGGGGCCTAAAACGCGTGGGCGGCAGATTTCAATCAAGGACGTGGCGGCCATCAACAGCAAACCGCCCAGAGGCTGGGACCCTGAGGCAGCCACAACCAAGTTACAGTTTGTGTAACAACGTCGTATGGCTTTACCTCAAACAATGCACCAGTTGAGCGAAGCGGAATATCTCGATATCGAGCGTGCCGCGGACTTCGAGAGCGAGTTCTTCGATGGCGAGATGTTCGCCATGGCGGGCGCAACCGTTCGCCACAGCCTGATTGCGACCAATTGCGCTCGTGAGTTTGGTAACCGGCTCAAGGGCGGGCGCTGCGTTGCCTATAATGCCGACTTGCGGATCAAGATCGCCGCCACCGGCCTCTTCACTGCTCAAAGAAGCCGCGGGCCGGGACTCCCACCTGGAGTTGCCTTCGCTCCAGATCACTCTCTCCCTGGCCGAGATTTTCGCCAACGTTAATTTTGCCCCGGTCCCGCTTCGCGCGACGCGTGGCACGCGGTTGGTTTGTGACATCAAGGATTTTGAGGTCGCGATGAAATAGGGGGTGCAAAATGCCAGTCCTTAACATTGAACGAATCGGCGGTTTGGCGGGTTTTGGAGGCGGGCGCTCTCACGTTCGTAGTCATGGTCAGGTGGATGCGGCTTGCCTCTCCACTTCGGATCAAAGGGCTGTGGAAAAACTATTTCGGTCAGGGCATAAAGCAAAGGCTTCCCCGGTGCGCGATGAGTTTCGCTATAGGATCTCACGCGGTACGCCGGCCGGTACCGAGACCGTGGAAGTACCCGAATCCCTCGTTCCAACCACGCTAACTCAATGTGTAAAGGATGAGTTAGTCTAGCGAGGGAGACCTCAGACCCTCAACCGCTAATCCACCCTAATAAGCGCTAATCGGGGAGCCCGCCGCAGTCTTGTGCTGCCGGGCCGCCAAAACTTGACCTGATCGCAGCAGGTTTTAAGGTTCGAGGACTCTAGTTCCGCGTAGAACCGGGCGCGGCCGAGGGCCACCGTACGAGATACACATGCACGGCCAGCGGGGTGAAGGAGTCTTGGAACGTGCCGTCATTCGCTGGTATATCGCGGTTCTCGAACAGAACCTCAACTTGCCGCCCAATGGTGCGCTCCAGATCGAATCGGACTTGGCAAGGGGCCTTGGTCGGATTAGCCGCCAGCAAGTAGAGCCTGTCGCCCTTCCGAAACAGCCTGCCCTGGACCGGTGTCGAAACGCGCCAATGGCCTGGCGCTTGGGTGGAGAGCAAAGCCGGGGAGAGCGTTTTGACCTCCGCCGCGATGGATTTCATCCAGCCCCACATTTCTTTGTATTGGGGCAGGACGCGCAAGTCATAGTAGCAATAATAGATGAGGCCCTTGGCGCCGTGAATGAGCCCGAGATAGGTCATGCACCGTTCCTCTTCGCGAGTGGGAGCGCGGCCGGTGCGGAGTTCTTCCTTGGAAGGAATGTGGCCTCGGTCCGCGTTCTTGGAATTGTATTGATACCAGGCGAAGGCCTGCGGCACCAGCCAGACCGGTTCGGCGCCCTGCACGGCCTTTTGAGCGGCATCGAGGTAGTCCGCCACCTGCGTGACCGGGTGCCTGGGGACGGGATACGGGTCCACGCCGAGAATATACGTGGTCTGGGGGAAATAGCGGAACTCGGAGGAATTGCAGAGGACGATGAAACATGGGCGGCTGGGGTCGTCCTGGCGCACGGCATGGTAATAGCCTTCGAGCTGAGGGGCGAGCTTGCGGGGGAGTTCATCGTTGAGATACCACGCCAAAATGGCGGGGTGGTCGCGATAAGCCTCTACCACAGCAGCGGCGATATTCGAATTTCCGCGGATCCCTTCCCAGCCGGTATTCTTGAGGTAGGTCGCCGTGGGATAAACGTCGTTCATACAGTAAATGAGCTTGAGGCCCGAGGCCTGCATGGTGTCCAGGAAGCGCCGCATGCGCTCTTTGGGGACGCGGTCGGTTCCGTAGGCCAGCAGGCAGTTGAAAGGGCTGTCGGCGATTTCGGCCAGTTGGGATTCGTTCACGGCGCCGTACCAACCGAGCGGGAAAAAGGGCTTGCCATCCAAAATCAGGCGGTTGTCGGAATCGACGTAAGCCCTCACAGATTTCACCTCCGCCCGCGTCAACAGGCGCAAGTGCCAGGTCCGCGCCGCCAATTGGCGCGAACCGGAGCACAGGCTGGCTTTCAACAACAGATCGCCCGCGGGCAAACCCTCCGCCGGCACGGAGAGTTCGGCGGTCTCGGACTGGAGCCGGTGCGCCGCCCGGTTCGTGAGTCCGGTGCCGCTCAGTTCCAGACGCAATTCCAAGCCCGGGGCGCGGAACCGGAACGTATCCGGAGGAATGGCTATCCCGACTTCTGCACTCCGATGTCCAGGGAAAAGCCAGCCCCTGTAATTCGGATACCGAAGCTGAAATCGGGCCGTGGCTGGGCCTGACTGCGGTTCAGAAGGCTCATTCAGCGGAGCGCCGCTTGCCACCATCGGATTGGCCGCGGCAAGCGCCACGAGAGAGAAAACGACAGGCCAAAGGCGCAAACGTTGAAAGGTATTATTCATGAGATACAGCTTAAATCCTGAAACGCTGAAACCGGCCGCGGCCCCGCCACTTGAGGTCCCGGAGCGGGGTCACGACCCTGACTCCGTCATAGGTCTGACCGTCACTGAGGTCCTCGCTGCGCAAGCGGCTCAGCGGGGGTGCCTGCCCACGCGCGAACGCCTTCAGATAGTTGCGTACCAGCGCGCTCACGCTGGTGTCTTGTTTGGCGGCTTGAACTCGTGCGGCCCGGCACACGCCGTGCTCAATACTCACCGTTATATTCTTCACCGCTCCACAGTAACTGTGCGGTTGTGACGCGTCAACGCCCGAGCGCAGTCTCCCGGCAAGGATTCTTGCGCGTCCGCGAGAAGCAGCCCCACGCCAGCGGACCGGGTTGTCATACGACCTCGTTTCATCGGATCTCGTTGCGGTTTGCTGAGCAAACCGGCACGCAATGCCCACCCGGCGCTGCCCCAGCACGGAGTCGGATGCGACTACAAATGCATGAAAATCACGCGTTTTTGCGTGATTTTCACGCATCAGCGGGCTGGCGAGAACGTCGTCATTGATCAAACCCACCAGAACGGCGTCGGTTCCGTATAATGCTTAGCGGTGTATCCGAGATGGTTCGCTCGGAAACGTGGGTTCGGCGGTTGGACGTGACCCGAACCGTCTCGGATACACCGCTAAGCATTATGCCGGGAACCGGATTATGCCGGGTGGTGCGAGATTTGGCCCTGAATGACGGGCCGCAACGGCCCTCGGCCCGGCATAATCCGGCTCTGTTGGAATGGTGTTCCTGCGGTGGTGCGTTCGCGATATGACTGATGAATGACACCATCATTAACCTCACCTGTGAAAAGCGGGGTGCGAGTCAGCAACGGCCCGCTCACTGCGTACATCGCGCCCTATCGGGCGAAACTGGAAGATCTGGGCTACACGCCTGCCCAGGTCGTATATCATTTGCGCTTCTTTGCAAAGCTCGACCTCTGGCTGCTTCGACGAAAGGAGCGCCTATCGTGGCTCAATGAACAGAAGGTCGGCCAGTTCCTGGCTCAATTGCGCAAAGAGCGCCCCGCTGGCTGCCGCGGCGCTGGATCTCGATTACGGCTGTTGCTCAGTTTTCTGCGCGATGTTGGGGTGGTCGCGCCAAAGAGCGCCCCGATTGCGATAAGCCCATCACAACGCCTAACGGATAGGTACCGTGCCTTTCTGAAAGAAGAGCGAGGATTGGATCGTGCAACGATCTCCAACTACGCGCGGCATATTGACCGCTTTCTCAATGAGCATTTTGGCACTGGACGAGTGAAGCTCCGTGCTCTGGGCACCTCACAGATAGCAGCTTTTGTCCGCCGACACGCGCCGCCAGGCAGCCTCGGATTGGCTGCACAGATGGTGACCGGATTGCGGTCGTTTTTTCGGTTTGCGCAGCTTCGGGGACTCATAGCCTCGGAT
>JAJYHY010000275.1 GCA_021784555.1 bacterium
ACGTCTGTTCGAGCTTCCCGAGCCATCCGGTCTCTCGTCCACCTACTTTGTCAAGCTCACGCTCGAAGACGCCTCGGGCAAACCTCTCAGCTCGAACTTCTACTGGCTCTCCACCCAGCCCGACACCCTCGGCAAACCCAGGCCAGGCTCCTCCTGGTATTACACGCCAACCAAACAGTTCGCTGACTTCACCGCCTTGAACTCGCTCCCACAGGTGGACGTGAAGCTCTCCGCCGCCTCCGCGCGCCATGGGAGGAACGAGGTGACTCGCGTGACCATCGAGAATCCGAGCAAATCCCTCGCTTTTTTCATTCGCCTCAAAGTGGATCGCGGCCAAGGAGGGCCGGAGGTTCTGCCGGTGCTCTGGCAGGACAACTACATCTCCCTGCTCCCGGGCGAAAGGCGGGAAGTCTCCGCCACTTACGCCGCGCGGTTGCTGCGAGGCGCCCCGCCAAGGGTCGAGATCGAAGGCTGGAACGTGCGCCACCAGGCACTGGATACGGCGAGGTAACCCCGACTTCACGCCGAGCCGACCCCAGAGGTAATTGCTCAGGCCAGGCTGCCTGGCGCACGCGATAGGAGCGCGGACGCCCTCGTCCGCGACTGCACCTTTCCCGAGACGCGGACGAGGGCGCCCGCGCTCCTATCACCGCCTGAGCAGTTACCTCCAGAACCATGGCGGCGCGGGTCAAATCATTGGTTCAGGATGACCCGCCCGGGTTTTGGACCGGAGCGACTGGAGGAAACGCAGCCCGACGTCCATGCGGACGAAAGTCCAGAGCGTGGCGACGATGAGGAGCAGCGCGCCGGGAGGGACCACCCGATTGATTCCCGGCTTAAAGCTATGTTTGCCCCTCAACCCTCCCAAGGAGGTCGCCAGCCCACCCACGTTGACAAGCACTTTCATCTCTCGTCCCTGGGCCCGGCGGCTGTAGGTCTCCATGTGCAGGCGGACGCTCTCGGCGTTATCTTTGGGCGCAATGAAAGGCAGGCCGGAGGAGGCAATCGCGTTGGTGATAATCCGGACTCCCTGGCGGCTCATGCCCAACCCTCGGTCTTCGATTCCACCAACCGACACCGCGACCGATCGCGTGTGAATGAGCCCGGCCTCGTAGAGCGTCTTCTCGATGTCTAACCACAGGAAGTTCGTGAAGTTGGCCCCCCAGGAGGAGGAGGAAGCGCTTGTAATGAGGATCGGCTGGAGATTAAGGGTTTCAATGGCCGCCAGAACATTGATGTTCATCGCCGGAAACGAACCGGTGCATTGGATGGCGATGATGTCGCCCGGGCGGGCGCCGCACTCTTTGAGCTGGCCGACCACCACGGCCGCGAAGTTGGGGTTAATCGTCGTTCGCTTTGCCGCCAAGTCGCCCACGTCGCTGGTCACGAGACTGGCCCCCATGCCCACCAAGCCCGTCTGAGCGGGGTCCGTCTCCGGGTCGATAGGAGCATCGCGGCGCAAACGTTCGGCCTTGACCGCGGCGAAGCACTTCTCGGCCAGGCGGGCGGCGGCGATCTTCTGCGCGTAGTACGGCTGGAGGATTCGCACCTTGAATCGTTCCACCACGAACAAGCTGCCCAGCGCCATGAGGCAGAGCAAGACCATCACTCGGCGCGAGACGTCACTGGGCCGCCAATAAATACGTTTCATTTGCGGCGAAGCCGTTCACGAACACCAGTCGCCGGCCGAAAAACTGGACCTCATGCTCGGTCAGAACTCCCGGATCTGGCCGTGCCCGCCACATGCCCTCCAAGGCAGCCTGACGCCCCACGCCCAGGTCGGCGCAGACTCGCAGGGCCAACGCCACATTCTCCGCGTGCTCAACGTAGCTGAAGCCCGCCAGGTCTTGCTCCGTGACCGCCCCGACCTCGGATTCGCCTACCGCGATCAGCTCGCTTCCGCGATCAGCCGCGCACTGGCGAAAGATCTCCAGGTGCCGGCGTTCGGCCGTATAAAGCTTTCCCTGGCGCAGTATCATGCCTGCCAGAGCCTTGGCCACGTCCCCCTCCTCGGGACCCATCACATCGAGATGATCGGCGCGCGCGTTCGTGATGACCCCGCAAGTCGCCCGCACCAGTTGCCATTCGCTCAGCCACTGCAGGAATGGACGCAAGGCCATGCACTCGATCACCAGCGCCTCGGTGCCGTAGCTTGGTGAAACCACCATTCCGCCACGCCCGAACCAATCAATGCCACTACCAGCCCCACTAGCACCCACGCGCTGCTGTTCATAACCTCTCCGGATTATTGTGCTCCGCGGGCTTCGCCTGCGATGGAGCAAAGGGATTTTGCTCTTTCATCCCTAACTTAGCCACATGTTCACAGTTTTCGCTTCAGAAGTCAACGAGAATTCCGTAAACCTTCGGTAAACTCCGTCTCGGCTTGGAAGCGGCTCAGAGCGCAGCGCAGAGGATCTGCCGGAAGTGCGGGTGCAGGGGAAAAATCCAGATGTCTTTGGGTGGGACGATTGAGCAGAGCCACAAGCCGGTGCCCGGCCCCACTGGCATTGAATTAAGCAAAGGAGCTACCCCCATCTTGCTCTTGATCCTGCTCCCCCAGAGCAACTTAGAGAGCAAGAGTAAGAACCTGAGCAAGAGCAAGAGACAGGGAATCACCCCCTAGTTCAATGGCAGTGGTGCCCGGCCCACTCTCGCGAACTCGCGAATTCGCTTGCCTTTCGGCGAGACTTGGATAAAAGGTAAAACATGAAGCCTTTAAATTGTGCCTGTTCGGCGCGCTCGTTTATGAAGCGCGCGACGCTGATTTCTTCCGCATCCTGGCTGGGGACCGTGTTGCTGCTGGCGGGCGCCTGCCAGTTTGCCTTTGGCAGCCCAGTAACCGTCCGGGACTTTTCGTTTGAGGAATCCACCATCACTTCGGCGGGGGGCACCGGTGGCGTGAGCACGAACTGGTCCTCTGTCAGTGGCGGCGGCAATTATGTCCAGAACATCAGCGCTACACTGTTTAACTCTCCGTCTCTGCCTGCGCCGGCCGATGGAACGAATTATCTCGTCGAGCAAATGAACGGGCATGTGGCCTACTGCTCGCAGGACGTGGGCCTGCTCCAGCCGAACACCACCTACACCCTGACCATTGCCGTGGGGCAGGATTTAACCGGCTCGTCCACCGGCCAGGGCTTCATCGCCCTGCTGAACGGGCCCGGCATGTTTAGCCCTATTCTGTCCGCGACGGCTGTGGACGCTTCCAAGGTGGCGCCGGGAACCTTCGCGGACAGCACGGTCAGCTTCAGCACGCCCTACAACGTGAGCGGCGACCTGAGCGTGCTCATGGAGGGGACGAATTTGAACGCCATCCCCTTCGACAACGTGCGGCTGGACGCCACCCCATTGCCGCAATCGGTCACGGCGCTGCTGCCTTCGGTGACTACGCCGCTGGGGACTTCTCTATCCTCTCCTACCAACCTGGTCTATGTAGGGACACCCGTGACCTTGGCCGAAGCTCCGGCGGGCCAGCCTCCCTTTGGCTATCAATGGCAGTCGGATAACGGCACGGGCGGCGCGACCTTCTCCCCCATTACCGGCGCTACCGCCACCAATTTTGTCGTGAACACCAGCAGCTTGAGCGCCAATTCGACCGTCGAATATCGGGTGATGGTAACCAACAGTCTCGGCACATCCATTAGCCCCTCCGTTTCATTGACGGCAACCGATGGGCCCCCGGTGCTGGTGAGCGACACCCTCCCATCCAGCGCCTCCAATGTGGTCGGCGATACGATTACCTTCACCGTGGCCGCCGATGGCAGCCGCCCTCTCTCCTACCAATGGGAAAATAATTACGTGCCGATCCCCGGCGCGACCAACACCACCTTGACGCTTACTAACCTTCAACTCACCGACTCCTCCTTCTATTCCGTGACGATCTCCAATGCACTCGGGGTCGCTACCAGCACCCTGGCCGACTTGACCGTCTATCCCGCCCCGGCGGCGACCAATGGAGTCATCATCGCGATTGCAAACCAGCTCGGCTTGGGAGGCAATACCGATTTTGTGCCCACCTGGGTCGTGGCCACCAACAGCCTCCTCGCCGGCGAGTTGCCCAGCGGCACCGTGGGCGACTTTCAATTGGGAGGCGCCGGCGGCGTCAGCCCCTTGACGGACGGCAAGTTTGGAGCGCTGCACCCGGCCGGGACCGCCAGCCCGGACGAGGCGACCTGCGGCACCGTGAGTGCCGGCGCCGGCTCCCTGCTGACCTATATGCTGCCGGCCTCAACTAATGCCCCCAACGGCTGGGACATCAGCCAGATTGTTGTTTATGGCGGCTGGAGCGATGGCGGGCGGGACCAGCAGAGCTACCACGTTTTGGCATCTACTTTCGCCGCTCCCACCAACTTCGTCGGTGTTTCCGGCGTTACTTTCCTGCCAAGTGACCCCAACGGCCTCCAGTCCGCCACCCGCATTACCTTTGCCGCCCCCAACGGCGGCGTGCTGGTGAAAAACGCGGCGGCCGTGCAGCTTAACTTCAACATTCTGCAACCGGGCTGGTCTCCCGAGAACGGTTACGAAGGCTACTCGGAAATCGACGTGTTCGGCACGCCCGCCCCGCCCGCGCCGGTGGTGGTGGCCGACACCCTGCCGGCGACCGGCGTGGCCGACGCGGGCGACTCGGTCACGTTTGCGGCGGCCTTCGGCAGCACCCAGCCCTTGCATTACCAATGGCGGCGTGACACGGGCAGCGGCCCGGTTCCCATCCCCGGCGCCACGGATACGACACTGACCATCGACACTTTGCAGGTGAGCGACACCGGCCATTACAGTTGCTTGGCCTCCAACGCCCTGGGCACGGTCGTCAGCACCCCCAATTCCTTCACGGTCAACTCCGCCCCCACGCCGGATAGCAGCGGGGTTGTCGAGTGGCCGGCCAACCAGACGGGTTATGGTGGCACCCGATTCACTCCGACCTGGGCTATCGCGGCTGCCAGCATCATTGCCGGCGCCTTGCCCAGCAGCTCCGCGGGCAACTTCCAGTTGGAGGGCGCGGGTGGCGTCAGTGTCTTGACTGACGGACGCTTCGGCGCGGTTGGCAATGCCAACAATGCTACCTCGGCGACCGCCGGCGCTAACGGCGGCACCACGCTTATCTACACCTTGCCCGGTTCGGAGTATGGCTATGACCTGACAAATATCACCCTCTATGGCGGCTGGAGCGACAATGGCCGCGTCGAACAGGCCTACACCATCTCTTACTCGACCGTCACTGCCCCGACCACCTTCATCCCTCTCACCAGCTTCGATTACCCCGCCCAACAGTTTGTCCCCTCGGGGGTCCCCGCCACCACGCGCGTCGCTTATACTCCGGGGTCGGCCGGCTCGGTCCTCGCGACCAATGTCGCGGCGGTCATGTTCGACTTCTCTGCGCCCAATGGCGGGGGCGAGAACGGTTACGAGGGCTACGCGGAAGTCGCGATTTACGGCACGGCCTCGGCGGCGGTCCCGATCGCCCTGTTGTCCGATACCGAACCGGTAACCGGTTCGGATGTCGAAGGCAGCCAAGTCACTTTCACCACCGCCTTTGCCAGCCCGCAGCCGCTCTCCTACCAGTGGGAGGTGAATACGGGCAGCGGGCCGGTCCCGATTCCCGGGGCGACCCAGCCAACGCTGACGCTCAACAATCTGCACCTCTCGGACGCCGGGGCCTACAACTGCGTCGCCTCAAACGCCTTGGGCGTCTTGAGCAGCACGCCAAACTCATTTACGGTCAACTCCGCGCCCGGACCTGACGGCTATGGCGTTATCGAATCGGATGCGAACCAAAGCGGTTACCCCGGTGCGACATTCAACCCGACTTGGCGTCTGGCGCCCGGCAGCCTCATCGCCGGAATGCTCCCCAGCGACACGGTCGGCGCCGACTTCGCCAATGGCACCGCGGGCGGCGTGGGCATCCTCACCGACGGCCAGGCGGGCCCGGTTGGCGATGGAAACCTCGGCGTGGCGACTTGCGGCGCCAACGCCGGCAAGACCATTACCTACATCCTGCCCGGCTCCGCCGGCGGCTATGACCTCACCAATATCGTGGTGTACGGCGGCTGGAGCGACAGCGGACGCGACGAGCAGGCCTACACTATCAATTACTCCACGGTCATGGCCCCAACCACCTTTGTTCCCCTGACGGCCCCCGATTACCTCCCCACCGTTCCTTCGGGCGTCGCCAACACCACCCGAATCAGCTTCACCCCGTCTAGTACCCCCGTCCTGGCCGCGAACGTCTATGCCCTCCAATTCGACTTCACACAGCCGAACGGCGGCGGGGAGAATGGCTACGAAGGATACTCCGAGATCGACGTGTACGGGACGCCTTCGGCCAGCGTCCAAATCACTCTGGCGCCCGTCCTGATACGGGACGTGCAGCCCTTTACTGGCGCCGACGTCGTGGGCAGCGAGGTGACCTTCAACGCGGTCTTTGACGGCTCGACGCCGATTTCCTACCAGTGGCACAAGGACGGCGCCGCGCTCCCCGGCGCCACCGGCCCCTCGCTCACCATTACCAATCTGCAACCGAGCGATTCGGGCGCCTACTATGTTACCGCCTCCAATACCTACGGCAACGCCGGCAGCTCCACCAACCGCTTCACCGTCAACCCCGTCCCGGCCCCGACCACTAACGGGGTGGTTATTTCGCCCGCCTTCCAGATGAGCGCCGGCGAGATGCTCTTCCCGACCTGGACGGTTGCTCCGGGCGACCTGCTCCAGGGGCTCTCTCCGAGCAGCGCCAGCGCCGGCAACTTCGCCTACAACGGCGCCGCGGGCGTCGCCATGTTGACCGACGGTTCCGTGGGCCAAGTGGGCGGCTACAAGGGCGCCTTTGCCAGTTGCGGCAGCGGCGTGGGGACTTATGTTAGCTACCTTCTTCCCAATTCGGCCGCCGGCGCCAGCCTGACCAAGATTGTCACCTACGGCGGTTGGCAGGATGGCGGACGCGACCAGCAACATTACACCGTCTATTACTCCACGGTCTCGAACCCGACCAACTTCATCCCCCTTACCAGCGCCAGTTACGACCCCACGGTCTCTGGGAATGGACTGCCGTCAAACCTCCCCACGGCCGACCGCCTGACTATTACCTCCGCCTCCGGCGCGCCATTGGCCAACAACGTCGCGGCCGTTATGTTCGACTTCACCAATCCCAGCGGCGAGAACGGCTGGTCGGGCTACTCCGAACTCGCGCTCTACAGCGGACCGGCGGCGCCGGCGGTTAGTTCGGCCTTGCTGCCCGGCGGCAAACTGGCCCTCTTTGGCTCCGGCGGAACGCCCGGCGGCCCCTACACGTGGCTAACCTCGACCAACCTGTCCGCCCCGCTTTCGACGTGGCTCACCAATAGCGCCGGAACCTTTGGCGGGAACGGCGGTTTCACCAATGTCATCACCCTCCAAGCGTCTCAACCGGCCCAGTTCTTTCTCTTGAGAATCCCCTGAGCGCGCGCATCTCAGAGCCTGTTTTAAAATTCGCAGGAAAGGCTTGCGGCGAGGGATTCTGGCCGTGGCCGAGGCGGCGCGCTCCGCGCATCCCCTGGCGGGCTGTAAGGAGCGAGCCAACGAAGGCCACGGGCAAAAGAGCCGCCGCAAGCCCCGGCCAATTTTAAAACAGGCTCTCAGGACACCAGCCAGTTGAGAATCGCTTTTTGTGCATGGAGGCGGTTCTCGGCCTGGTCGAAGATGGTTTGGGCGTTGACCTCGAAGGTCTCTTCGTCAATTTCCTTGCCGCGATAAGCGGGCAGGCAATGCATCACCAAGGCGCCCGGCGTGGCCAAGCCCACGAGCGGCGCGTTAATCTGGTAGCCCTGCATCTGGCGGAGGCGCTCGGCGGATTCCGCCTCCTTGCCCATGGAGACCCAGACATCGGTGTAAAGGGCATCGGCGCCTTCAGCCGCCGCCCGAACATCCTCCGTGCAGACCACTCGGCCGCCCGCGCGGCCGAGCAAGTCGGCGCCGGGCTGAAATGCCTTCGGCGCGGCGATGCGCAACTCGAAGCCGAGTTTGGCGGCGGCGAAGATCCAGGAATTGACCACATTGCAGGCGCCATCCCCCACGAACGTGATGACCTTCCCCTGGATCGGCCCGCGCTTTTCCTGAAAGGAGAAGATGTCCGCCAGAATCTGGCAGGGATGTTCGTCATCCGTCAGGGCGTTGACGGTCGGGATTTGGGCGAAGCGGGCGAACTCTTCGACATCGCTTTGGGCGTAGGTCCGAAATATTGCGCCCTGGACAAACCGCGCCAGCACCCGGGCCGTATCTCGAATCGGTTCACCGCGGCCGAGTTGAATCTCGCTGGCCGGCAGGAACAGCGCCTGGCCCCCGAGCTCCCGGACACCGACTTCAAAAGAGACGCGGGTGCGCGTGGAAGCTTTGGCAAAGAGCATGGCCCAGAACTGGCCCTGCAACGGGAGCCGCGAATGGCGCCCGCGGGCCGCTTTCATGTTGGAGGTGTCGGCCAGGAGGCCCTCAATGTCCTCTTTGGCCAGTTTTTCGATGCTCAGTAGATGTCTCATTGGTTGCGATTAGAAAGGCTTCGGGGTCAGTCCTCACTTTTTCCGCGGGAGTGCAAGGCGAAGTGGCGGAAAAAGCTGTAGTACTGACCCCGAAGCTGTCTCATTTCCCGATTTATTGCGTCAGTCGCGCGAATGCGTTTTCAATAATTGCCAGCCCCTCCGCGGCCTCGCTCCGCTGAAGTGTCAACGGCGGCAACAGACGCAGTATCTGGCCGCCGGCGGGGATGGTCAGCAGGCCGGCCTGGTGGAGCAGGTTCGCCAGCCGGGAAGATTGGGTTTTGGCGTTCTCGCCTGGCAGATTGGGGACAGCCGGGGCCAGTTCAATGCCCAGCATCAGGCCCAGGCCCCGCACTTCCTGGATCACCTGGGGAAACTCGCGGGCCAACCGCTCCAGACCGCTCTTGAGGAATGCGCCCATGCCGCGCGCGTTCTCCGCCAACTTCTGGCACTCGACGACCTCAAGGATTTTCAGCGCCACGGCGCAGGCCAGGGGTGAGCCGCCAAACGTGCTGCCGTGTGTGCCCGGGCCAAGCAGATCGGCGTAAGGCGCGCGAACCCAGAATGCCCCAATCGGAAATCCGCCGCCCAGGGACTTGGCCATGGAGAGGCCGTCCGGAAGGAAGGCCGCAGCCTGCCCGTTGGAGGAGGCAGGGTCTTCGAGGATGCGCTGGAAACCCTGGAAACGCCCGGTGCGGAAATGGCCATCCTGCACGCCGTCCATCAGGAGCAGCAGTTTCTTCTCGTCGCACAACCGGCGCAGGCCCAGGAGATACTCAGGCTTCGCCGGCGTCACCCCGCTTTCACCTTGTATGCCCTCTATAAGAATGGCGGCCGTTGCCGGAGAGAGGGCGTTGTGGGCCGCTTCCAGGTCGTTGAAGGGGATTTGCCGAAACCCGGCCACCATCGGTTCGAAACCTTTCTTGACCTTCTCCTGCCCGGTGGCCGCAATACCCGCCAGCGTTCGGCCATGAAAGGAGTTGCTGGCGGTGAGGACCTCGAAGCGGCCCTCGTCGTGGCCAAATTTGCGGGCCAGCTTATAGAGGCCCTCGTTGGCCTCGCCCCCGCTGTTGCAGAAAAAGCATTTGCCCGGGCCGATGAGCTTGACCAGGGCCTTTGCCAAGCGTCCCTGCGGCTCGTGGTAATAGAAATTGGAGACGTGAATGAGCTTTCGCGACTGCTCCAGGAGCGCCTCGGCGATGGCCGGATGCCCATGGCCCAAGGCGGTGACGGCAATCCCGCCGCCCAGGTCCAGGTAGCGCTTGCCCGCCACATCATAGACGTAAGCGCCCGAACCATGGTCCAGAACGATGTCAAAACGCCCGTAGCTGGGCACGACGTTCTCGTGGAACAGGGCTTGGATGGCAGCCGCCTCGTTGCGCAGAATCGGCGGTCGGGATGGAACAATCTCGTTCATAGCTTCGTTCGGCATCACTTCCAAATCTGAAGCGGTTCGACCAGCGGCGGCCACTCGGCAGCCTGAGGGATTCTCACCTTGCCCCAGGTTGTGCAGAGATAGCCGAGCAGGCGCGGGTTGTTCTCGCTGGTCCTCAGACCGTGGGCGAAGGCGCTAAAGGCCTTTGCGGCCTCCAATGGCTGCCAGCCCGAGGGCCAAACCCGGAAGCCTTTGCCCAACAAATACGGCACCGAAGGATAGTCGGCTCGCTTGTTGTAATGCCAATCACAAAGAATGATGTCCTTCGGCACCAAATCGATCGCCCCTTCGGTATGGTTTTCCGAGGCCTCCCATTTGCCATAACCCGTGGCTTTGGCGCTAAGGAATCGGTCGCCCCACATCAGCATTTCCAAATGCCGTTGGCCGACGATGTGCGAGTGGAGGGCGTCAACCTGCATGGCGAACAGCTTCGCCGGGTCGTGGCCGCGGCAGCGCGGGCAGTACTTCGAACCGATGATGAACACTTCATCCATCCCGACGTGGAAGGCGTCGGCATCGAAGGCGTCGATCAGCTCGTCAATGAGGGCGAAAACGACTTTATTGACATCCGGATTCCGCGGACACCAACTCCGGCAATAAATGCCTTTGTTGCCTGGGAATTGGCCGGGCGTCTCGTCAAAATCCGGGTGCTTGGCCAGAAGCTCGCCGGTCGTGCCGCCCCATGATTGGTGCCCCAGGCAGTTGAGCTGCGGAATAAGCCGGATACCGCACTCCCGCGCCTTCCGCGCCAATTCCCGTGCGCGGGCTTTCGTGACGTAATGGGCGGGGCGCAATTCGGGATGAGACTGAAAATCGAAGTTGTAGTCCACCTCGGCAATCACGACGTTGACGCCGACGGCAGCCAGTTTGGGCAGCTCCTTTAACAGTTGGTGTGCCTGTTGGTCACTGCTGAGGCCCAGGTGGATGCCGCGCCAGATCGGGTTCTTCTGGCGCCAGCCCTTGAGCCAGGCCGGGTGGGGATGTGAAGGGATCGGTGACAGCGCCGCCGGGGCTCCCAGGGCAAGCGCCAGCGCCAGGCACGCGACGGGCAACGAGAGCCGCCGGAGGCCGGAACCCCTCAATGGCCCTTGATTCAATTCAGAAACCGCCGCATTTGCAGTTGTGGATATACTCATGGCTTCTTGAGTCCGATGACGCCCCATCCTAAACCCGCCGCCACTTTTGCCGCAACCCTTAATCAGCGTTGGAGTCAGTCCTGCATCTTTTTCCGCCGCTTCGCCTCCCATTACCGCGGAAAAGGTGAGGACTGACCCCAGCGCTGCGCCCTTGACTCGCGGCCCGCTTCAGGCGATAATATCCCTGTTCCGCGTTGGGGGCGTACTGGTTTCGACCTGACGGGTACGCCGGAGGCGGCATGCCGAGGATGGTTCGTTGGCCTCGTTAATCATCGGACCAAAAACATTAACTGCTAACGAAGAATTAGCTCTCGCGGCCTATGTAGAAGAGGTAGTCCCACACCCAGTTGATCAGCACCACCAGGCGGTTGCGGAAGCCGATCAGCT
>JAJYHY010000276.1 GCA_021784555.1 bacterium
ATCTGCGCGGCATGTCAATGTCGCCGTCATCCACAAAGGTTTCCCGGTAATGGGGCACTTTGCCTCGCACGTTCCGGAAATGGACATAAGCCAGCTTGCCTTGCCGACTATAATCATCGACCGCCTGGTAGAGGTCGCCTTCGGTCATTTCGGCCAGGGAGCCGAGGCAAAACTCGAGCGTGTTAGAGGGGCTGGGCCTGAGATCGAGCAGACGCTGGTAGAGATGCGGTTGGTACACCAGGCGCGGTTGCCCACGCATCGCCGGCATCGGCGGGTCGTCGGGATGCGCGGCGAGCTTGACGCCGGCCTCCTCCGCTACCGGCAAAACGGCCTCCAGAAAGCCTTCTAATCGGCGCCAGAGTTCCTCGGTCGTTATCGGGGGAATAGTCCCTTCGGGCGCGTTCGGGTCATAGACCATGTTCCAGACCATGCCGCGGGGGATTGGGTCTTCAAGCGGCCCCTCCATCGCCACCGAGGCGGCGCCGCCTCTGGCGTAGGGGCCGGTGACGCGCCCGCAGACGCCGGCAATGCTAAAGTTGTAACCGAGGATCGGGATTCCGGCCTGGCCCACACGGCGAATAATGGTCTTGATATTCTCAAGCTGCGCCGCCTTCTTCGGGCCACCGAGCAGGATGTCATGCCAGTGCGCCGGGTCGAAATTCTCGATTGCTTCCAGCTTCAGGCCTTCGTTCTCAACCGCCCGCCGGAGTTCGACTAACTGTTCTAAACTCCACAGGCGGTTCGGGTCGCCGGCCCGTCCCCAGCCGCCCTCGCCGCCTGTCGGTTGGTCATCGCGCGGATTCAGGGCGCCGCCTCGGAAATAATCCACCAGGTGCGCCACGACGTGAGCCGCCCCCGCTTGGCGCGCGAACTGAAAATTCTCGCGTGTCAACTGGTGCCGATACAAGCCGAGCCCAAGTTTCATAGCAAGCGAGACAGCGCCTCAGGCCGCCAGTTCAAGGTCAAAGGCAACCACGGAATACACGGAATACACGGAATACACGGAGAGAGGAAAGCCTGCCCGGGGGTGGTCAACAATTTTGAGGTAGGAGAGAGAACGAAAGCGGCGGTCCGCGCCGCACTCCAAGGGCTTCGCCAGGTTCCAGATCGTGTGCTTCCTCCAACGTCGTCTGTTCCTCGCGCAGCGTTTGGCGTGCGTCGCGGACCGCCGCTTTCGTTCTCCGGCCATAAGAATGAGAATTGCTGGGGTATGGTTCGGTGGCTGGCGCTTGAAATCAGTCTGCTCACTGTTCCTTTCCGTTTCCGGGTATTCGGTGTGTTCCGTGGTTTGCTTCCAGCGACATCGGTTCGAACCTCGGCGCCAGGACGTGGTTCAGCCCAAAGGCGACCAGGTAGGCGCAGGCGCAGATGCCGAACAGAATGGCGTAGCCGGTGGTTTCGGCATGGCTGGCTTTGAAGTGATCCAGCATGATGCCGCTCAAAACCGGAAAGATGGCCCCGCCGGCGGAACCGGCCATCCCGCCAATGCCGATAACCGAGGCCACCGCCGGCTTTGGGAACATGTCCGAGACGGTGGTAAAGAGGTTGGCCGACCAGGCCTGGTGCGCCGAGGCGGCCAGGCCAATGAGCAAGACCGCGCCCCAATTACCGGCTTGGGTGGCGGCAACCACCGGCACCACACAGAGCGCAAAGACGAACATCCCCGTCTTGCGCGCCCGCGTCACGCTCCAACCGCGCTCCGTCAGGAAGCCGGTAATCCAGCCGCCGAAGATGCTCAGCACGGTCACCATACCGTAGATGGCGGTGATATAGATCCAGCTTCTCTGAATATCCAGGCTGCGGACCTGCTTGAAGAAGTCCGGCAACCAGACGAGGTAAAACCACCAGACCGGGTCGGTGAGGAACTTCGCCACGATAAACGACCAGGTCTGGGGGTAGGCCAACAGGCCCAGCCAGGGGGCCTTTTCGCCGTCCGTCGTCTCGTCCTTGTCGCTTTGGATGAGGCTTAACTCGGCGGCATTGACGCGCCGGGTCTTCCGAGGAAGGTGGTAAAATGGAATCCATAGGGCCAGCCAGAGCAAGCCTGCAATACCGGCGGAGACAAACGCCGCCTGCCACCCCCACTTGAAGGCCACCCAGGGGACAACCGCCGGGGCGATGAGGGCGCCGGCGTTGGTGCCCGCGTTGAAAATGCTGGTGGCAAAAGCCCGCTCCCGTTTTGGGAACCAGAGCGCCACCGCCTTGATAGCGGAAGGGAAATTGCCCGACTCGGACAGGCCGAGCGCCCCCCGCGCCGTGATAAATTGCCCGACGCTGCCGGCGAAGCCGTGGGCAATCGCCGAGAGGCTCCAGCCTATGATCGAGACCGCATAGCCGATCTTGGCGCCGAACCGATCCACAAACCAGCCGAAGCCCAGCAACCCGATTCCATAGCCGAGTTGGAAGACGCCGTTGACCCAGCCGAACTCGGCGTTGGTCCACCCGAATTGCTGGTCCAGCATCCCCTTGAGCAGGGCAAGGATCTGGCGGTCGAAATAATTGATGGTGGTGGCGAAAAACAGGAGCGCGCAGACTACCCAGCGGTAGCGCGTCGCGGTGGCTTTGAGTCCGGGCGCGGCGGATGGGGCGCCCGGCGCGATCTGGCTTCCGCTCGGTTCATGCATGGCTGCCTATTCTTATAGCGGAGGCTGCGTCTGCTCCACAACCCCCAAATCCATTTTCTCCATTTTCGATTCTAGATTTGCGATTTTCGATTTGGGGATTGAAGAGCGCGGCCGTGGCGAGTGTAATCATCGTTAGAGAATTGAGTTGCGGTGCGGATGGCGTATTCTTGAACCATGAGCACAGTGGAAGCGACGGATGATAGCGCGTGTCACACTCGAATTGGCCCTGCGCAAGGAATTTGATTACCTGGTGCCGAGCGAATTGGACGGCCAGGTGCAGGTGGGGAGCCGGGTGCAGGTGCCGTTTGGCCCGCGCAAGATGCTGGGCTGCGTGACGGCGCTGGCTGAGGAGTCGGCCCAAGGGCGGCTTAAGCCAATTCTGAAGGTGATTGGCAAGGAAACGCTGGTCACACCCAAGGTGCTTCGGCTGGCGAGGTGGCTGGGCGAGTATTACGGCTGCGCGCCGGAGACCGCTCTTAAAAGCGTTCTGCCTGAGGCCGTGCGGCGGGAGCGGGCGAACTGGCGAGAACGGCTCTTTGTCATGGCTTTGGCGCCGGTGGGGGAAATGCCGCGGCTTTCAGCCCGGCAGAAGGCGGTCTTGGAGATCATTCAAGCTCGCCGGGAATCGCCTTTGGTGGAACTGCTGGAACTGGCCTCGACGACCGCCGCCACGGTTCGCCACCTGGAGGACAAGGGCTTGGTGCGCATTGCCGCCCAGGTTGCGGAGCGAGACCCCTACGCCCACGAGACCATCCTGCCTACGCAACCGCTCCCGCTCAACGTCGCCCAATCGGCGGCCTTGGCGGCTGTCGTGGCGGATATAGACACGGGTGAACACGTCTTTCTGCTTCATGGGGTGACCGGGAGCGGCAAGACTGAAGTCTATCTCCAGGCGATGGCCCACGCCTTGGAACAGGGAAAAGGGGCCATTGTGCTCGTGCCTGAGATTTCGTTGACGCCCCAGACGGTCGAACGGTTCAAGGCGCGGTTCAGTTCCGGGCCGCTTAAGACGCTGGTGGCGGTGTTGCACAGCCATTTGTCGGCCGGGGAGCGTCACGATGAATGGCACAAAATTCGCCAAGGCCGGGCGCGGATTGCTATCGGGGCGCGTTCGGCGGTGTTTGCCCCGGTGGACCCCTTGGGGCTGATCGTGGTGGATGAGGAGCACGAGCAGACCTACAAGCAGGAGGAGGCCCCGCGCTACCACGCGCGCGACGTGGCCGTCGTGCGCGGCCAGATGGAAGGGGCAACGGTCGTGCTCGGATCGGCGACGCCTTCGATGGAGAGTTTCTACAACTGCAAAAGGGGCAAGTATCGTTTATTGCAACTGCCGGAACGGGCTGACGACAAAAAGATGCCGCTGGTGCGGGTGGTCGATATGCGCCAAGCACTACGCAAAGACCAGGGCATCCCGGTCTTTTCCCCTCAGCTCACGGAGGCCATTGCCCAGCGTCTGGAGCGAAGGGAACAGGTCATTCTCTTCCTGAATCGCCGCGGTTACGCCACTTCGATGCAGTGCCCCCGATGCGGTTATGTAGCCGGGTGTCCGAATTGCAGCGTCTCGCTCACCTACCATCGGCAGGAGCAGAAGCTGTGTTGCCACATCTGTGGTCATGTTGAGGCGGCGCCCGTGGCCTGTCCAAACCCGAACTGCCAAAGCCCCCAGATCCGCTACGCTGGCTTGGGCACCGAGAAGGTCGAGCACGTGTTGTCGAAGCTCTTTCCTCACGCCCGCATCAAACGGATGGACTCCGACGCCCTAAAACGGAAAGATGATTTTCGGCGAATTCTGAATGACTTCCGCGCCGGGCGGCTCGATGTCCTCCTTGGAACACAGATGATAGCCAAGGGCCTGCATTTTCCGAACGTCACCCTGGTTGGGATCATCTACGCCGATTTAGCCTTGCATCAGCCCGATTTCAGGGCTGGGGAGCGGACTTTCCAGTTGCTGACCCAGGTTGCTGGACGCGCCGGACGCGGCGAGATCGAGGGGGAAGTATTTGTGCAGGCCTTCACGCCGTCCCACCCGGCAATTCAATTTGCCCGCCGCCATGATTTCGAAGGGTTCTACGAGCAGGAACTGGAGTTTCGGCAACCGCTCAAGTATCCGCCCTTCAACCGCATCGTCTTGCTGACGCTCAAGGGCCGCAACGAGGAGAAGGTGAAGTTTTGGTCCGAGCACGTGCGGCGGGAGTTGGAAGGACTTCTCGGCAGTTTCAAAGACGCCATTGTGGCCGGACCCGCACCCGCGCCCTTGCTGCGCGCCGAGACCTATTACCGTTACCAGATCATGGTGCGGGTGCAGCGGATGATGGCCTTCAGTCAAGGGTTGGCGGGGGTGCTCGGCTCGATTGTTCTGCCGGAAGACATCACGCTGGTGGTGGATGTGGATCCAGTGGGAATGGGCTTCTAGCGCTCTCGGACTCTCCGTTTTGGCGGATCACCGCGTCATGTGGCGGAGGCTTTTCGTTCTTGCTCGGCTCAGCGCCGCTTGTGCCAGCGAGGCCGCTCCGGCCTAGCGCCCTCAGTCTATCCTGATACCGCACGACACCGGGAAAGCGACGCGCGAGTTCCCCGCAGATCTCCAGGGCCTCCTTGCGCATCGGCGTCCCATCAACCCGCGGCAAGTCGCCGACATTCAGAAGGGATACTACACGCGCAAGGAAACGGCGGCGTGCGCGATCCCACGCCTCATCGGAGGAGTGGCGGTACAAGGCGAGCCACGCGGCCCCACGAATGGCACCCGGAGGCGGCGTGCCGCTCACCAGCGACTCGACAAACACCTCAGGCGCCCTGACAAACCGGTCGCTTGCCTCCCATCGCTCCAAAGCGGTGGCGGAAATCCGTAGCCAAACCATCGACGCCACGCCTCGCCTGCGGAGCCGGAACCCGAGAGTAAGCAAAAAGATCGCTCATTAGGGCGGGTGTCATAACTTGGGTCGTTTCCGCGCGGTCCGAGTGGTCAGGCGATTTGACCTTGCGCTGGACTTTTCCTACACTCGACGGCCCATGAAGATCATAATCTGTGACCCAGTTTCGCCGAAGGGAATCGAGTTGCTGCAGCAGCGGCCTGAATTCGACGTGGAGGTGCTCTCCAAGCGCCTGCCGGAGCCGGAATTGCTCCAGGCGGTCAAAGAGGCCGCGGCCTTGGTGGTGCGGTCTGAAACGAAAGTCACGAAGAACGTAATTGAGGCGGCGCCGCTGTTGCGGGTCATCGGCCGGGCAGGCGTTGGGGTGGATAATGTCGATGTCGAGGCCGCCACGCAGCGCGGGGTAGTCGTCATGAACACCCCGGGAGGCAACACCGTCTCGACGGCGGAACTCTCCTTTGCCATGATACTCAACTTGGCGCGAAAAGTTCCTCAAGCCAGCGCGTCGATGGCGGCTGGGAAATGGGATCGCAAACGGTTCCAGGGCACCGAGATCATGGGCAAGGTGCTGGGGATTCTGGGCGTGGGCCGGATTGGGGGGGAGGTGGCGCGGCGCGCCGTGGCGTTCGGGATGAAGGTGCTGGCTTATGACCCGTTTCTGAGCGAAGCCCGTGCCGCGGAGTTGGGCATCGAGCTGGTGGCGGACCTGGACGAGGTGTATCGCGCCGCCGACTTCATCACCGTTCACATGCCCTCAACGGAGCAGACGCGCGGCATGCTCAACGCCGCCGCCTTTGCCAAGATGAAGCCCAAGGTATGCATCGTCAATTGCGCGCGGGGGGAGATCGTGGTGGAGAAGGACCTTTTGGCGGCCTTGGATTCAGGAAAGGTGGCCGCGGCCGCCCTGGACGTGTTCGCGTCCGAACCGCTGCCGGCGGAGCATCCCTTCCGCAAGCACGCCGGCATGACGCTCACGCCGCACCTGGGGGCCAGCACGCGCGAGGCGCAGGAGAAATGCGGGATTGAGGTCGCCGAGGTCATTGCGGCGTATCTTTTGACCGGCGAGGTTCGAAACGCGTTGAACCTGCCCTATCTGGACGGGAAAACATACGAGGAGATCAAGCCGTATCTGAACTTGGGAGAGAAGCTGGGCAAATTCCTGGCGCAACTCGTGTCGGGCGAGGTCGATCGGCTCCAAATTACCTACGGAGGCAAGGCGCAGGTGTTGCCGAACATCGACCCGGTCACCCGGGCTATTCTGGTCGGCTTTCTCTCGCGCACGAAGACCAGGGACATTAACAACGTCAATGTGAGGAGCATCGCCTCGACGCTGGGCTTGACGGTACAGGAAAAGCGCTCCAACGAGCCGGTCACCTTTAACGAATGGCTGCACATCCAGGTCTTTCGTGGCGAGCAGAAGGTCGTTTCGGCGGGCGGCACGTTTTTTGGCTCGCCGGACAACCCGCGGATTGTCCGCGTTTTCAGTCAACCGACGGAGATTGTTCCTTCGGGGGTGGTGCTGCTGCTGAGCAACAAAGACCGCCCCGGCATGGTCGGCTACCTGGGAACCCTGATGGGCCGCCACAACGTTAATATTGCCAGCATGAGCCTGAGCCGTGATACTGTGGGTGGCCGTGCTTTGACGGTTTTGAATTTGGATAGCGTGCCGCCGCGGGAAGTGATGGACGAGATTCAAAAAGACCCCAATATCAGCAATGTCAAAGTGGTCGAACTATAATCAATGTTACGCTCGATGAATATCAAGAACAGAACAGCACCAGCGCTTGTCCTCGCTCTCCTGAGCCTGGGCTTTGCGGCTGGGCCGGCCATCGCCGGGGACGCGACGACAAACCAGGGCGCCGCCAGCAAGGCCCTGCCCCCGGTTTCCTCATTCTTTAGCAACGATGTCGTGGCCAAGGGCAAAGGGTTTGAAATCCGGCGGAATCAACTCGATGACGAGGTCATTCGCATCACTGGGGAAGCCGCGGCCCACGGCCAGACTATCCCGCCGGAGCGCATGGACCTTCTCCAGCAGCAGATCCTGGATCAAATCATCCAGATTCAATTGCTCACCGCCAAAGCCACTCCCCAGGATAAGAAGGAGGGCCAGACCATTGCCGAACAGCAGTTCGCACAAGCCAAAGCCCAGCTCGGCTCCGATGACGCCGTCAAGCTTCGGCTCAAGGCCATCAATCTCACACAGAAGCAATTAATTGATAAATGGGCCGAAGCGGCCACCGCCACGACCGTGCTCAAGCGCGAGCTCAACGTCAAGATAGCTGACGCCGAGGCCCAAAAGTATTACGACCAGCACCCCGCCGCTTTCGAGCAACCGGAGATGGTCAGCGTCAGACACATCCTCTTGAGCACACGCGATCCCGACACCCACAAGCAACTCTCCGACACGGAGAAGGCGGCCAAGCTCAAGCAGATCGAGGCCATCCTCAAACGCGCCCGCGCCGGCGAGGATTTCGTCAAGCTGGTTAAGGAGTATTCGGACGACACCGCTTCCAAGGATAATGGCGGGGAATACACGTTCGCTCGGGGCCAGATGGATCCCGCTTTCGAGGCGGCCTCGTTCTCCCTGGCACCTAACCAGATTAGCGACGTCGTGACCACCGTCTATGGCTATCACATCATCAAGTTGCTGAAGAAGATCCCCGCCAAGAAGATCGAGTATGCCAAGGTCGCCGACCGGATCAAGGAGGGGCTTCTCGCCCAAGAGATCCACAAGCTGGCCCCGGCCTACATCAAGAAGCTCAAGAAAGAGGCCAACGTCCAGATCCTCGACGAAAAACTCAAATTGCCTGAGACCCCCGACACCTCTGATGAGGCGGTAGGCACGGGCGGGTGAAAGACCGCGTTCACTTCTCCAAGAGGCGATCGATGCGACGATAGACCTCCGCGGCAGGGATTGCCTTAACCCGTCCGGAACGGATCTCCTCCTGGCGCCTAATCGCCTCAGCCGCCCATTGCCGCTCGACGTCGGCCTCATCGAGGCTGGCCAGCAATCGCTCCGCCAAATAAACCCGCTCTTTGGGCGGCAGGAGCACTATCGACTCGGCAAGCGAATTCAGCTTTGCTCTCATAGCAGTTGAGAGACTACGCCGCTAGCGAGAAAACGCAACTCGCCAATCCGACTTGCGGTGTTTGAGGTATGGGAGACGAGGGTGTTGGCTTGTCCGGCTCGTGTAAGCATAACAACACCCGCCGAGGCGGGGCAGGGCGTTGAACCAGAGATTGACACGATGTCCCACGGCAGAGTACTCCCTCCCACCATGCAGCTATCGTTGAGTTCAACTCCGCTTCCGAGCCGTCTTTACGAGCTCCGCTCGATCATCGAACCGATCGACTTGGCGGAGCTTTTCCCGCTGCCCCAACCGCTTGAAGTCGAGTTGGGCAGCGGGGACGGCTCTTTCTTGGCGGAATATGCGAGGCGGCATCCGGAACGGAACTTTATCGGGATCGAGCGGCTGCTGGGCCGCCTTCGGAAGCTGGACCGGAAGGCGCGGCGCGCCGGACTGGCAAACCTGCGCGCCATTCGCATCGAATCCTCGTATTTCCTCCGCCACCTGTTGCCGCCCGGCTCGACTACGGCCCTGCACATCTACTTCCCTGATCCGTGGCCAAAGAGAAAGCATCACCGCCACCGCCTGATTAACGAGGGGTTTCCATCCATTGCATGCCGCGCCCTGGCGCCAGGCGGCGCGGTCTTCCTGCGCACGGACCACCCGGATTACCTCGACCAAATAGACTTCGTGTTTGGCCAATGCGACGCCTTTGTGCCCATCGAAACTCCCGGCGAGCGATTAGTCGTGCTCACCGATTTTGAAAGGGCCTTTCAGGCTCAGGGCGTCAAGACTATGCATGCCGGGTTTGCCTTACGGGCATGATCGACTCGTAACGGGAGTTGCTGTCCGACATGCCACTACTCCGTCGCTCCAATACCCCATCGCTCCACGCGCTCCGTCAACCCGACACTCCATTCCTCCACCACTCCGCGCCACCTCCCGGCTCACACGTCGATGGTCGGGCCGGCGCCATCGCCGCCATCGCGGGGCGGGTGCTTGCGACGCTCAAAATGGATGCGTGAGTGACCGGCCCCGGTGAGCGTATTCAGAACGAGGGAGATGATGCCGATGATCAGCGCGCCCAGGATTGCGGCCCCGAAGCTGCCCACCGAAAAGTAAGGTTGGAGAAGGAAGCCGACCAGATAAAGCAGGAGCGCGTTGATGACCAGGGTGAACAGCCCCAGCGTAATGATCAGCAGCGGCAGGGCCAGCAACATCAAGACCGGGCGCAGCACGGCGTTCAAAACGCCCAGCAGCAGTGAGGCGGCCAGCAGGTACACCGGCCTGTCGTAATGGATGCCGGGAACCAGATAGACCGCAATCAGGACGGCGAAGGTGTCTATCAGCCAGCTTTGGACGAATCGTTTCACGAACGGCGTTTGGTAACGGCTCAGGCGGTGATAGGAGCGCGGACGCCCTCGTCCGCGACGACGGCTTCATCGAGACGCGGACGAGGGCGTCCGCACTCCTGTCGCATCCGTCAGCCAGCTTGGCTTGAGCATCCGCGGCGTTTGAAAAGCCCTCGGCGCCTCGCTCCAAGCCCTGGAGATATTGAGGCAGCCCTGCCGCTATTTCAAGCCCAAACTCGCTATAGCAGCTTTCGCAGCTCAAAGCGTCCCCGCTTTTGCAGCAACGGTTTCCAAAGATCTCCCCGCTCCCTGAGCGTAAACATTCGGTAAACCCCTGAAGCGGTAGATTTCCAGCTTTTTTTCGGAACACACGCTTTGCGCCCTGTTAGGCTCCACTCCGTGCTGCGGGAAAGCGAGTCATTGGCGGCGGAGTCCGACGATCTGCCCCCCTTGGGCGAGGGGAGCGACCGCCAAGCCGCCCATTACTACCGCGCCATGCATGCCCGGGCCGTGCAACGGGAAGAGCGGTGGAAGGAAAGGGCCTTGGCGGCCGAGCGGATCATCAAGCAGTTGATGCTGTTGTTGGGAGTGTTCGTGGAGAAGCTCAGAAAGCTCACCCGGCAAGCGGCCTGGCTCAACCAGCAGCAGTTCGGCAGCAAGTCCGAAGCCACTCGGCCCGCCAAGGAGGCCGCCCCGCCAGCCCCCGAGGTCGGAGCCGCCGGCACCGAGCCGCCCTCGACTCCTGCCGCGCGAAAGCGCGGTCAGCAGCCGGGCGCCAAAGGCCCCAAACGGCGCCGCCGTCTGAACCTGCCCGAAGCGACGACGCACCATAGTGTTATTGAAGAAGTTCCAATTCAAGCAGCCGATGCAGCGGATGGTGGACGAACTCCAGACCCTGGAGTTGAACGTCTCGCCCGGGACGTTGAGCGGCGGGCTGCAGAAGATTGGGCCGATGCTCCAGCCCTTGGCGGGGCAGTTTGTCTTGCACGCCCGGCGGGGTGAGCACTGGCACATGGATGAGACGCGCTGGCCGATGGCGGTGCTGGTGGAGGGGCAGCAGGGCCCGTCCAAGAAGAAATGGTGGGCGTGGGTGGTGGTGGGAGCGGAGGCGACGGCCTTTTTGCTGGAGCCGACTCGCAGCGGGGAGGTGCCCGAGAACTTTTTCCCCAAGGGGACCGAAGGCATCCTCAGCGTGGATCGTTATTCGGGCTATTTCGGGCTGTTGGGGGAGGACTGGAAGATCAAGCTGGCCTTTTGCTGGAGTCATCAGCGCCGGGATTTTGTCAATCTGGCGCGAGGCTCCCAGGGGGTTCGGAAACAATGGGCGCAGGAGTGGGTGGGGCTGATCGACCTGCTCTTTAAAGCCAACCGCAAGCGCCGCAAGGCCTACTTCAAGCAACGAGCGTATTTGGAGGCCTGTGCGCGGGCGGGGGGCAAGGCCCCGGAGAACCTGGGGGAGTTCCTGCCCTGGAACTGGAGCGCGGAGAAGA
>JAJYHY010000009.1 GCA_021784555.1 bacterium
GGATGCCCGCCGCACTCCAAAGGCTCGCGCCCAATTCGGAAGGGCCCTTGGAGCTTCCGCCAGGTCTTGGAGTGCGGTGGCAAGGCGAAGCCGCGACACCGCTTTCCCATCCGCCGTTCCATTCCCCGCGCTCCCACTGGAGGCCATCGCCACACCGGGGGCCAAAGCGGCGTGGCGCTCCGCTTCCCGCCGCACTCCAAAGGCTGGCGCCCAATTCGGAGGGGTCCTTTGAGCCTCCACCAGGTCTTGGAGCGCGGTGGCAAGGCGAAGCCGCGACACCGCTTTCCCATCCGCAACCCCATTCCCCGCGCTCCCACTGGAGGCCATCGCCACACCGGGGGCCAAAGCGGCGTGGCGCTCCGCTTCCCGCCGCACTCCAAAGGCTCCGCCAGGTTCGGTGCCGCGGGGTCGAGTCGGTGCGGTGACCGCGCGTGCCTCTGTGCCGGGCTCAACTTTACCCGCCAATACCCAGTTATCTCACAACCTCCGCCCGAGGCGCGTGAGGCCCGTGAGGGCCGGCATCTTTGTAGAATGGCCTGCCCCGCGCGCATGAGGCCCGTAAGGGCCGGCATCTGTGGCGTGCGCGGAGATGCCGCCCCTGACGGGGCTAGGAAGGGTGTTGTGGGCGCGGTTTCTACAAAGATGCCGTTCCCACGGAACTGGAAGACGTTTGGGATTGCGGTTTCTACAAGCGCCCTGACGGGGGCTGGGCGATTTGCTTCCAGGACGGTTCTGCAGGCCCTACGGGGTTTGGGGGACCAATACAGCCGTTTGTCAAGCCATGACCGGTTCGGCAAAGCCTCTCGTGCCGCCGAAAGATCCCGCAAGCACACAGTACGCAGGCCCTTGGCACCCAATACACGGCACAATGTCCTTCCGTCCTCCGTCGCCAATGGCGACTGTCTCGCTGACATGCCGCGCCTCTTGCTGGCGCCCGAAGTCTCTCAAGAATTGAAAGGGGAAAACGCTCTATGAAACTCACAGAAACCACAGTAACTCCAATCGCCCGTTGTAAAGGCAAGCGCTTGGCTTTCGTTTGGCTTGCCTTCATTGCTCTGGTCTCCATCCCGATGGCCGGGTGGGGGCAAGTCAACAGTGGGAGCGACGGCAGCGACGGCGCCCTGAACCCCACGACAAACACGGTCATCGACATGGCCGATCATCCAGATGGCATCTACCAATACACATCGGTCAACATCCCCTCCGGTGTGACGGTCTCTTTCGTCCCGAATGCCAACAACTCACCGGTGGTTTGGCTCGTTCAGGGCGATTGCACGATCGCAGGGACCGTCGATGTGTCGGGTCAGGGCCAGCAGGGCGGCCCAGGGGGATTCGCGGGAGGAAATGGTGGGAGCGCGCCGACGGCGGGGCAGGGCCCTGGCGGAGGCCTCGCGAAAGCGAATTGGGACGGCTCTGCATGGTGGGGCGGTGACGCATCTTACGGGACGGCGGGCTACGGCGGCGGCCCTACGTACGGCAACCAGTTCATCCTGCCACTCATTGGAGGCTCTGGGGGAGGCGGCAGTACTAACGCATCAACGGCGTACGGAGAAGTACCGAGTTTCGGAGGAGGGGGGGGTGGCGCAATTCTTATAGCCGCCTCCGGCGACGTGAACCTCCCGTCGGGTGCGGCGATAGAGGCGCATGCTGGCGGTCGGGGCTGGTGGGCGGGAGCAGGCAGCGGGGGGGCGGTGAGGCTGGCGGCCTCGAGAGTCACGGGTATCGGCACAATGGACGCCCGCAGCGACTCCTCGTACAACGGCGACGACGGCGGCCTCGGCAGAGTAAGGTTCGATACCCTCGACAACGAGTTCAGCGGCAGCATAGGTGGTGTTTTCACTCAGGGCTTTCAGCCGATCATCATTCCAGCGGCGGGCGAGGGCATGCAATTGGCCATCGCCAGCATCGCGGGGATTTCTGTACCGGCCAACCCATCGTCCACCCCGGCCAACCCCGCAGTCATCGTGCCGGGCCAGCAGGCCAACCCCATGCCCGTGGTGGTTCAGTGTTGGAACGTTCCGCTCAATACCCCTATAACGGTTGTAGCGAATCCGACGAGCGGGTCGGCCGCCCAAGGGGGCGGCTTCAATGCCACCGGCACCGAGGCCGCCAGCACCGCAACAGTGATGATGGACATGCCCCGGGGCGAAGGGATTATTTACGCGGAGGCGGTTATTGGCGTGGGCGCCGGCGCGGCCTCCGCGCTGGAGAGGAGCGGGAAATCTCGGGCGCATGAAACAAAGCCTGCCAAGGACGTTCCGCGCGGCGAGCCGCTTGGTAAACCAGTCGAGAAGCCAAGGGGTAGCTCGCAGGCGAGATCCGCGGAGAGACTCCCGATTTCCCTGACGGGCCTTGCGGCCAACGGAGAGAGATTCGCCAAGGTGGAAATCAAGGCGGTCCTTGGAGGAGGAGAGCAGACGACTTACATCACAACTTCGGGGAAACGGTTCAGCATTGGCTCCGCGCCGGGCCTGCAACCGGGTAGCACTTCAAGGGAGAAATGATCTATGAGAACCGCCGCCGTTCCGGAAATCCCTCATAGCCGCCAAAAGCGGTTGCGCTTGGCCTGTCTTCCGCTCGTGGCCATGGCGTCGATCCAGATGGCTGCTTCCGGCCAGGTTGTGAATAGCGGAAGCGATGGACATGACGGCGCACTGAACCCGGCGACGAACGTGGTTATCGACATGGCTGACCATCCCGACGGCATCTACCAGTACACATCGGTCAATATCCCCAATGGCGTGACGGTCTCCTTCATCCCGAACACCAACAATACACCGGTGGTTTGGCTGGTCCAAAACGACGTGTTGATCAACGGAGTGGTCAAACTGAGCGGAGGGGACATCAACGGCCCGGACGGGCAGCCCGGCGGACCGGGGGGCTGGGCAGGAGGCCAGGCGTCGGCGGAAGTCGGGAATCCGCCTCTGGCAGGGCGTGGCCCAGGCGGGGGACTGGTGGACGTAACGCAACCCTACGCTTTGGGGGCAAACGCAGCGTTCGGATCCCCTGCAGCCAGTGTGGCTCTGCAGCACCCAGGCGGCGCAGTGTACGGAAACCAGTTCCTTCTTCCGTTACTCGGTGGCTCAGGCGGTAGCGGCGGGTACGCTGACGGCTACGACAATGGCGGTGGAGGGGGTGGGGGCGCGATATTGATGGTGGCGACGGGTGTTGCCAGGATCGACGGCAGCATCCTGGCAAACGGTGGCGGAGCCCCCGCTTTCAATGAGGGAATCGGGTTCCTTGGCGGAGGGGGCGGGAGTGGGGGCGCGGTACGCATTGTTTCGGGAGTGGTGGCGGGGAGTGGAACAATCGACGTATCCGGTGGCCTGGCAGGAATGTTCACTGATTACGGAGCTTACGGTCCTCGGCCACGGGCCGGGGGCGGGAGGATCCGAATCGACGCGATGGACGATTCGTTCAACGGCGGCATCGGCGCCGAGATTTCTCGCGGGTTTCAGCCGATCATCATCCCCGCGGCGGGCGAAGGCATGCAGTTGGCGATCGCCAGCATTGCAGGGGCATCCGTGCCTGCAAATCCGTCATCCACGCTGACCGACCCTGCGGTCATCATACCTGGGCAGGTGGGGAACCCGATGCCTGTGGTGGTGCAGTGTCAAAACATTCCGTTGAACACCGCCATAACTGTGGTCGCGAAACCGGCGAATGGCGTTGCCGTCCAGGGGGGCGGCTTCAACGCCACTGGAACTGAGGCCTCCAGCACAGCGATGGTGATGATGGATATGCCCCGCGGAGGCGGCATTATTTACGCCCAAGCGGTCATCGGTGTGAACGCGGGGGCCGCCTCAGAATTGAGGAGAAGCCAGAAGTCTCAAATGCGTGAAATCGGACCTGGCAGGGCCCGCTCGCCGAGCGGGCCAGCCCCTACCGGTAGGCCGGCCCAGAAGCCGGGTGCCGCTTCGCAGGTGGGTTCCCTGAAAAGACTCCCGCTTTCCATGACCGGTCTGGCGGCCAACGGCGAGAGGTTCGCCAAAGTCGAGATCAAAGCGCCCCTCGGTGGGAGACAGCAGACGACTTACATCACGACCTCAGGCAAACGATTCACGGTGAAGGGGAAATGACTCTTACAGCAAATGCTCGTTGCCGCCACGCCATGAACACTGCGCCACCAAGAGGCTCAACCCCCACCCGACTCGCGGTGTTTACGCCCCCGGCGCGGAAGGCCCTGCGTGCCTTGGCGTGGTTGGCCGCCGCTATCTGCCTTTTGGTTGCGCGCGCCGTCAAAGCCGATCAGACAAACCTCATGTCGCCCGTCGTGAGCTACCAGTACAATGACAATATCGGTGACGAAATGGACCCGCTGGTCCCCAGCCCTGTCGTTTCTTACCAGTATTACGAAGAGGCCGGAGACGAGACTGACCCGCTGGTGCTCAGTCCGGTCGCTTCTTACCAGTACTTCGATTGGCCGGCGGAGGCGGACCTGGAGTTTCAGAACAGCCCGGAGGTCAGCTACGAGTTCCAGCGTGGTCCTGCAACGGTGGTTGTCGCTTCGCCCAAGGGCGGGGAGCAGTGGGCTGCGGGGAGCATCCACCTGATATGGTGGGTGACCGTTGGGGACACGTCGCAAATAAACTATTACCTAATGGACTACTCGCTGGATGGCGGGGTTACGTGGTTCAGTTCGGTTCTGTACGCCCCACCGCGGGTCGGTTTCGCGGCCTGGTCCGTTCCTCGGAACGCGGTCTCGACGCAAGCGCGGGTTCGCGTCAGGGCCATGAATACCGCTGGGGCAGAGCTCGCCTGGGGCGCCAGCGCGAACGATTTCACCATCACTGCCGCCCCACCCGGCCCGACCGCGGTTCCGGACGTGAGCAACCTGGCGCCGATTTCCGGCGAACGGGTGGATTTTACCGGGCAGCGTTCGAGCGACTCCGTCAGCGGCTGCGCCATCACGAGCTACTCGTGGGATTTTGGTGACGGCCAGACGGCAACGGGCATGAATGCCTCGCACGTCTATCAGCCTTCATCTGGCAGTACGACCTACACCGTGTCCCTAACCGTGACGGATTGCGCCGACAGGACCGACACGAAATCGGTGGTGGTCTATGTGACCGGTCTGGCCCTGGGCAGGAGCCAGCCGCAGCAGGCCTTCTCAAAGGACCCGGTCAACCTGGCCACCGGCAACTACGCCTACCAGCACACGGACTTGAGAATTCCTGGGCGCGGCTTGGCCTTTGAGTTCACGCGAAGCTACAACTCCAAGGACCCGATGGCCTCGGTCCTGCCGCTCGGTTACGGCTGGAACCACTCCTACAACATCCACCTCTGGGTGAACGACTCGAACAGCGTCGTGGTGGCCTTTGGCGACGGGCATGAGGAGACCTACGCGACGGACGGGGCGGGCGGCTATGTCGCCGAGCCGGGCGTGTTCAACACGCTCGTCTCCTCCGGCGACGGCTTTACCCTGACCACCAAGGACCAGCGGCAATACGACTTCGACTCCAACGGCCAGTTGACCTCGATAGCCGACCGGAACGGCAACACGCTCAGTCTGAGCTATGCCGACGGCGAACTGGCAGCCATCACCGACACCGTGGGGCGGTCCTTCACCTTTGCGAGCGACACCAATGGCTGCCTGAGCCGGATTACCGACCCGCTCGGGCGGACCATCCAGTTCGCCTACGACGCCAACACGAATCTGGTCAGCGTGACGGACGCGCGGGGCGGAGTGACGCAATTCTCTTACGACGGCAACCACCAAATGACCCGCGCAATCGACCCGCGAGGGAACGCCTTTGTAAGCATGGTCTATGACGCTGAGCGGCGGGTGGTTTCCTCCCAGCAGGACGCCTTGGGCAATGCCACGGCTTTTGCTTATGATTTCGTGAACCGGGTCACTACCGTCACGGACCCTTTTGGCAACCAGTCCTTTGACTATTACGACCAGGAGTTGCGCCTTACGAAAACCGTCGATGCCCTCGGCCAGGTCCAGAGCTTCGAGTACGACGGCAACAACTGCCGCACCAAGGTGGTTGATCGGGACGGCGCCGTCACCATGTATGGCTACGACTCGAACGGGAACGTCAGCTCGAAGCTCGACGCCCTGGGCAGCTCCACCACGGTGCGCTACAACTCCCGGAACGACCCCACCAACCGCACCGACGCCCTGGGCGGCGCGACCACCTTTGCCTACGACCTCCGGGGGAATCTGACCAACTCCGTCAACGCCTTGGGAGGGACAAACAGCGCCATTTACAACGCCTTTGGCCAGGCCGTGGTCGTCACCGACGCCAACGGCAACAGCAGGACCAATACGTACGACTCGTTCGGGAACCTGGCGATGGTCCAGGACAGCCTGGGCGGCTCCAACACCTTCACTTATGACATTGCCGGCAGGGAACTGAGCCGGGTCGATGCCCTGGGCCGAACCAACCTGTTCTTTTATGACGACGCCGACAATTTGACCGCGTCCGTGGATGCCTCCGGCCACACCAACTCGTTCACCTACGACGGCAATAACAATCGGCTGACGGCCACGGACTTTCTCGGCAACACCACCACGAACGTCTTTGATCAAAAAGACCGGCTTGCCGCCGTTCTGGACCCCGAAGGCGGCGCCGTCACCAACGAGTATGACGCGCTGGATCGGAAAACCGCGGTAAGGGGCGCGATGGGCGGCGTCACTCGATTCGGATACGACGCGGTCGGCAACCTGGTGGCGGTGACCAATCCCGTGGGCTCGGTCACCCGGTACACATACGACCCAAACGGCAATCGGACGAGCATTATCGATCCGCTGGGAGACGTGACCACGAACGTCTTCGACGCCCTGAACCGCCTGGTGCTCACGCAAGACGCCCTCGGGCACGAAACCCGGGCGGTTTATGATGTCCTGGGGCGGAAGGTTCAAACCATCGATGCGCTCAACCGGACAAACCAGTTCGGTCACGACGCGCTGGGCCGGCTGGTCAGCTTCACCGACGCCGCGGGCGGCACGGTCTTCTACACATACGACGCGGCGGGGAATCGGACCTCAATAACCGACCCGAACGGCCACACCACCACGAACCTTTTCGACAGTTTGAATCGCCTGGTCACGGTCACGGAGCCAGCCGGCGGGGTTTCGCACTTCGCATACAACCTGGCGGGGAACCTCGTCAGCAAAACGGACCCCAATGGCCACACCATCACTTATACATACGACGCCGAAAACCGGCTCGCAAACATCGCTTATCCAACGGACCCGCCAGTGACCTTCAACTATGACGCGAACGGCAACCGCACCGGCATGACCGACGCCATTGGAAATTCGGCTTACAGCTATGACACCCTCAACCGCCTGACCAGCGTGGCCGATTGCTATGGGCAGACGGTGTCTTACACCTACGACCTCAACGGCAACCGGACTTCTCTGACCTATCCCGGCGGCAAGACGGTCACCTACCGCTACGACGCGGCAAATCGGCTGAGGAGCGTCACCGATTGGCTCGGCAACACCACGACTTACCAGTATGACGCCGATGGCAGCCTGACCAGCGCCGTCAACCCCAACGGCACGGTGGCGGCCTACCAGTATGACGCCGCGAACCGCCTCGCCTCGCTGACCAATATGGTGGGGGACTCGAGGATTATCTCCGGCTATCGCTATACCCTGGATGCCGTTGGAAACCAGGTTCAATCGGACCAGCTCGAACAGCTCCCGACAATCCCCGTTGCCGGCCAGTTCACCAACCAGTACGACGCCGATAACCGGATGGTGGTCTCCGCCGGCCAGTCCCAGGACTTCGACGCCAATGGAAACCTGCTCTCCTTCAACGGGACCAATGTCCTCTTTTACGATTACGAAAACCGCCTCCTCCAATCCGCGATTCAAGGCGGGACGAACGTTTACGAATACGATGGCGGCGGCAACCGCGTTTCGGCGACCCGGGACGGGGTGGTCACGCATTATGTTTTGGACCGGAACACGCCCCTGGTCCAGGTGCTCGCCGAAACGGACTCCGGCGGGACGCCTCGCGCTTATTACATCTATGGCCTCGGCCTCATCTCGAAAATCGACGCCAGCGGCGCTGTCCATTACTACCACTTCGATTCCCGCGGCAGCACCGTCGCCCTGACCGATTCCAGCGGCCAAATCACGGACGCTTATGCCTACGACCCGTTCGGTCAATCGCGGGCAAGCGCCGGCCCGACGGACAATCCCTTCCGCTACCTTGGCCGCCATGGAGTCGTCGATGAGGAGGATGGCCTTCTCTATGTCCGCGCCCGGTACTACTTTCCCAACCACGGCCGATTTGTCACCAAGGACCCCACAACCGGGAAGGATGGAGACAGCCAAAGCCTGAACAGATATATTTACGCGCTGAACAACCCGGTGGCGTTGGTTGATATTTCAGGATTCTCGGCGCAAGAGGCGAGTGGGATTCCTCCCGCTCTAGCGACCTCGGACACCTCACTATTTCATAATACGCTTATTAGTCCGCTTACACTTGGATTTGCAACCCAGGTGGCGGGATCGACACCAAGCCTCGCTGGAACAGCACCACAACAAGGATCGGGTTCGTTTGATCTTGGTGACTGGACGGCGAGTTTGGCGGACGCCATTTCCTCCGCAGCTTCGGTCCCACGAATAATGAAGCTGCTCAAGTTTACCGAAAGCCAGCAGCAGTTGCTGCAAAACGTCAGCGATGCTGCAGAGCTAGTCGGCTTCGCTACCGAGGCTGTCCAAGAGAGCGGCGGGCTGGGCAACGTAATCGCGGGAGTAGCAAACGCTCCGTCCAACATCCAGTGGCTAATTCATAACGCGACACCTAACGAAAGGCTGGAGGTGGGGGAGACGGCGGTTAACAACGCCGCCGCGGCTGGCCTCAACACGGTTCTCAGCCCGCTTTTTTCCGCTGTCGATGTCGTCTCCCTCGGACGCGTCCACATTCACATCAGCGGAAGCGCTTACGGCAGCGCAGTTCACAATGTACAGGCGGGATACCTGAACCTCATCAGCTCAGTCGGAAATGTCCTAGGCACGCAACTATATAATGCTGCCCCAAGCCTATTCCAGTGAGAGCCACTATGCACTGCAAAATGTTCACCCTTAATGCGCAGGCCATCGCAGCCTGCTTGATGTGCGGCTGGAGCCAATTGAGGGCTGCTACTCACCTTTCCTATGACCCGGTTAACCGCCTGACCAGTGCAGACTATGGGACCGGCTCGGCTACCGCCTACGCCTACGACGCCTCAGGCAATCGCCTGACGTACACCGGAGCACTTCCTGCGGACGCGACGCCGCCCGCGATCTCCATCGGCGGGCCGACCACAGCCTCCACCTACACCACGGCCTCCACCTCCATCAACCTGAGCGGCAGTGCCTCCGACGATACCGGAGTGACGCTGGTCACGTGGGCTAATGACCGCGGCGGCATCGGCGTCGCCGACGGCACCGCCTCCTGGGCCATCAGCAGCGTCAGGCTGCAGCCGGGTGTCAATGTCATCTCCGTCACCGCCTTCGACGCAGCCGGCAACAACGGCGCCGCCAAGTTGACGGTGACCTGCTCCTCTTCCGCACCGAATTACACCGTCTCCGTGGGTGCATCTCCGGTCGAGGGCGGTTCAGTGAGCGGTGGCGGCACGTTCGCCGCCGGGAGCTTTCGGACCGCCACCGCTATCCCGAAAGCCGGTTGCGCCTTTATCAACTGGTCGGAGAACGGCGGAATCGTGAGCGCCTCGCCAAGCTACATTTTCACCGTGGGAGCGGACCGGAGCCTGGTGGCCAATTTCGTGCCAAGCGCGACCGGGCTGGCCCCGGCCTTCGCCATTGCGGGGAGCGTGTTGACGTCGGGAGCGACCAACCCGGTGCCGGGCGTGAGTCTCGGTATCACCGGCGGAACGAACCTCACGGTCCTGGCCGGCACAAACGGCGCCTACACCACGACGCTCGCCGCGGGCGGACCCTATTCCGTGGCGCCGTTCAAGGCCGACGACTCCCCGCCGGCCAACGGGGTCACCGCTTTGGACATTGCCCTCATCCGGCGGCAGATCCTTGGCCTGCAGCCGCTCGACTCCCCATACAAGGTTCTGGCGGCGGACGTGAACGCCTCCGGGAGCGTGACCACCTTGGACATCGGCTATATTCGGCGGCTTATCCTTGGGCTTACTGATTCATTGCCGGCCGGCCTCTGGCGGTTCGTGCCGGCTGATTACGTTTTTGCGGACCCGGCGAACCCCTGCGACGCGCCCACCAACCGGTGGTTCGCGAACCTGCTGGCGAACATGACCGGCCAGGACTTTGTGGCCATTAAGCTGGGCGATGTCAACAATTCCTGGATGCCCCCGTCCTCAACCGGGTCGGCCGGCACCGCTGGTCCTGGCGGCGCAAGCGGCGGCGTGAAGCGGAACGATGTCCAATCCGTCCGTTTCCAGGCTGGCAGCCTGACCGCGCAGGCCGGGGACCAGGTGCAGGTCAACCTCCGGGTGGCGGGATTCAGAAAGGTCACCTCCGCGCAGTTCACCCTGGAATGGGACCCGGCGGTGCTGCGGTATGCGGGGGTGGGAGATTTTGGCGCGAGAGGCTTGACCGAGGGCGATTTCGGCGACGCCCTGAGCGGCGAAGGAAAACTGACCTTTGCCTGGGATGATCCCCAGGCAACCGGCGTGACCCTGGCCGACGGTGCAACCCTTTTCACGGCGACCTTTCAGGTCGTTGGGCAACCGGGTGCCACATCGCCCCTGACTTTCACCGACTCGCCTACGCCGAGGGAGGCCAGTTTGGGCTTTGCGGTTGCGCCCTTCAATGGGCAGAACGGCCAAATCACCGTGGGAGAGACCGTGCCTTCGATAGGATATGAATGGAACGGCTCGGGCCACTCTCTCTTGCTCTCCGTCCCGACCGTGAGTGGTTTGCACTACGTTTTGGAGTATAGCGATTCGTTGTCGCCCGCCCAGTGGATGCCCCTGACGGCCATCCTGGGCGACGGGACCGCCAAAGCCTTTATGAGCCTTTCGCCGACGAACCAACAGCGGTTCTACCGTGTGCGAATACAATAACCGACCCAATTCGAGGGGAGCGGACAGCGTTACCAGGAATGAAAACGGGATCTCACCGCCCAATTAAAGCTATGATGCGCAATGAAAACCTTCGGTCATGTTCGTCCAGACGGCAGCGGTCGGGCGCGTTTGAAGAAAAACACCTCGCCGTTATGGCCGACAGGAATCGTAGCGCAGGTTTCCCAACCTGCCGTATCGCCGATTTCCAAATCGGCGAACCGGTGAACCTCGCGCAGGTCGGCGGGTTTGGAAACCCGCGATACGGCAGACTCGGAGGTCTGCGCTACAGTGGTGCAGTCGGTCCGAGCCGTAGCGCAGGTTTCCCAACCTGCCGTATCGCCGATTTCCAAATCGGCGAACCGGTGAACGTCGCGCAGGCCGGCGGGTTTGGAAATCCACGATACGGCAGACTCGGAGGTCTGCGCTACTTGCTCGGCGCGGCGCTGATGTTGGCGGCTGTCTGGTTTCCTGTGCTTTTACGAGCGGGAGTGACTCTTGAGGTTGGCAGCGCCACGGCCCCGCCGGGCGCCAACGCCACCGTGCCGGTCACGGTCAGCGGGTTCAGCAGCGTGACCACATTTCAGTTTACGCTGACCTGGGACGCGAATGCGCTCCAATACGCTTCCGTGGCCGATTTCGGAGCGAGAGGACTGGGAGCCGAGAATTTCGGCTTCAAACCGAGCGCTCCGGGCGCGTTGACGGTGTCTTGGGACGACCCGGACGCGAGCGGCTTAACCATGAGCGACGGTTCGACGCTGTTTTCGGTAAACTTTACCGCTGTCGGCACGAACGGCCAGCAAAGTTCCGTCAGTCTTTCCAGCGACCCGACGCCGATCGAGGTGAGCGAAGACCTCAACGTCGTAAGCGCCACCCCCGTTTCGGGCACCGTGGACATCTCGGCGCCTCCCGTCCAGGTCTGTCCGGCTGACACCGACACCAACTTCCGGATTGTAATCAGCGAAGTGACGGCCTACGGGGCGGCGTGGAAGCGGGGCGACACCTGGCCGAACCCGCCCAATCCGATCCCAATCTCGTACGTGACGCGGGTGGGTTACCTGTGGAAGAACGGCGAGTGTTATGGCTATGACCAGAGCCAGAGCCCGCCGCTGTGCTGGGTGTTGCAGCCCTGCCCGAGTGGCGCCGGTACCCAAAGCGGGGGCGGCACAGCGGGGGTGAGGCTCGCCGATGCAGGGAGTTCATCGGTGGTGCGGAGCGTGCAGGGCGTTACGGTCTCGCTTGAAGCCACTCCGGACAAGTCCGTAAGCGTCTATGCGGTGGAGGAGGACCTGCCTGCTGAGTTGACGGCACACAGCATAACGGAGGGCGGTTCGTGGGATGCGGCCAACCGGAAGGTGAAGTGGGGGCCGTTCTTCGACAATGCGGCCCGGGCTCTCTCGTATAGCTTGAGCGGGATTGCCGGGGTCTATCCGTTGAGCGGGGTAGGGAGTTATGATGGGGTTAACCTTGCGACAACAGGGGCGGCGCGCATCGAGCTTGAGCCCACGCTGAGGGTGGGTGGCTTTGCGATTGGTCCGGCTGGGCAGGGTTTGACATTCACCTTCGCCACGGAGGTTGGGAGGCAGTATTACATCGAATGCACGGATAATCTCTCCCGAGGGCAGTGGCAGGTGGCGGCCGGGCCGCTGGAAGGGACGGGCCAGCCTACCCAGTGGACTGACGACGGGAGCAAGACCGGAGGCGTCTCGCCTCAGTCTGGACCGCGATTCTATCGGGTGCGGTCCTCGCCGTGAGGCGGCCGGCCAGATAAACGCAAAGGTGCTGGACCTGCCGGTTAGACCGCGGCTCGGAAGCATCCCGCCAGGGCGTGAAACGTCAAGAGCGTCGGATGTCGGACTCCTTTTGAACCGGCGTTTAAGCGCTGGTGCAGGGGTTGGCAGGAGCGCCCGGCCGAGGCATGGGCGCGGTGGGGAGTTCGGACGGTCGCCGGCGCTTCCGCTCGTTGACCAAACAGATTCCGCCAGCGGCGAATGGAGTTGTGGAAGCCAGTTTCGCGAGTTGTGAAGACTGAAATATCGAGTTCCGGTGGGGAGGGGATTTCTATGCATCTTATTAATCTGATTCAGTAAGCCATGTTATTAAGAATATGTGCTTTACCATGGATCTTGTTCTGCTTAACTTTCAATTGACGTTGTGGTCGGCGCCAGCGCGCAGCCTGAGTGACTGGTTCACCCAGCCCATGCCGGAGCGCCAATCGCACGCCAGGAAGGAACATTAAGCTATGAGAACCGCAAAACGTACCGCCCGGTTTGCCACTTGTCTCCTTGTTGGCCTGCTCATCGGCATGGGCAGCCTTTTGTCTCAAACCGGCCGGGCAACCGGCCTCAGCTATGCGCTCACTAATTTTGTCGGCACGACAGGAGAGGCGGGGAGCGCGGATGGAGTTGGGAGCAATGCCCTCTTCCGTGGGCCGGAGGCGGTTGCCACGGACAGCGCCGGAAACGTCTATGTGGCGGACACGGTTAATGCAACTATTCGGCGGATCACGCCTCAGGGGGAGACAACGACCATTGCGGGCGAGGCCGGCTGGTCCGGCACCGCCGATGGCACGGCAGCTCAGGCGCGGTTCACAACCCCGGATGGCGTGGCGGTGGACGCAGCGGGAAACATTTACATTGCCGACGGCGTTGCCTGCACGATTCGCAAGATCACGGCCCAGGGAGTGGTGAGTACCTTGGCGGGCAGTGCGGGCCAACCAGGCAGTGCTGACGGAGCCCTGTGGTCAGCCGGGTACGACCAACACCGTGGCCATCAACGGAGTCCCCCTGGCCCTGGAGGCGGCGGACTGCGCCCTGAAAGAGGTCCCCGTCCAGGCCACCAACGGGGTCGTTATCCAGCGGTTTGAGACCATCTCCGGAAAGGTGCTGGCCTGCGGGAGCGGCAACGCTGTGCCCAATGCCGCGCTAAGCCTCAGCGGCACGACCAATTGGACGGCCTACAGTTCTTGGGATGGTTCTTACGCCTTTTATCCGGGCGGCGCCGGTTCCTATTGCATCACTCCCTCCATGGCGGATGATTCCGCCGCCAGGGGGGTCACGACGCTCGACCTCGCGCTGATACGCCGGCATATCCTCGGCCTCATGCCCCTGGATTCGCCTTTCAAGCTTCTGGCGGCGGACGTCAACGGCTCCGGCAGTGTCAGCACGTTAGACATTGCCCTGGCTAGGAGAGACGTTCAAGGCCGGAGTGGGCATTGGCGGGTTCCAAAAGGCCACCAGCGCCCAATTCACCCTGGAATGGGACCCCCAGGTCCTCCGCTACACCGGCGTGAACGGTTTTGGCCTGCCCGGTTTATCCCAGGGCAATTTTGGAACCGCGTTTGTCAAACTAGGCAAGCTGGCCTTTTCTTGGGAAGACCCGCGGGGTTTAGGAGTGACGCTCCCGGCAGGCAGCACGGCCTTTGAGGTTTGCTTCGAGGTTATCGGACATGCTGGCAGCGCCTCCGCTTTAAGATTTTGCGATTCGCCTACACCGCGTGAGGCCTCCATGAATTTCAGGCTTGCCGAGATCTCGACCCAGGATGGTGAGGTGACAGTGCTCGGCGGCAAACCATCGATCCGTATCCTTCCAGGCCCTGCGGGCGGCCCCTTCACGTTGTCCATCCCAACCCGGAGCGGTCTGCGCTACATCCTGGAATCCAGCGATTCCCTCTCCCGTCCGAATTGGACGCCTCTGCAAACCGTCGTTGGGGACGGCGCCGTGAGGGTGCTCACCACCACGGGCGGGGGCAAGAATCAGCGGTTTTACCGCGTCCAGGTCCGGTAGATCTCGGCGGTCTTTGCGGTGGGCGCCGTCCGGCCTCGCAGCCAGTTTTTCCGCAGGGCAAGACAACTCACGCAAACATTTTTTTCGACATGGTTCGGATTCGCGCTTGAATCAGCCCAGGTATATCGGATGCGGCCGATCCGCCACTTCGTTCCTATGCTTGTGCTGCCCCAACGGCGGGTTCCGCATGCTCCTACGGTAAATTGGCGTCACGACCACCCCATCCCGCCACGAGCGGGCGAAAGGATTGTTGCAGTGGACGAAATCATACACAGGGCCGTTGAAGTACCGAGGCTCCGGGGTGGCGTGGAAGCGGGGGGACGCCCGGCCGAATCCGCCCAATCCGATTCCGATAGGGTATGTGACGCGAGTGGGCTATTTGTGGAAGAACGGCGAGTGCCATGGGTTCGATCAGACGCAAGATCCCCCGCTGTGTCGGGAGGCAGTATTACATTGAATGCACGGACAATCTGTCTCAAGACCAGTGGCAGGTGGTGGCCAGGCCGCTGGCGGGCACGGGCCGGCCCATCCAATGGACTGACGAAGGGAGCAACACCGGGGGAATGCCGCATCAATCCGGACCGCGATTCTATCGGGTGCTGTCCTTGCCGTGAAGCCAGCAGGCCAAATCCAACCAACGCTGGGGGCCGTGAACAATTCCTGGACGGAGCCAACGGAGAGAGGACAGTCCAGGTGTGCGAATCCAGTGACCGGCCCAATTCGGGGAGAAGAGACGATGCGGCAGTATGGTACGGTTCGTGCTACACAGGCAAATGCAGTAATCGACCCCATTGCCGGGACGTGAGTGGGGTTACCAGAGATGAAAACCGATTCTCACAGCTCAACGAAAGCGACAATACACAATCAAGAACGGGCATGCCTTTGTGCGGGAGGCACTTCCGAGAATAGTTTGCGACGCACCAGGCTCGGAGGGCGGCGCTGCGGCGGTTCCCACCAACGCGGGTGGGGGTGGATGCTGGGCGGCGCGACGCTGGGGTTGGCGGCTCTCTGTCTGCCCGGGACCTCGAGCGGACAGGTTGCTTTTGACATTGGCAGCGCCTCGGCTGCCGCGGGCGCAAATGTGACCGTGCCGGTCACGGTGAGCGGTTTCAGCAACGTAACCTCATTCCAGTTCACCCTGACCTGGGACACAAACGTGCTCCAATACGCTTCCGTGACCAATTTCGGGCCGCGAGGGCTGGCAGACGACGCTTTCGCCTTTCAACCAAGTGCTCCGAGCACCTTGACGGTGGCTTGGTACGACCCGGACGCGACCGGGGTGACCCTGAATGACGGCTCAACGCTCTTTTCGCTCAACTTTGTCGCTATCGGCAGCGCGGGGCAGCAAAGCTCGATCAATTTTTCCAGCGACCCGACGCCAATCGAGGTGAGCGAGAACTTCGAGGTCGCAAGCCTCACGCCTGTCTCGGGCACCGTGCGGGTCGCTGAGCCTGCCCAACTCTGCCCGGCGGATACCGACGCCAACTCCCGGATTGTGATCAGCGAGGTGACGGCTTACGGGGCGGCGTGGAAGCGGGGCGACACCTGGCCGAATCCGCCCAACCCGATTCCGATAGGGTATGTGACGCGGGTGGGCTACCTCTGGAAGAATGGCGAGTGTTATGGCTATGACCAGAGCCAGGACCCGCCGCTGTGCTGGGTGTTGCAGCCATGTCCGCAGGTGGTCGGCGGGGCTGGGGCGCAAGCGGCAAGCCTGGGTTCCGGTGCGGACGAGGTGGAAGTTGGTGGTGCCGGGAGTTCATCGCTGGTGCGGAGCGTGGAGGGCGTTACAGTTTCGCTTCAAGCCACTCCGGACGCGTCCGTGAGCGTCTATGCAGTGGAGGAGAGCTTGCCGGTCGGGTTGACGCCATACACCATAACGGAGGGAGGTTCATGGGATGCGGCCAACCGGAAGGTGAAGTGGGGGCCGTTCTTCGATGATGCGGCGCGGACGCTGTCCTACCGTTTGAGCGGTGTGGCGGGGGTCTATCCGCTGAGCGGGGTTGGGAGTTATGACAGGCTAGGCGTTGCCACAATCGGATCGCGGACTATCGACCTGGAGTCCTCGCTGAGGTCGGGCGACTTGGGGCTCGGCCCCTCCGGCCAGGGTTTGACGTTCAGCTTCTCCACTGAGGTTGGGAGGCAGTATTACATTGAATGCACGGACAACCTGTCTCAAGGCCGGTGGCAGGTGGTGGCCGGGCCGCTGGCGGGCACGGGCCAGCCCGTCCAGTGGACTGACGACGGCAGCAAGACCGGAGGAGTGCCGCCTCAGTCTGGACCACGGTTTTATCGGGTGCGGTCGTCGCCCTGAGCCGGGCCGATCCACTCGACGAAGTCTGGCAACGGGAGTGGGAGGACAACCTGCTCAGCGTGGCCTTTCGCCGTCTGCGTCCGAAGGTCAGCGCGCGGCAACTGCTCATTTTCCGGCTGGCTGCCCAGGGGGAGCTGCCCCTGACGCAGGTGTCCAAGAAACTCGGCGTGAGCCTGGCGCAGGTCTATCTCGCCCGGCACCGGGTGGGCAAGCTGCTCAAGGCCGAAGTGCGGGGATTGCGGCGCGAGACGGAGTGAGTTGCGCGGCGCCCCGAGATGGGCGAAAGGTAGATGGTGAGTTCGGCTCCTGCCATCCCGGATCATACTCTGCTTCGGCCCATCGGACGCGGCGCCTACGGAGAGGTGTGGCTGGCGCGCAACGTGATGGGGACCTTGCGCGCGGTAAAGGTGATCTGGCGCCGGCAATTCGAGAGCGACCGCCCCTACCGGCGCGAGTTGGCCGGCATCCAGCGTTACGAACCGGTCTCCCGGAGCTCCGGCGGGCTGGTCCACGTGCTGCATGTGGGCCGGAATGACGCGCAGGGCTGCTTCTACTACGTAATGGAGTTGGCCGACGATGCTGGCGAGAATCCGCCTGCCGAAGGGCGAAAGTCGAAGGAAATCCGAAGCCCGAACACAGAAACCGCTGCCTTCCGGCCAGCGCTTCAGGCTTCGGATTTCGGGCTTTCTCCGGAATTCGGAACGCGGAATTGTGAACTCTACCGGCCTCGCACCCTTCGCTCCGAGCTGAAGCGCCTGGGCCGGCTGCCGACCGCCGAGTGCCTGCGGCTGGCCATCGACGTGGCCAGTGGGTTGGGCCAACTCCATCGTCATGGCCTGATCCATCGCGACGTGAAGCCGGGCAACATCATTTACGTCAACGGGCGGGCGAAACTCGCCGATATCGGGCTGGTCACCACCAGAGACGAGGGCCGGACATTTGTCGGCACCGAGGGCTACATTCCGCCGGAAGGCCCCGGCTCGACTGGGGCGGACCTCTTCGCCCTTGGGGTGGCACTTTATGAAGCCAGCACCGGCTTTTGGCCCGAGCGCCTGCCGGACGTGCCTTCCGAGTGGCTTGCCAACCCAGGCCACGATGAGGCCCTGGAGTTGAATGAAATTATCCTCAAGGCCTGCGAAGGCGACTGCCAACGCCGTTACGAAGAGGTGGAAGCCCTGCAGGCGGACTTGGCCCTTTTGCAGAGCGGCCAGAGCGTCCGCCGGGTGCGCGCGCTGGAACGCCGCTACGCGCGATTGCGCCTGACCGGCATGGTGGGAACGGCGCTGCTGGTGCTATCGCTCATGACGACGCTCCTCGCCGGCTACCGGTCGCGTTTGGCGGCCCGCGGCCATGCCCGAGAAGTCGCGCTGCGCCAAAGCGCCGAGCAAGCCCAGGCCCGCGCCGAGAGGGCTCAACGCGAGACCCGACGCCAGCTTCAATCCGCGCTCTACGAACAGGCGCGCGCGCTGGTGCTGAGCCAGGAATTGGGGCATCGGACCAAGGCCCTGGAGGCCATCCGGCGGGCCACTGGGGCCACCAACGTGGCGGAGTTGCGCCGGGTGGCCTTTGCCGCGCTGAGCCAGCCCGACCTCCTTCTGGAACGTACACTGGCACTCCCCTGGAGGCCGACTCTCGCCCAGTTGGACCCGAAATTCGAGCGCATCGCTTTGAGCCGCCCGGGCGCGCCGGTCACGGTTTGCTCGCTTCCGGACCTGCGCGTCCTGGCCACGCTGCCGGGCATCACCCGGAACGACGCGTGGGTCGCGCAGTGGAGCGCGGATGGCCGGTTCCTGGCCGTCAAGCGGCAGGACCCCCGCGACGACGAGCGCAGCGACCTGGAAGCCTGGAGGGTTGGTTCGACCCAACTGCTCTTCAGCGTGCGCGGTGAGATTTCGCTGGATGCCTTCGGGTTCCATCCACGGCTGCCCCGACTGCTGGCCGGAGACGTCCGGGGGCTCGTGACCGTTTGGGATTTGGACACGGCCAAGCCGTTGCGCACTTTCCGTCTGCCCGGCCCGCCATACGCGCTGGCGTACTCGCCCGACGGGAAACGTTTTGCCGCCTCCTATCAGCGCGATTCCAAATGGGTAGTGGCCTTCCACGACGCAACCACCGGCGCGCTGCTCTGCTCGGTGGAATGCGAGGGGCAGATCAAGCGTATCGCCTGGGATCCCAGCGGTCGCTGGGTGAGTGTCGTGGGTACCGACGCCACGGAGTGGAACCGCCGGGTGCGCCTTATCTCGGCGGACACCGGCGCCATGCTCGTGCTGGGCCGGCACAAAATCAAAACCGACGATGTTGCCTTCGACCCTCAGGGCAACTACCTGATGAGCCAGGGCTGGGACCGCGAACTGCACTGCTGGGATTTGCGCACTCGCCAGCGAGCCTTCACCGTCCCCGACACCGGCTACTTCGGGAATTGGGACGTCGGTGGGAAGCAATACGCGATACTGCTGCAAACCGGCCGGCTCCAACTTTACGCCTTCGAGCCGCCAGTGTGTCTCGAGTTGGCCGGCAACCGGGGGGAAGGCCTGGGGGCCGGCGCGTTTTCGCCCAACGGACGGTGGCTGGCCGTGCCGGACGATCAAAACCTCCGGGTCTGGGACTTGACCCGCCATTCCGCTCCGATCTTGCTTGCGGACGAGGGTGGGTGGCAACCGTTCTTTTCGCCCGATGGCGCCCGGCTCTTCGCGGTCAACGGGGAAATTGGGTCGGCGCGCCTTCTGGCGTGGCGTCTCAACCCGGCGCCGAGTCGAGGTCGCGGGTCTCCCTTTTGGCCGCTGCCCGTTGCCCTGCCTCGGAGCCTGAACTGGGCCTCGCCGCTCGGCACGGGCCTGGCGCTGACCAGCGCCGAGGGCGTGCGGTTGGTGGCGCAGACCAATCTGGCATCCGGCGATGGGCGCCGGGTGAGAATTCCCTCGGGCCAAGGGACCGCTTCGCCCGATGGCCGGTGGCTGGCGGTGACCTACAGCTTTTCGCCGACGGTGCGGGTTTATCGTCTCCCAGCCGTGGAACAGGTGGCGCGGCTCCAGACCAGCGGGCTGGTCGCCGGGGTGTGGTTTGCGCCCAAAGGCGATGAGCTGACGGTGATCAACCGGGGCGGAGTCGAGTGGTGGGACACGGCAACCTGGCGGCGCAAGCGCCGTCAACCGGGCATCCCGATCGCGGGTGCTTACGTGCTCTACACGCCGGACGGCTCCGGCGTCTGGCGGGTGACCAGCTTCCACGACGCCACCCTCTACGACCGCGCCACGAAGCGGCCCATCCTCCCTTTGCCTCCAAACGTCTTGCCGCTGGCCCTGAGCGCCGATGGCCGCAAACTGGCCGTGGGCGTGGACGACCAGCGCGTGCAGGTATGGGACCTGGTGGAGCTGCGAGCGCGGTTCCGGGAGTTGGGATTGGACTGGTGACGCGCGTGGGACAGGCATCCCGCCGGTCTGTGCCTTTCACGGAGGCGCCCCGCGTTGGCCCTCACCCGACGGCGCGAGGTGATTTGAAGATGGAGACCCTCGCGGCGGCAGTCATGAGCGAGCCGCCCGGCTCATTTTGTTGAAAGATTCCCGCCTGCTCCAAGCTTACCAGAAGTATGAGAGCATCGTTTCTTAACCCTAAGCCGCGCACTGGGCGGGCGTCGGCCGACACCGCCTGGCGCGGACGGTTGCCGAAGCGCCTGGCGTTGAGCGTTCCCCCATGAGTGTTTATCGGTCAAGAGTTGATTGGTGGTTGGCCGCGGTTTTGGTGCTCACACCCGGCGCCGGCATCACCATTGGGCTGAGCGCCGGATCCGTTGGAGTGGTCCTCGCTGGGATTGGTTGCGCTTTTCTGATCATCCTGTTGACGTTTCCTTGCAGATATACGATCACCGATTCGGATCTTCTCATCAGATGCGGCGTCATTAAGCAGCGGGTTCCTTTAAAGGACATCGTCAGTGTTCGCCCAACATCGAATCCGTTGAGTGCGCCCGCGCTTTCGCTGAAGAGGGTTCGCATCACACTCAGGCGCGGCTTTCGCTTGGTATCGCCTGTTGATCGAGAGAAGTTCATCCATGAGATTCAAACCAAAATTCACCAAAGCTAGCAAATTTGTTGAAAGATTTCTCCGAAGCGAGGCTTACCAGAAGTATGAGCACATTTTTTATAGCGAATCGACGCGTTTGCGCCCGGGTGGGCGACGGAGGCGGCAGACTAAGGCGGCCGCCTCACCAGACCAACCGATTGGGGCGCCTGTCCTTATGAATCACGGAATTGGAAATTCCGCCGCTCGTATCTGCACGCAAGGCTGCACCGTGACTCTCGCGCTGGCGATTGCCACGGCGGCGCTGGGCGGGACGCCCGGGAAAAGGAGCGTGCTCAATGTCCCGGCTCGACGACCGGCGGCCATCCTGTCCTTTTCCGCCAACCCCACGATGGCAGAGCTTTCGCGCGCCCGAGTTTTCGAGGAGTCGCTGGCGCCGGTGGGCCGTCGGCCCACGCCTATCGAGAACGCCACTCTCGCCGCCGCGCTGCTCGGTTACGCGCAACGGAGCGGCCCGGACGATTTCTCCAGCCTCACTGCCTTTTTGGAGGAGGAGCCGACCTCACCCTGGAGGGCGGCGGTGCTCACCGGCCTTGGTTCAGAGTATTATAATACCGCCCACTACTCGCTGGCGCTGGCGGCCTGGCGTGAGGCCTGGAGCCACGCCAATGAGGCCCGCGATCCGAACGCCATAGCGGTAGTTGACCGCGCGGTGAGCGAGTTGGCATATCTATATGCGCGCCTGGGGCGGATGAAGCAACTGGAGACGCTCCTGAACTCAGTGAAAGACAGGCTGTTTCTGGGCGAGTCGGGCAGGAAGATAACCGGCGCGCGCGAGGCGCTATGGATGATGAAAAAGCATCCGGAGGTCTCCTTCCGCTGTGGACCGCTGGCCTTGGAGTCGATCCGGCGCGCGCTCGACCCGCGCGCGCCGCTGCCTATGGCCATCTTTAATTCCGCCTCCACCACCCAGGGCTTTTCCCTGGCCGAGGTGGCCGAACTCTCGAAAGAGGTCGGCCTGAACTACCAGATGGCCTTCCGGGAGCCGGGCGGGGCATTCATCGTCCCTTCGGTGGTGCATTGGAAGGTGGGCCACTACGCCGCCATTGTGCGGCAGGTGGGCGACCGCTACCTGGTTGAAGACCCGACTTTCCGCAATACCGTGTGGCCGACGAGAGAGGCCTTGGAAGAGGAGACCAGCGGCTATTTTCTCGTCCCCCGGGCAAACTGCTCCCGGGCTGGCGCCCCGTGGAGGCGCAGGAAGGCGGGCATGTCTGGGGCAAGGGGGTGACGTCGGGCAACGACGACGATGTGATGACCTGCGAGGATACACAGACGCTGCCTTGCGGAGGAGGAAACTGCCACGGCATGCCCGTCTCCAGCGTGCATCTGATGACCGTCAATTTGCAGGTCCGCGACACGCCCCTCGGATACGCCCCGCCGGTCGGCCCACCCGTCCGGTTCACGGTCCGATACAATCACCGGGGCGCGGGCCGGAACGTGCTGGGGCAGAACTGGACTGACGACTGGATTTCCTGGATTACGGACAGCCCTCAGAGCCCACTGGCCGATGTGAAATACCACCCGGGCGGCGGTGGCGCGCGCACCTTCACCGGGTTCGACCCCAACACCCAAACCTTCGCCTACCAGCAATATGACCAGACCCTGCTCCGACGCACCGGCCCCGACAGCTACGAACTGGTTTGGCCCGACGGCTCCAAGAAGGTCTTCGCCAAACCCGACGGCTCGGTCGGGAGCACCCGCAAGGTGTATCTCACCCAAATCGCCGACCCCGCCGGCAACGCGCTAACGCTCAGTTACAATGGCGAAATGGAGGTGACGGCTATCACCGACGCGCTCGGCCAGACCACCACCCTCTCCTATGGCGAGATAACCAACTCGCCGCCACCTTGCCCTTGCATTGATGTTGACGCCAATGATTTCGGCACCGGAGTTCGGTTTTTCTTTGCTCTCACTAACGTCACCGACCCTTTCGGGCGTTCGGCGACGTTCCACTACTCGCTGCAAAACGCCGGTTGCCCTCGCATTAAGATGGTCCTAAATGGTATCCCCGTAGTCACGGACGATGCCTGTTGTTCCAATACTTTCCTGTCGCTGGACTCCATAACCGACGTCCAGGGCCTGACCTCGCATTTCACCTACGACTCGCGAGGCGCTTACTCGTCCGTCTCCGCCGTGATGACGAGCATGACCACGCCCTACGGCACCACCACGTTCAGCACGGATAACGGGAGCAATCCGAGCTATCGCTTCGTGGAAACCACCTACCCTGATGGAAGCCGCGAGCGCGTGGAGTTTAACCAATCAACGAACCTGGGCATCCCCTTTTCGCTGCCGTCGAGCAGCGTCCCCCAGGGCATGAGCACCTGGAACCAGTGGCGTTACACCCGCAACACCTATTACTGGAGCCGCGAGGCCTGCGCCTTGGCCTACGGCGATTACACCAAGGCGCGGATTTACCACTGGCTGCACGAACCCAACATGACCACCACCTCGGCTCGATCCGCGAATTGACCGATGCCGCCGGCACCGTCCGCGCGCGCTATGCTTATGACCCTTATGGCCGCCGAACCAAGCTTAGCGGCGACGTGGATGCCGACTTTGGCTTTGCCGGGATGTTTTGGGCCAGCGAGGCCAATCTCTATCTAACCCATTTTCGAGCCTATGACCCTAATCTGGGACGCTGGCTCTCCCGGGACCCGCTTCCAAATGCGGAGCGGGCGCAAGCCCCGAACCTCTACGGGTATGTCGGCAACGATCCCATAGACTACATTGATCCCAAGGGACTGTTCCCCACGACGATGGATTTGTGCGTTAAGGAGGCGGGTTTGTGCGCCACCCTCGCCGGGGCAGGCACAGCAGGGGGCGGGGCAATAGCTGCCGCTGTCGAGGAGGGTGCGCCAGCAGCCGCCGCGGCCGCGCCCGAAGCCGAAAGCTGTGCCGCGGCTTTCGCCGATACTGCGGTTCCACAAGCCCTTCCACCAGCCGATACCGCTCTGTCAATTCAAGCATTAGTAAGGGGAACTCGGATTCTGATTGCGCCCGATTATGAACTTGTTGGGCTCTACTATCAATTGCCCGCCACAGTCGCTTTTGTAGATGAAAACGGCCAGGAAATCCTCGGCAATGAACTGGATATCCTTACAGAAAACCTAGGGTGGGCACAGCAGTATTTTGAGGCGAGCTTTAAAGACCTGGCTCAGTCAGGGCTGTCGCCCTTCGAACGAATGATGGAACTCGGCCGTATTCTCGAAAGGTCGGCCCTAATCAGAGGTTCCAATCTTTTTTGATCTCCTTTAATGAAGCGAACTGAATCCTTTGCCGTCCCTCTATTGCCGGGCGCTTCCGGCTCGGCGCGGTTTGCTGTTTTGACGCTGGCTCTGACGCTGGTTCTGCTCCCGGCTCCAACCGGTGCCCAAGACTCTCAGTTCTACTCTGACCCAACCGGCAACTTGCAGGCGCAAGCGGCCGAAACCTTTGGCCCTCCCCGGCTCCTTGGCCAGCCGCAGGACCAGGTGGTGGAACCCGGCCAGGCGGCATCGTTTTCGGTCGTAGTAGCGGACACGCAGACTTCCTATCAATGGCAGTTTAACGGCGTGGACATCGGTGGGGCCAACGCCGATGCGCTGCTCCTTCAGAATGTCGCCCCCACCAACGAAGGCACATACCGCGTGGTGGTGCGCAATCCCTTCGGCAGCGTGACCAGCGCGCCGGCCCGGCTCTGGCTCGACACTCACGGCAACGGCTTGCCCGGCTCCTGGGAATTGACCTACTTCAGCCCCGCGACCCTGGCCAACCCCAGCTTGGAGGCGACCGTCTGGGGCGCCAGCGCTGACCCGGACGGCGACGGCGTGTCGAACCTCCAAGAGTTCCGCGACGGCACCAACCCGACCAACGCCGCCTCCGCCCTCTACCACCTGAGCCTTCTGAGCGACGATGGGACGGTAAGTGCGGTTCCGGACTTGCCCGCTTATACCAACGGCCAGACCGTCACGCTTACCGCCGTGAGTCAGTCCGGCGGAGGCCGGTTTTACGCGTGGACCGGGGACGTTATCACCCGGGACAATCCGATTACCCTGACCATGACCAACAACAAGAGCCTGTTCGCCCATTTCACGCCGGGTATCTTCTACTGGACCAGCCCCGCCAGTGGCGATTGGAGCGTGGCGGCGAATTGGGCGCCGCCCCTGGCCCCAGGCAGCAACGACACTGTCCTTATTCTGAGCACCGTGACCGTCACGCTGAACAGCAACGTGGACCTGATGGATTTCACCCTCGGGAGCCCCGGGGCCGCTCCGATATTATCCGGGAGCGGCACGTTGGGGGTCCAGAGACTGGCCACCTGGAATTCAGGCTCAATGGACGGGACTGGCCGCACGGTTATTGATCCCGGGGCCACGCTAAGCATCGCCAACTCGGGGTGGATCAACATGACCCGCCGGACCTTGGAAAACGCCGGCACAACCCTGTGGACGGGCACGGCGGACTGGAATTTCCACGGTGGGGGCGTCATTACCAACCGACCTGGCGCACTGTTCGAGGTACAGAAAGCCGGCGCGCTCTCCTGGGGCATCTTCGACGCGGCCAGCCGCTTCGACAACGCCGGCGTCTTTCGCAAATCGGTCAGCGCCGGCACCCTGACCGTCGGGGGTGCCAACGTCACCTTCAACAACTACGGCACCGTGGATATCCAGAGCGGCACGCTGAACCTGTCGGGCGGCGGAAGGAACGCCGGCGCAATCACTGTGCCCGCCGGCACTGCGTTGAATCTTTCCGGCGGGACATTCAACTCCAACCCGGGTTCGAGCATCACCGGCGGGGGCAGCTTCACCGTGAACGGGGCGATGGCCAACCTGGCCGGATTGGTCCAGGTGACCGGCACCAACACCTTTAGCGATTACGTGGCCAACCTGACCGGCGATTATATTTGCACCAATAACACCCTTATCATTTCGAGTGGCACCGTTAATTTCAGCGGCACCGGCACGGTGGCGCCGGCCGAGTTGGACCTGCGCAACGGTCCGTACCTCACCGGTTCGCAAGTGGTGAGCGTGGGCCGCGTGATGAACTGGACGGGTGGCTGGATGGATGGCAGCGGCCGCACCGTCATCGCCCCGGGGGCCACGCTGAACATTGTGAACTCGGGGAACATCACCCTGACCCGCCGCACCCTGGAAAATGCCGGGACAACCCTGTGGACGGGCACGGCGGATTGGAATTTCCACAATGGGGCCGTGATCACCAACCGCCCCGGCGCATTGTTCGAGGTCCGCAACGCTCGCGCGATGTTCTGGAGCATCTTCGAGGCAGCCAGCCGGTTCGACAACGCGGTCACCTTTCGCAAATCCGCCAGCGCGGGAACTCTGACTTTTGGGGGGCCCGACATGAGTTTCAACAATTACGGCACGGTGGACATTCAACGCGGCGTCCTGGCAGTAAACGCCGGCTACAACGCCACTTCCAACGCGCTCCTGAGTTGCGCCATCGGCGGCACCAACGCGGGAACAAGTTACGGCCAGCTCAGGATCGGCGGGGCGGTCACCTTGAAAGGCGCCCTCAGGGTCGAGCTGACCAACAATTACTTCCCGAATCCCAACGACTCCTTCACCGTGCTGAGTGCCGGCACCCGAAATGGTGCCTTCTCCAGCTTTTTCTATCCTTCCAACCTGCTGACGATGCAACTGAGTAACATGCCCAATTCCGTCATTGTCATGGCCGGCTCCAGCTTCCCCTCTCTCTCTGGATTCGTCGCCTATTACTCGACCAATGGCCCGGGCGGGCCTCTGTCCGCGGTTCGGCTGCAGGGGGCAAGCCTGGGCTTGGAAGGCGATACCAACCTGGCCACGCTGAGCGCCGCGGACGGCAGTTACTCCTTCGCTCCTCTCGCCCCCGGAGGCGGCTACAGCGTCACTCCCACCAAGGCCGACGACAGCCCCCCCGCCAACGGGGTGACCACGCTGGATATTGCCCTGATCCGGCGGCAGATCCTCGGCCTGGCGCCCCTGGATTCGCCTTACAAGCTCCTGGCGGCGGATGTGAACGGCTCCGGGTCCGTGACCACGCTGGCTCTCGCCCCTATGCGCAGCCTCATCTTGGGGTTGACCAATTCGATGCCCGCAGGCTTATGGCGATTCGTTCCTGCGGCTTACGTCTTTGCCGATCCGCAAAACCCCTGGAATGCGCCGGCAACGCTTTTCTACACCAATGTAACGAGTGGGTTGCTCGGGCAGGATTTCATCGCCATCAAGCTGGGCGATGTGAACAACTCCTGGTCAGCCACGGGGCAACCGAATGGGGAAAGCTCTGGCGGGGCGGGGGGCGTCTTCGATGTCGGCAGCGCCACGGCCGGGGCGGGAACTAACGTCACCCTCCCCGTCACGGTGAGCGGCTTTACCAACGTGACCACCTTCCAGTTTACGCTGACCTGGGACACAAATGTGCTCCAATACACGTCCGTGGCCGATTTCGGGCCGAGAGGACTCACAAACGAGGATTTCGGGTTTGAGCCAAGTGCCCCGGGCACTCTGACGGTGTCGTGGGACGACCCGGACGCGACCGGGCTCGCCATGAACGACGGTTCAGCCCTCTTTTCGGTCAACTTTGCCGTTGTGGGACGCGCCGGGCAGCATAGTGCAATTACGTTTTCCAACGACCCGACGCCGACCGAACTGAGCGAGGACCTCCATATCGTGAGCCTCACCCCCGTTTCCGGCACCGTGGACATCTCCGCGCCCCCCGTCCAGGCCTGCCCGGCCGACACCGACGCCGACTTCAGGATTGTCATTAGCGAGGTGACGGCTTACGGGGCGGCGTGGAAGCGAGGTGACACGTGGCCGAACCCGCCAAATCCGATTCCGATCTCGTATGTCACGCGGGTGGGCTGTTTGTGGAAGAACGGGGAATGCTATGGATTTGACCAGAGCCAGGACCCGCCCCTGTGCTGGGTGTTGCAGCCCTGCCCGAGCATGGCTGGTGGGGCTGGGGCGCAGGCGACAGGCCAGGGTTCCGGTCCGGGCGCGGCGACGGTTAACGAGGCTGGGATCCCATCGGTGGTGCGGAGTGTTGATGGCGCTACGGTCTCCCTTGAAGCGGCTCCGAGTCAGTCCGTGAGCGTCTATGCGGTGGAGGAGGATTTGCCTGCCAGGTTGACGCCATACAGCATAACAGAGGGCGGCTCGTGGGATGCGGCGAACCGGAAGGTGAAGTGGGGGCCGTTTTTCGACAATGCGGCCCGGACGCTCTCTTACAGCCTGAGCGGGGTGGCCGAGGTTTATCCACTGAGCGGGGTCGGGAGTTATGACGGGATAAACGTGGCCACCATTGGGTCAGCGACCATCGACCTGGAGTCCACGCTGAGGCTGGGCGGCCTCGGGATTGGGCTCTCTGGGCAGGGCTTGACGTTCACCTTCTCCACCGACGTTGGGAGGCGGTATTACATTGAATGCACGGACAATCTGTCGCAGGGGCGGTGGCAGGTCGTGGCCGGGCCGCTGGGGGGCACGGGCCAGCCGATGCGGTGGACTGACGACGGGCACAGTACGGAAAGCCCGTCGCCTGGGTCTGGAGCGCGATTCTATCGGGTGCGATCCTCGCCGTGAGGCCGCCAGCCAAGCTAATACGAAAGTGTTCGACCTGCTGACCAGGCGTTGCTGGAGGGCTGGCGCGAGCGCCTGGTCCACTCATAGGCGGACTCGAACAGTTTGGACCGTCGCGGGCACTCCTGGCCGGCCAGACAGATTCCAGCACCGGCGAGCACGGACGAAATCCGCCAAATCAGCGATAGGGGGGCGCGAGTTTGCCCTCCGAGGTCAGGATTCCGGCATCAATGAGGGACTGTCGACGCTGGGTGCGGCTCATCCGCCGAACAGAGGCAACGGCCCGCTCTAGCGCCGTTTCAAGACGCGCGCCCGTCCTGGTCCGCCGAGCTCCATTATTCGCGTGGCTTGTCCGCTTCACGCCGGCATTTTGTTCTTTGCTAATCATCAGTCAAGCTCTCGGGTCTAAAGTAGCCCAAAATGGAACATGTCTCGCGCACGACTATCTGGATGTGGGACTTGCGCGTGATGGAAGATCCCTCGTATGCGGGCTCCCCCTCCTGAAAAACGCCGCGGACCGTGTGGAATTTCTGCCCGGCTTGGGCCTCGAGAATGGGAATTGCCCAGTTCAACAGCGCGCAATCGAGCTTTCGCAACGCCAATTCTTCCGGGTTTCCAGGCAACCCCTCATTCCGCGGCATCACGAGAAAGGCACCCTGTTTCAGTCCCGAGGCCCTCGCACTTGAGGCCTCTTCGGTTTCCTCCGTGAACGGAACGTCTATGGTTGTCTTGCAGGTTGAGAGTTGAGAGTTGAAAGGGCTGCCGAACAACGGTACTCTTCCGACATGAGCACGGTTGCCGAAATCAAACAAGCCATCGAAAAGCTGCCCCACGCCGACTTTTGGGAGCTTTCCCTGTGGGTCGCCCAGCGCCGCGAGGACGAATGGGATAAACAGATCGGAGACGATATCCTCGCCGGCAAGCTCGATGCCCTTGCCGAAGAGGCTCTTGCCGATCTCAAGGCCGGCAGGACGCACCCCTTTCCCCAATGAGATCCCGGGCCTCGGAAGAATTCTGGCGGCTCTACCAACAACTCCCCAATCGGGAGCGCGTTACACTGGCAGCCCTCCCTTTTCCGCGTATTCCGTGTATTCCGCGGTTCCCATGCCGCGAACGATGCTCGTCCCGCCAGCCGCTCTTTGCCCTGAGCGGGACAAATGTCCCAAGGCTTTTTTGCGGATTTTTCTCGACGTCCGCTTCCGCTCTCGCTTAATTTCAATGAAGCACAGTAAAAGTCACGATCGCAAAACCGAACGCGGCCACTGGCCTGCGCCGCGAGTTGTCGGTTTTGTCAACTGTCGCGGCAAACCGCGCGGGTGCATGCCGCTGCGTTAGTGCCGGTCCGACTAGAGGCCCAGGAATTGGGACGTCGGTGCTCCCCGCCGAGGCCAAAATAAGCGCCAGGATGTCAGTTCGTTGCGGGCGCCTGATTCTGGAGTTGCTTGCGGCGGGTGGTGTTGCGCGGGCACGACCGCGCCTTCGATCGGCGAAAGGGTGCTCTCAAATGGACAAGATGACGCACAGGGCCGTTGCCAAACCGAAGCCCGGGCGGTTGCCAGGGCTTCCTTCGCGGGGAGGCTCTATGTTTCGAGGCCCAGGCTGCCGCGCCCCGGCCATCACAACCGCGGAATACACGGAATACACGGAAGCCGCGATCTCCGGATCGGTCGGCTATGGAAGTACCCGTGGTCGGCGGGTTTGGAAACCCGCGACACGGCAGACTTGGAAGTCTGCGCTACGCCGCCCCGACTTTCTCAATGGATTCCCGCCGCACCCCAAAGGCTGGCGCCCGATTCGGAAGGGCCCTTGGAGCCTCCGCCAGGTCTTGGAGTGCGGTGGCAAGGCGAAGCCGCGACACCGCTTTCCCATCTGCAATTCTGTCCCCCGCGCTCCCTCCGGAGGCCACCGCCACACCGGGGGCCAAAGCGGCGTGGCGCTCCGCTTCCCGCCGCACTCCAAAAGCTCCGCCAGGTTCGCAGCCCTCGGGGCGCGTCAGCGTGAGGACGGCGCCTGCCTCTGTGCCGGAGGCACTCCCGAGAATAGCCCAACGTCTCGACGTTGGGTCCGCGCACGGAACGGACTAAGTCCCGATAGGGACGGCCGACGCCCTGGCCAACCTCGTTGCCCGCCGCGGCTTCAGCCGTCCCTATCGGGACTTATGGCCCTTCGCCAATCCTCCCCAACGTTGAAACGTTGGGCTATTATCGCCTGTCCCTCCGGGACAAGGGCGGCACGGGTTCTGCCGATAACCCCTTGTCTCTCCGGGACACAGGAATGGCGCCAGCGTGGGCCAACAAAGCCTTCAGGCCCTGGCGGCGGTGAACGTGGGAAGCCGCGCTGCGGCGTGCCGCCTCTGCCAATCGCCGCGAGCCACGCGGGTCGGGTCAATCCATCGGGCTGGTCACCTGTTTGAACGGCCACGGTCTCTCACGAATTGAAAGGAGAAAATGCTCTATGAAACTCACAGAAACCACAGCAACCCCAATCGCCCGCTGTAAAAGCAAGCGCTTGACTTTGGCTTGCCTTGCCTTCATTGCTCTGGCCTCCGTCCCGATTGCCGAGTGGGGGCAAATCGTCGCTGGAAGCGACGGGGACGACGGCGCGTTCGACCCGACGACCAACACGAACGTCGGCATGGCCGACCATCCGCGTCCTTTATGAAAGGGCGCATTAATCTGTGGCCTCTTGTTGACGCTGCCCACCCCCGCAGCTCCGCCTGCCCAGCGCTCGACGCGACAAATGGGATTGAGGTTGACGTGGGCGGATCAGAACTCGGGTTGTCGCGTCGCGGGGCACGCCTAGCAGGGCCTATGCTCAAGATGTCGGTCTTTGCGGCAGCGATTGGCGTGGGGTTCGTCGTCCGGGTCGCAGCGCAAACATCGCTCAGCGACGGTCTGGTGGCCTACTACACGTTCAACGGGAACGCCCACGACGAGAGTGGGAACGCCAACGACGGCACGGTCTATGGCGCTTCGTTCGTAGGGCCGGGCTCTGCGCAGCTGCCGGGGGGACTGCTATTCGATGGCAGCGATGATCGCGTGGAGGTGCCGGACTCCGCGAGCCTGCGACCGGCGGAGGTAAGCGTCGCGGCCTGGGTGAGATTCGATTCCCTGACAACGGCCAGGGCGTCCCGGCCGGGCCTGCAGTACCTCGTTTTCAAGAAGAACGTTCGGTCAGCCGATTTCGAAGGCTATGCCCTCTGTAAGTTTGAGGATCCAGACGGCCTCGACAGGCTTCAGTTCGTGGTTTCCTCTGAGAGCGGGGTTCAGGTGGCCGCCTCGTCCGCCTCAATCGTGCGGACTGGATGCCTTTATCAGGTTGTTGGGACCTACGATCAGAACGCGGTGAAGCTGTACGTGAATGGGGCTTTGGAGGCCGACCTACCCGCGGGGTTCCCGCCCAGTTACGATAGTACCCCGCTCATGCTCGGGGAGAGCGGGCAACCATTTGAAGGCAGGTTTGAGGGCCTGCTTGCTGATGTCCGCATCTACAACCGTGCCCTTTCGGCAGCCGAAGCTGACGCGCTGTACCTCGCCGGCACCTCGCTGGTCCCCGCACAGACGGTTGTCGTTTCAGGCCAAGCGTGCATCTATTTTGCCGCACAGACTGCGGCTTCGCTTGCTACTGCCGCCGCAACCCTTAACACGGGCGCTGCCGTATACTACTTCATTATTGACGCTCAGACGGATGGCACCATTCCACCGCGTGTCCCGATCAGTGAATTTGCGACGTCGCTCCGGATTAGCGCATCTGGTACGTGGGGGCATGGACCGACATATACATCGGAAGCGGATGGGATTGACGGATCGGACACTGCGTCCCTAACGCCCTATAATTATTTTGGGATCGGGTTGGCAACTTATAGGCTGAATCAATTGGTCGCAATCTTCCTGGATGCCGGCGGCAATCCGCTGGGTAGCGTCATGGGGCTGGGAACCGGCCCGATCGATGTTCCGGTCCCGACGGGCGCTGCTCAAATCTGCTTCGGCATGCACGACGCCTACGAATGGGCCAACAACTGGGGTAGTGTAACGGTTACGGTTCAGCCACGTAGTGGCGCCCTCGCGGCGATGTCGAACGTGCGAGCGAACCAGCGCCCTGGCACAAGACTTGTTGATGTGTTGTACAACCTCGGTGGCAACGGGTCCAGCCTCTCGGTTTCCGCCGCCGTCTCCAGCGATGGCGGCACGACGTTTGGCATTCCCGCAACGCACTTCAGCGGGGATGGGGTGACCAGCCCGACGGCGCCCGGAGCCGGCCTGCACATTGTCTGGGACGCAGGCGCCGATCTTGGCTCGGGGTATTTCCCGAATGTCGTAGTCCGATTATCAGCGGGCGGATCCTCCGCTGCTTCCGGCGTGTTTCCGGTAGATCTGCGAGGTTTGAGCGGAGGTTTGGCCGTGAGCGGGCGGGCGCTGGATGCCGCGTCGCACCAACCGCTTGCCGGCGTGAGCATCAGCCTGGCTGCGCAGAACACCACCACGCTCTCGGACGGCACCTTCTCCCTGGCGGACGTTTCCTTGGCCAGCGGAACCAGCCTGACGGCGAATTTGTCCGGCTACCTGCCCGCTTCTTTGACGGTTGCGCCGCCGCCGGGGGCCAGCGTCGCGGCCCTGCCTGATATACTTTTGCACACAACTCCCTCCGGCAACCGGCCAGTGGTGACTTCGCTGAACCCGAATGCGGAGCCGGTATATATCTCAGGCTGGCCGATAACCCACGATTTCACCGCGACCGTCAATTGGAACGGCGGCACGCCGGGCACGGTGGACTTCTATGCCAACGGCCAGGTCGTGAAATCCTTGACCGGCGCCGGACCGAGCTACACGGTGACTTTGGACTCAACGCCGTTCAGTCCATCGCTTGCGGTTGGCGGCAACACTGTTTCAGTCGTGGCCGAGAACGGCGGAGGAACGGCTTCCAAGGCAGCTTCCGTTTTCGTCTATGATGTCCCCTATCCCCAGCCGCTGCCGCTGATTTTCCCGCCCAGCTCGTTTTTGTCGGGTTCTCCGCCGACCGTTTTATCCGCCAGCGCCACGTGGCCCGACCCAGCGTGGAGCACACCCACGCTGAGCCTGCCCGTGATTGGCAAATTTGGATTGAGTTTCCAAGTCAACCCGCACCTCCAATACAACCTCTCGGACGGCGACTGGGAAGTGGGTATGGGCGACGGCGGAAGCGGTGACAACCTAACACTTAATCTTGGGCAAGACGAAGTGTCGGGGACGCTAAGCCTGGACGCGAGCGGCCATTTGTCTCCCAGCGCGGGATTTACGGACACCCAAATCGCGGTGGCATTATCGCTGGGCGGCACGTTTCAGGTTGGCGAGTTCGGTCTCCTGGACTTGCTCGGTCCCGGAATATCGGACATTGTGTCCGGCGTTCCGGTGGTTGGAAATGCGGTCAGCGCGGTGTCGATTGAGGTGGATGCCGCGCCGCAAATCGGCGGAGACTTGAACCTCAGCTTTCCACAATTTCAGTTTCAAAACGCCACCTTCAACGGCAGCATCGCCATCACCGCCAATTACGAACCGGAGTTGTGGGGCCTCGGAACGCTCAAAGCGTACGTCGGCGGAACACCCAGCTTGACCTTCCAGGTGCCAAGCCAGCCACCGGGCGGGTTTCTCCAGCAGGCGCAGTTTACGGCTTATGCTGGTCTGGATGTCGATACGTGGGTGTATAAGTGGTCCGGCGAGTATGTATTCTTGGATTTGAGCTGGCCATCCAGCAGCCAAAACGCGGCCCTGCAATCACTGGTAACCGGCCAGTGGATACAGGTTCCCACTCCGCACTTCGGCCGGCCGGGCATTGTCGCACGCCCCAACCTCTGGAGCGGGAGCGAAGGATTTGCGGCTTACGACGCGCGCCCCGTAGCGCAGGTTTCCGAACCTGCTGTGTCGCCGACTTCCCAGTCGGCGGGTTCGGTGGCATCGCGCAGGCTCGCGCGTTTGGAAACCCGCGACACGAGTCGCATGTCCGGCTTGGAAGCCTTCCGTGCCATGGGACGGGGCGCGGGGCGTTCGCGGAGTGGCCCTCGACCGCTCGATCTCGGCTCAGGCGGCGGGTCGCTCGCACAGGCGGATTTGACACTGGTCACCAACGCGTTTCCCAACAACGAACCGGCGATGGACGCTTTCGGCCAGGAATTGATGCTGCTTTATGTCGCCGATAACGGCAACACGAACAATCTCAGTTTCACCGAGATCAGGTGGACGCGGTTTGACGGCACGAACTGGAGCACGCCATTGCCCATCCAGGCGAACGCCGCGGCGCAGTTTGACCCGCAGGTTAAGTATGATGCCAACGGGAACGCCCTCGCGGTCTGGGACGAGGTCAACGACCCGAATTTCGACCAGACCAACCTGACTGCACTGGCGGCGGACATGGAGGTCTATTGGTCTTGGTGGGACCGCGCCAGCGGCACATGGTCCAGGCCTGCGGCTTTGACGGCAAACAATTATCTCGATCACGCGCCGCTGCTGTGCGGTCCCATGTCCGACGGCAGCCTGCTGCTTACCTGGGTTGCCAATGCGTCCAATTTGTTGATGGGCACGAACGGCGCGGGCAGCCAAGTGTTCTGGTCGCAGTGGAATCCAGCGAGCCAGGCCTGGTCAACGCCACAGACGTTGATTGGCGGCGTGACGTATCAGTTATCGCAATCATTGTCAGGCGCCGGCAACCTGGCGGTCTATGCGTGGTCGCAGGACACGGTGGGGACACTGACCAATCCCCCGGACGACCAGGTATTCTATTCCGTGTGGACCAACGGTGTTTGGGGGGCAACGACGGCGTTCGAGGCCAACACGTTGGGGAACCGGAATGCCCGCGTGGCGGTTTCGCCATCGGGCGACGTGTACTGGGTTTGGCAGCAGGGCACCAACCTGGTGATGAGCACGAACTTTTCCGCCAGCCAGACCTTGGTGCGGGCGGACTCGCAGACGGCAGGGTTTTCCGATTTTGCGATGACGCTTGGCCCGGCCGACAATCTCTTCCTCCTGTGGCAGGGCATGACCACCAACGGTTGCCACGCGCACTACGCCGTTTATGATCCGGTGTCGGCAACATGGAGCCAGGACGAACTGTTGCGTGATGATCCGCCGCTGGAGCGGTCGTTTGCACCGGTATGGGATAGCGCGGGCAATCTTACAGTCGCTTACGACGTGGTGGACGTGTTTGACACCAACATCACGGCGACTCTGAACGGTGGAACGGTTGTCACCATTACTAACGTGCCGCAGCCAGGGGAAGTGGACATCGCGGTCACCAAGCGCGCCTTGATCAAGGATTTGGCCCTGCTCCCGGGTGGCTTTACGGCAAAAGGCAACAATTATTTGCAAGGCGACGCGGTGACGCTGACCGCAAACGTGCAAAATCTGGGCGACCTGGGAATGAGCAACGTGGTGGTCAGTTTCTACGATGGAAATCCCGATTCCGGCGGCATTCTCATCTCCAACGTGACGCTGGCCGGTTGGTTGCCCGGCGCCGCCACCGATGGGGTGGCGAGCGCCTCTTGGGTTGTGCCGGATTCGAGCGGGAACCATGTCCTATACGCGGTCGTGGACCAGACCAATGCCGCCGCCGAATTCAACCCGGGTAACAACACGCAATCGGTCAGCGTTGGCGGGACGGATTTGGCGGTGTCGCTGGTGTCCTACAACGCCTTGACGAACGGATCAGTGCGGGTGATCGCCCAGGTGCAGAATCTGGGCGCTCCGGCGGCGACCAACTCGGTTCTTGCGATCCGAAGCTATGGCCAGATTGGCGCGCCGCTGACGACCGCACAGGTGCCGGCCTTGGACCCCGGACAGTTGGCCCAGGTGGCGCTGGATTTGCCCGTGGGCACGCAGCCGACTGGGGAGGCGACTTATCAATTGTTCGCCGATGATACCCGTATTGTGCCCGATGTGAATACCAACAACAACGTGGCGGCGTTTTCCGTGGTCCTGTGGGCTGAGGGGGTTGAGGGGATCATCAATGTGAGCGCCTCGCCCGCGGGCGGGGGGACTCTCAGCGGCGGGGGAACCGTTACCGTGGGCAGCGAGCACACGGTGGCGGCAGTGGCGAATCCGGGTTTCCAGTTTGTGGACTGGACCGAGAACGGGACGGAAGTCAGCACCAACGCCAGCTACACCTTCACCGTGAGCGATGACCGGACGCTGGTAGCCAATTTGGTACAGGCCCCCCAAATGTGCCCGGCGGACACCGACGCCAACTCCCGGATTGTAATCAGCGAAGTGACAGCCTACGGGGCGGCCTGGAAGCGGGGGGACACTTGGGTGAACCCGCCCAATCCGATTCCGATCTCTTATGTGACGCGAGTGGGCTACCTGTGGAAAAATGGCGAGTGCTATGGATTTGACCAGAGCCAGGACCCGCCCCTGTGCTGGGTGTTGCAGCCCTGCCCTCAGGTGGTCGGTGGGGCTGGAGCGCAGGCGGCGGGCCTCGGTTCCGGTGCGGGCGCGGCGGAGGTCAACCGAGTTGGCGTCTCATCGGTGGTGCGGAGCGTCGAGGGCGCTACGGTCTCCCTTCAAGCCACCCCGGACGCGTCCGTGAGCGTGTATGCGGTGGAAGAGGATTTGCCTGGTGGACTGACGCCGTACGACATCACGGAAGGCGGCACGTGGGATGCGGCGAACCGGAAGGTGAAGTGGGGGCCATTCTTCGACAATGCGGCCCGGACGCTGTCCTACAGTGTGAGCGGGGTGGCGGGTGTCTATCCGCTGAGCGGGGTGGCGAGCTATGACGGGGTCAACCTCGAGACAAGCGGCGGGGCGACTATCGACCTGGAGTCCACCCTCAGGCTGGGCGATGTGGGGATTGGGCTGTCGGGGCAGGGCTTGACATTCACCTTCTCCACTGAGGTTGGGAGGCAGTATTACATCGAATACACGGACAATCTCTCCCAGGGGCGGTGGCAGGTGGTGGCCGGGCCGCTGACGGGCACGGACGGGCGTATCCGGTGGACTGACGACGGAAGCAAGAGCGGAGGCGTGCCGCCTGCGTCTGGACCACGATTTTATCGGGTGCGGTCCTCGCCCTGAGGCCCAGGCCAGATGAACGAGCAGCAAGAATGGCGAACGTAATCAACGTCAACGCCAAGAATGTCAAAGGAGCCAAAGAGCACCAGAGCCACTCCGAACATAACGCGTACAGCACCGCCAGGGCGCTTCCAGATATCAAGAATAGGCTCGTCCACCCGACTCTTGTGATCACAATACAGGGCGGTTCGGCAAGATACTGCCCGCAACCGGGCGTGATACATGAGTGACCCAGATAGCCCTAATCAAGATTTCCCCATTCTTTCTGTGCTCGGAGGTTTTCGCTGCCCCAGGGGGGGGCAGCAACCGCTCAACCTTCCGCCGGAGAGCAATCCCATGCCGCTCCGCTGATCAGTGTAGATGCGTTGACGGGTGGGGCCGCGGATTCAATAGGCTCAACGTGGCAGCCAGCCGCGTCTCGACACCCAGTTTCGCGTAAATGCGCTCCAGGTGCTTTTCGACGGTGCGCGGGGCTGTCCCCGTAATGGCCGCAATCTGGGCGTTGGACTTGCCCCGGGTCAGCCAGACGCACACTTCCGCCTCCTTTGGGGTCAATCCGAAGGAAATCATTTGAGCCGGTGCAGGGCCAAATCGTTCTTCGTCCAAACGGAGCATCATTTCACCGGGAGATCGCCCCGGCAGCGGCTGGACGCGCAACTCACCCTCGTCGCGCTGGATCACCAGCGGTTCCAAGTCACTGGCTAGCGGCGTCAAACCTCTTTGGCAGTATTTGGTCGCCCAGCGCGCCAATTTGTCGGGCAGCGGCCGGCCGGCCTCCGAGCCTGGGAAATACCTGGCGAGCAACCGTCGCGCGCGTCCCGAAATCCAAACGGGCTGACCCCGGTGCAACACGATGAGGGCGGCGTCGGACTGCTCCAAGGCGGCGCGGCAACTCTCGGCCCTCTGCCGGAACCGTGTGAAAAGTTCCGCGTTGCGCTGGGCTCGGAGCACGTGCGGGCGCAGCGCCGTCAAAAGCTGCCGCTCTTCCTCGGTGAAGTCCTTCCCGCTTCGGTTCAATGCGAGGCCCGTCACCTGGCAAAATGAAGACCGCATCGAGAACGCCATCTGGTAAGGCAGTCCCAAGGGGCGGAAGAATTCACAGTAAATGCCCGTGCGGCGAAACTGCCGCTGCGTTATCAGGTCGGTGATCTTGAGGACGCGCGCATCACGCGTCTGCTGATGATGCCGGATGAGGGGATGCTCGCCGGCGTGTGCCCGAAAGTGGCGCATCCATCGGTCCTTCTGAATTTCGGCCGGGATGGTCACCGCCAGTGCCCATGGGCGCCGCAGATCGACTTCGGTGTAACCGATCGCTTCGACCGGGAACAACCGCTCGACCGCGCGCAGCAAGTGCCCCGGAAAATCCTCGGCGCGCACCGGGCGGTAAAGCTCCGGCAGCATCGCCAGCAGCCGTTCCGCGGCGTTTCCGCTCAATGGGCTCATGACGAAATCATGCGGCCGTCGGGGCGGGGTTAGTCCTGCACCTTTTTCCGCCACTTCCCCTCCTTGACCGCGGAAAAAGTGAGGACTGACCCCGCGCCCGTACGTGGGTTTACGTATTGCCAAGCAATCACACACCAGAGTATAAGCATCCGACATGTTCATGACAAGCACAACCTGTTGGCTTTGGCCAGTCCGGCCAGCGATGGCGGAAACCGAGCGCGACAGGTATCCCTTCTCCCGGCGCATTACAGGCAAAGAGTTCGGAGTTCCAAACCACCCGGAAGATTCACGCCCATGAAAACGATGAAACCGTGGTTCAGACGCGTTCGGACCCGCTCCGGCGAACGGGAAGGCCATCCTGAATCGCAAATCGCCCGCTCATGTTGGATTGGTTGTGATCTGAAGTCTAAACTCGCTGTTCTCGTCACCACCCTTCTCCTGACCGCGAGCGCCGCCCGGGCACAAAACTACCACTGGACGACGATCGCGGGGCAGGACGTTTTTGGCATCAGCGATGGCGTGGGTGGCGTGGCGCGCTTCGACCAGCCGCAGGGCATCGCCGTGGACGGCGTCGGCGATATTTTCGTGGCCGACGGCAGCACCGTCCGCGAGATGACGCAGCGAATGACGACGTTGGGGAGCGAATGGCTGGTGACGACCATCGCGGGCGCGCCGGATGTTAGAGGGACCAACGATGGTCCGGGCATCACGGCGCGCTTCGGTGCCCTGGTGGCCGTGGCCACGGACCCCCAGGGAAACGTCTATGTGGCCGATTTTGGCAATGACGTCATCCGCAAGCTGGCGGGGGCGGGGACCAACTGGGTGGTCAGCACGATCGCCGGTGAGGACGGTGTCGGGGGCGACGTGGACGGCGTGGGCAGCGGGGCGGAATTAGACGCTCTGCGTGGCTTGGCGGCGGACGATGCCGACGATCTTTATGTCTTGGAGGGCACCGGCAAGGTCCGCTTTCTCACCCCGGCGGGCGCCAACTGGGTGGTGAGCACGCTGCCGGCCCTCCCCTCAGACTTCACTGGAGGCTCTTCACAGGGGGAGGGTCCTTCCAGCATCGCGGTGGATGGCGGCGGCAACGTTTATGTGCTGGGCGGCACTCCTGCGCCCACCGGCGACTACCTCACCACGATTTGTGCGCTGGCGCCCGGCGCCACCAACTGGGTGGCGGGCACGGTGACCAGCTTCAACCCTACCCTTGACTGGGACTACGGCTTGGCGGCGGATGAATCGGGCAGGCTTTTCCTGGCCAAAGGTTCCGCGATATTGGAGTTAACAAAGAGCGGGACAAGCTGGTCGGCCGGGCCAATCGCGGGGTCGCCTACGGGCACAGGCACCTCCGATGGAACGAACCAGGCGGCACGGTTCGCGCAGCTCAATGCCATCGCGGCCGATGCCGGAGGCAGCCTCTACGTGGCAGATTCTGGGTACGGGGTCTCTCAGCCCGTCTCGACGATCCGCCGCATCACCCCTATGGGCACGAATTGGGTGGTGGCCACGCTGGCGGGCTCCAGTTCATTTCTGGCCACCTCGTGCGCCGACGGCACCAACCAGGCGACTACCTTCTCCAGCCCGACAGGCATTGCCATGGACGGCGCCGGCAACTTGTATGTGGCCGACAGCGGAAACGCCGCCATCCGCCTGCTCACGCCGCAGCCGGGATTCGAGGGCACCGACTGGGTTGTCCGAACGATAGCCGGCGGGCCGCTGAACCTGGGCGCTGGAGGGCCGGGTATCCCAGGCGGCGCGCCGCCCTTTGTGAAGCCCGTTGGCACCGCGGTGGACGCTGCCGGCAACGTCTTCGTGGCGGACGCCGGCAACCACACCATCAACATGCTTAGGCCGTCGGGGACAAACTGGCTGGTTTGCCCGGTCGCCGGAAAACCCGGTGTGCCGGCTTTGAAATACACCGGACACTGGGATGGCACGAACCAAGGCGCGCTCTTCCGCTACCCGCACGGCATCGGCGTCAACCAAATCGGCGACGTGTTCGTGCAGGACGAAATCGGGCTTCGCCTCATCACGCCCCAGGTCATGGCCGGGGTCACCAATTGGGTGGTCACGACCATCCTCACCAACAGCTTTGCCAACGGATTGGCCGTGGACCAGTCCGGCAACGTCTTCCTCTTGGAATCAGCGGATGCCACGCTGCTCAAGGTCTCATTGCAAAACGGGCGATGGGTCTCCGATGCCATTGCCGCGGCAGCGGTGGACACCAATTATGTCGGTCGTGACAGCCTGGCCGTTGACAGCGCGGGGAACATTTATGTAGGCAACGTGAGCACTGCGGGCACCCTGGACCAATCGAGTGTGGTCGAGGTCAGCCCGGTGGGAGGAGGTTGGGTGTCCAGCACGATTGCCGGGTCTTGGGTCGATACGGGCCCGGAGAATGGGGTCCAGGATTACCACGTACTGACCGGATTCGAAATGAACCCTCCACCGCCGCTCGGCCTGGCGGTTGGCGATGACGGGACGGTCTTTGTCGCCAACGCGGGTAACAACATCATCCAGGAGATCTCGCCCCTGGGAACCGAGCGATTGGTCCGGACGATCGCCGGATTCGCGACCGACAACCAGTCCGCCTTGCCCACCCCCTATCTCACTCCTGGCACGCTCAACGGCCCAGCCACGGCCGCCCCCATGTTCGGGTATTTGGCCGGCCTGGCCGTGGACAACCACGGCAACCTCATCGCGGCGGACGAGAGCGACGGCACGATTCGCAAGCTGACCCCGGTGCTCAGCGCCGCCGGAACCAATTGGATGGTGACGACCCTCGCGGGCCAAACCCTCATGGCCGGCTTCGTGGACGGCATCAACATGCCTGGACTCATCTCGGGATTGGGCGGGACCAACAGCGGCGTGCTCTTCGGCAATCCCGTCGGTGCGGTGGTGGATAAGGCGGGCGATATTTTCGAGGCGGACCAAGGCAACGCCGCAATCCGCGAATTGATGCCTTCGGGAACGAACTGGGTGGTCATGACGATCGCGGGGGGCAGTGTCGGCAGGGGTAACCCCACCGATGGCACCAATGAAAGCGCGGCCTTTGGCACCCTGACGGGGATTGCCATCGGCCGCTCCGGCAACCTCTACGTGGCCGATAACCAGGTGTGGGGTCCCTGGTATTCGGCCGAATATACCAATGCTATTCGACGTATCAGTCGCGTGGGAACCAATTGGGTGACCACGACACTCGCGTCCTGGCAGGCGAACAATAATGGAAATCCGATCCCTTGGGATATCGCGGTGGACGGCGGGGGCAACCTGTACCTGACCGATGGCGGCACCACCGTCTATCAGGCCAGAGCGCAAGGGACCAACTGGGTGGTGAGCACGATTGCGGGCCAGCTCGGAGCCGCCGGGATCGTCGATGGCACCAACGGGGACGCCCGGTTCCAATCGGCGGGCGCCATTGCGGCGGACAGCGCCGGCAGTCTTTATGTCGCCGACAGCAGCACGATTCGCCGGCTAACGCCTGAGATAGCGCGGCTGGCGACCAACTCGGTGCTTTTGACAACCAATTGGGTGGTCTCGACCATCGGCGGAATGGCGGGTGCCAACGGCTACGCCGATGGCGCCAGCGCGGCGTCCCGGTTCAATTCGCCATCCAGCCTGGCGGTGGACAGCGCCGGCAACCTCTATGTGGCCGACTTCGGCAACCAGGTAATCAGCAAAGGCGTTCCTTCTCCCACCGTGAATTTCGTGATAGCCAGCTCGTTCTTTCACGGCGCCGAGCAGGTCGGCTGGAGCGCGTTCGGGTTTGACCCGCGCTCGACCTCGGTGCAGATCGTGGCCTTCCGCAACGGCTCGAGTTACCTGGTAGGCACCAGTAGCAACCTCCTCTCAGGGCAGTTGGCGTGGGATACCACCACCGTGCCCGATGGCGTGTATGCGCTGAAGGCGATTTTCTACAATGCCTCCTCGCAAGTGGTGGTCAGCACACGGGCTCAGAACTTCTTTGTCTGGGTCAACAACTCGGTAACGGCGGAGTCTGGAGGCGTGCTGACAAGCAATCAGACCTGGTCCGCCGGGGTTCACGTCGTTTTGGGGAGCATTGTGGTGCCCGACGGCCTGACGCTCACTATCCAACCCGGGGCCATCATCAAGTTCATGCCCGGCACGGGCCTGACCATTCAGAGCGGTGGAACTATCAACGCCGCCGGGAGCCAGTCCGCGCCGGTGATCTTCACGTCGCTGGCGGACGATAGCGCCGGGGGCGACAGCAACGAGGACGGCAACCAAACGCTGCCGACGCCCGGCGACTGGGCGGGCATACTGGTCCAAGGCGGCCAGTTCAATGTCAACTCGACGGTGTCTGTCCGTTATAATTCAGTGAGCACCGGCGGAACACTGGCCGGCAACCAGGTTTGGGGCGATTTGCTCTACATCGTTACCAACAGCGTCACAGTGCCCTCCGGCGCGACGCTGACGATTCTGCCCGGCGCCGTGGTGAAGTTCGGCGAAGGTGTCGCGCTGACGGTGAGTTCGGGCGGCAGCTTGAATGCCCAGGGCACGGCAGCCCAGCCGATCACCTTCACCTCGCTCAAGGATGACTCGGTCGCCGGGGACAGCAACGGCGATGGCAGCCAGACGGCGCCGGCCGCCGGCGATTGGGACTCGATCTATGTTCAGGGCCAGGCGGCCTTCGATCACGCGGTGATACGCTACGGCGCCGGCGCAGACGCCTTGAACAGCGGGCTCGTCAGTGTCCAAGGTGGCGCCGCTCTCATTTCCAACTCGCGCCTGAGCCAGGGCTTTTACCACGGCATTCAGGGAGGCGGCAATGTGACGGTGCGGAGTTGCATCATTACCGACTGCGACCGCGGCCTCAAAGCCGCCGGCTTGGACAGCGTTGTCAACTGCACCTTTTACCACAACCGCGTCGGCCTGATAGTCCATTGCGGGACGCTCGACGTGACCAATACGATTGTCGCGGACAACTACCAGGTCGGCCTTGAGTATGACTGCGGCACGCTCGGCTGGGCCGGCTATTGCGATGTCTGGTCCTCGGACACCCGCGGCTACGCCAACTACCTCAACACCCCCGATCTGACCGGCGTCAATGGGAACATCTCCGCCAACCCGGACCTGGTGAATCCCGATCTGGACGATTTCCGGCTCAACTACGGTTCGCCATGCATTGACGCCGGCGACGGGGCGGCGGCGCCAGCCAGCGACTTGATGGGGGCGGCGCGCTACAACGACCCGCGCACGCTCGTCAAGACCGGTTCGCCCAACGCCAGCGGGCTGTACCCGGACATGGGCGCGCTGGAGTTTGTCGAGAGCGCCAACTCGGACATCGATCTCATTGCCATCACCGTGGACGGCCCAACCGCCCTCACCGCCGGCGGCCCGGCGCAAGTCCAATGGACCGTGGCCAACATCGGCACCGTCGATGCCGTGGGTCCCTGGCACGATGCCCTCTCGCTGGTCTCGGTCTCGGACACCAATGACGTTGTGGCCGTGGCCGAACCGCTCGATGGGGCAGGGCTTTCGCTGGGGCCGGGCCAGAGCGCGACCTTTTCAGGCAGCGTGGTGGTGCCCGGCGCCGTCGAGGGTGATTACCTGTGGCAGGTTAAGGTCAACGACCGCGCCGAGGTGTTTGAAGGGGCCAATTGGACCAACAACACAATCCTGGCGGCAGCGCCCAGCAGCCTCGAGGTGCCCGCGCTGGCCGAGGGCGGCGGCGGCGTGAACGGTTTGCTCGATGGCGACCGCCCCAGCGGGCTGTGGAAGATAACGCCGGCAGCCGGGCAGGCGGTGCTGTTGGCCGCCCAGTGCAGCCCGCCGGGCAGCGCGCTGGAGATCTATGCGGGGCAGGGCTATGTGCCCGGCCCCTCGCGCTACGATTTCGAGAGCAGCCAGTTCAATTCATCCAGCGCCTCGGTGCTGCTGAGCCGGCCCAACGGTGGGGTTTACTATGTCACCGTTTACGCGCGCACGCTGGTGACGCCGGTGGTGGCCTACACGCTTTCCGCCAGTGTCCCCAGCTTCACCCTCAGCTCCGTTGTGCAAGGCAGCATCGCTAACACCGGGTTGGTGACGCTCCAAATCCAGGGCACTCTGCTCGATCCGGCGGACCGCTTCGAGCTGGCCGGCCCGGGGGGGACGTTCACCGCCCGGACGGTGCAGATCTCCGATTCGACCACGGCCTACGCCACGTTTGACCTGGCCGGGGCCAGCACCGGCGGTTACATGTTGCAGGTCGTTCAGCCCAATGGCGGCGTGCTGACCATGACCAACCAGATCAATGTCGCCACCGCTTCCCCGCCCAATCTCTCGTTGCACCTCCAACTGCCCCCGCTCTTTCGCGTGGGCGAACCGTTCGATGGCTCGGTCACTTACGCCAACCTGGGCAATGCGGACATGGCGGCGCCCTTGCTCATCATTACCTCGGGCGGCGTGGCCGGCCTGAGACTTCTGCCCACGGACAGCTTCGCGACTAACGACCTGATGCTCGTTGGCGCCAGCCTGTCCGGCCCGGCCGGCCTTCTGCGTCCGGGCGACCAGTGGACGATTGATTTCGCGGCGCTTTGTTCGTCCAGCGTTCCCATCCCTTTGAATGTGGCTTACGAACCGGCCGATGCCACCAACCTGGTTGATTACACGGGGCTCGGGGCCAGCCTCCGGCCGCCCGGCTTCAGCGACGCCGACTGGGAGCGGTTGTGGAACTATTTCCAGGGCCAGGCCGGGCCGAGTTGGGGCGGGTTGGTGAACCTGGCGGACTACTACGCCGGGGTCATGGCGCGGGAGGACGCGACCGGCAACAGCGTCGGCACGTTCTACTCCTTTCCGGATGTGCTCAGTTATGCCCTGGCCGACTGCGAGGCCCAGCTCGAGGCCACCGCCTCCGGAACGCTTTACCTGGACGACACGAACCATCCCCTGGCGCACACCTCCCTATATCTGTCCAATGCCGGCGGCGGCCAGCAGAGCGCCGCCGAGAGCGCCGCCGATGGGACCTTCCGGTTCCTGGATCTGACCAACGGCACTTACGACCTGAGTGTGCCGGGCTATTGGGTTGTGCAGCCGCTCCAGGTAACGGTGCCGGTCACCGGGGTGGCCACCGGACTGGCGGTCATCGTCAGCTCCGGCGGCAGCATCGCCGGGGTGGTCAAGGACCAGAGCGGCTCGGAGTTGCTGGCCAACGTGCTCGTGACCGCCAGTTCCGAGGGAACCAACGGCGAGTTCTCCGCAACGACGGCCTCGGATGGTTCCTTCCTGATCACCGGTCTGCCTTCGGATACTTACGACCTCACCGTTGGGGGCGCCCCTTACGAGACTCAGCACCTGGACGGGCTGGCGGTGCAGGCCAACCAGACCGTGACGCGCAACTTCTTCCTGGCGCCGGGCGCCTCCGTGGCAGGGGTCGTCATGGCGGGCGGCGCGCCGCTGGCCAACGCCCTCGTGGCGCTTTGGACTCCCTCCGGCGAAGTCGTCACCGCCCTCCCCACCGATGCCGCCGGCAACTTCTCGCTGGCGGGACTTGCGGCCGGGCAGTATAACCTGACAATCCAGGCGCCGGGCTGGGCAACCTTCAGGATGAGCGCCAATCTCCAGGCCGGCCAGACGAACATGCCGCCTCCCATTTCGCTGGACCCGGGCGCCACCATCTCCGCCATCCAGCACTACGGCGCCTCGCAGGCGGTCACCAACGGCATCGCCAGCCTCTACCGGGACGGCAACCTCGTCGCCCAACAGTTTACCGACGCCAGTGGGTGGGCCGTGTTCAACGAGGTGGCTGCGGGCGACTACACTCTGGTCGAAAGCGGCTACGGCTTCGAAGCCACTACCAATCTGGTCGCCGTCCAGACGGGCGGCAGCGTTACAAACGACTCGCCGACCATTGTTCTGGGCAGCGTCATCGGCCAGGTCACCGACGGCGCCGGCGCGCCCATCGCCGGCATCCCGGTGCGCGTCTTCGGCGCCAGCCCCGCCAACGCGGGTTTCTCCGACGGCGAGCAGACCGACGCCGACGGCAATTATGCCGTCCTGGGATTGACGGCCGGAGCCTACCTGGTGGCCGTCGGCAACGGCGGCGGCATCGATCAGCGGCCGGTCGTTATCGATGCCTTGCTCTCGCCTCAAACGGTCAACTTCACTTTGGCCGGGACTTTGCTCAGCGGCCAGGTCTTGACGGCGGGGGGTGGAGGCACGCCGCTGGCTTACGGGCGGGTCACTCTCACCCAGAACGGGCGCTTGCTGGCGACAGCGATTACCGATGCCCAAGGCGCCTATCGTTTCCGTGTGCTGGCGCCGGGCGACTACGTTCTCCAAGCCGGCGATGACACGGGGATTTCGCCGCCAGCCGCCGTGACGGTGTGGGCCACCCCGCTCATCACCGGGCCGACGCTGACGCTGGGCTCGCTGGAGCTGTCCGGCACGGTCACCGACAGCCAAGGCGCGGCGTTGACCAACGTCACGGTCGTTTTGGTGCCGCCCGGCGACGGCACTGCCCCGACCCTCTTCGTCGCCCACACCACCCCGGCCGGGCAGTTTCTCATCACGGGCCTGAGCCCCGGCCAATACACGGCTCTCCTCAGCCAGGCCGGCCTTGCGCTCCTGGCCCAAAGTGTGAACGTCTCGGAGAGCGTCACACAGGCCTTCGTCCTGGCCCCTGAGCAGCCGCTCGCGGGCACAATCACCGACGCCGCCACCGGCCTCGCGGTCACCAATGCACTCATCCGTTTCGTTGACCCGCTCCTCCATATTGACATGGCCGCCGCGGCAACGGACCCTTCCGGCGCCTACAGCGTCTCCGGCCTGGGCCAGGCCAAGTACGACGTGTTCATCGCCGCCCCCAACTACCAAATCAAGAAGCTCACCGGCGTGGTCATCGGCCCCCGCACGTTCACCCTCGATGCGGCGCTTTCTCCGAGCGCCGGCCGGCTCGAGGGCACCCTCACCGACAGCGCCGGTCATCCCCTGGGGGGCGTCTTGCTCGCCTTTCTCGATGACACGGGCGAGGTCCTGACCAGCCTGATGACCGACTATGCCGGCGCCTGGACGACCGGCCAGTTGCCGCCCGGTACCTACGGCCTGAGCGCCCTGAGGCTGGGCTACGGCCCTCCGGCAACCCCGAGCGTGGCCTTCGCGGGAGGCGCGCCCCAGACGCTCGACTTGAGCCTGAGCCAAGTCGCCACCGATGACACCACCGGGGATAATTTCGGCGACGAGGGCTTCTGGTATAACCTTTCCGTCGGCATCGCCAACGCGACGGCCGCTATTCCGTGCGTCGAGCCCCCGGAAGAGGACTATCTTCCCATACCCCACCCTGCCTGCTCCTGCGCCGATGCCAGCACTCGCAACCTTATTAAGAATCTCGTCCGCCTCCAAAACCAGATGAACGTGGCGTATTGGAATGCCTATTGGGCCTACAGGCAGGGTCAGGCAGTGGCGGGGTCCGACGTGGCCCAAAACGCCATTCAGATGGCCCAAACGATCACCGCCGTTCTCGCCGCCTTTTACGTCCCCGGAGGAGTGTTGGGAGAATCAGGTTTGGAGTTTAGCCAGGAGGGGGAGGTCGCCTTTGCAATCGAGAATGCCGGCAGTGTGGGCAGGCTCAAGCTTGCCGGCTTCACGCTGGGCGCGGCGATAGCCGACATTTATGTGGCCTGCAAAGCCGGCATCGCCGACGCCGAGTCAGGCCATCCTGGCCAGGCAGCGGCGGATTTCACGGGCCAACTCGCCACAGTGGGCATGGATGCCGAGGGCCTGGGCCAACTGGCCGCCGCCCTCCAACACGACCTGGAGTCAGGCTTTATGCCCGGCTCACCCCTGGCTGCCGTCCTCGCGCTGGTCCAGCAGGCCGCTGCCGCCGTCCAGGCCTACGAGGACTGGGAAGACTCCCTGAGCGCCTGCCAGCGGGCGGAATTTGCCTATGAGCGAGCGTCAAGCGACTATGTCGCCGCCTGGACTGAGTGCCAACTGGCGGTGTCGCTCGCCAACGCCGACTGCGGCAACTGCAAGCCCCACCCGCCGCCGCCGCCCAACCCGCCCCAACCACCCCCGCCTTGGCCGGTGTGGCCGGGGCAGTCGCGCGATCCGAATGACAAGTCAACCGTCGGAGTGGGCGCCGCTTCCTGGGTCGGCCCCGATGCGACGCTCACCTACACCATCTTTTTCGAAAACCAGGCTACGGCCACCTTGCCCGCCCAAAACGTCCTGGTGACCGACCAACTGGACCCGCGGCTGGACTGGTCCACCCTCCAATTGAGCACCATTAGCTTCAACCAAGTGACCATTCCCTGCCCGGCGGACCTGCAGCTCTTCGGCACCAATGTGGCCGTCGCCACTGACCCGAACCCCGTCCAGGTCACGGCTGCCCTCGATCCGGCAACCGGTCTGCTGACCTGGCAGATGCAGTCCATCGATCCGGCCACCGGCCTCCAAGTCACCGACCCGCTAGCCGGCTTCCTGCCGCCTGACACGACCGGCGGCGTGGGCGAGGGCTACGTCACCTTCACTGTGGCCTGCGAACCGGGTCTGGCGACAGACACCGTCATTACCAACCAGGCTACCATCGTTTTCGATCAGAACGCTCCCATTGCCACACCCGTCGTCACCAATACCGTGGATGCCACGCCGCCGGTCAGCGCGATGGCGCCGCTGCCCGCAACGGAAACGGCCACCAACTTCCTCGTTTCGTGGTCGGGGACCGACAATGGCCCCGGCATCGCCTCCTACACCATTTATGTGTCCACCAATGGCGGCCCTTGGGGCGCCTGGCTGCTGAACACCACCAACACCTCGGCCACCTTCCCCGGCGCCGACGGCAACAGCTATGCCTTTTCCAGCGTGGCTGAGGACCAAGCCGGGATGGTGGAGGCGCCTCATTCCTCGGCGGATACTACCACCATGGTGGTGGCTGGAGGCCAGGTCTGCCCGGCTGATACCAACGCCGACTTCCGGATCGTGATCAGCGAGGTGACGGCCTACGGGGCGGCGTGGAAACGGGGGGACACCTGGCCGACTCCGCCCAATCCGATTCCGATAGGGTACGTGACGCGGGTCGGCTACCTGTGGAAGAACGGGGAGTGCTATGGATTTGATCAGAGCCAGAACCCGCCGCTGTCCTGGGTGTTGCAGCCTTGCTCCGGCGGGACCGGAGTTTCACCCGAACCCAAGGCGTTGAATGCGGGTTGGAGCGGGGCCGGTGACGCCGGGGACTCGTCGATCGTCCGAACCGTGGAGGGTATTACGGTCTCGCTGCAAGCGTCTCCGGACAGGTCCGTGAGCGTGTATGCGGTGGAAGAGGACCTGCCTGCCGGGTTGACGCCATACAGCATCGCGGAGGGCGGTTCATGGGATGCGGCCAACCGGAAGGTGAAGTGGGGGCCGTTCTTCGACAATGCGGCCCGGACGCTGTCCTACAGCTTGAGCGGGGTTGCCGGGGTCTATCCGTTGAGCGGGGTTGGGAGTTATGACGGGATTAACGTTGGGACGACCGGCGGCGCGACCATCGAGCTTGAGCCGGCGCTCAGGTTGAGCGGCTTTGCCATTGGCTCGGCCGGGCAGGGCTTGACGTTCAGCTTCTCCACTGAGGTTGGGAGGCAGTATTACGTTGAATGCACGGACAATCTGTCCCAGGTGCAGTGGCAG
>JAJYHY010000277.1 GCA_021784555.1 bacterium
CGCGTATTTTATTGTCGCGGCCTTCACCAGGCTCCCGCACGCGAATGACCTCCCCCGCTTGCGCATCCTTTCTCCCCTTTTCGTGTGTTTCGTGTATTTCGCGCTCCCGACTCGGTTGTTCTGGGATTCCGGATGCAACCTGTGCCTGCCTGCCTGCCATCCGTCCTCCTTGGCGCGACAATAAAATACGCGGCCGCGTATTTTATTGTCGCGGGCCTCGCGAGGCTCCCGCCCGCGAACGACCTGCCCCGCTTGCGCATGCTTTCTCCCCTTTTCGTGTGTTTCGTGTATTTCGCGCTCCCGACTCGCTTCTTCCGGGATTCCAGATACTCCCCGCTCCCCGCGCGTTGCGCTGCTTCGCAACCGCAAGTCGCAAATCTAAAATCTAAAATCGCTCACGGTTCACCTTGTAAACCCTGTACCCCACCCTCGCCTTCCACCACGTCGCGTTCCCGGCCTCCAGCTCCACCGCGCACGCCGCCGGGCGGGCCATCTCCCCGCCCTTGTAAAACCTCGCCGCGTCCTCCGTCGTCAACAGCAGCGGGCTGACCACAAACCCCGCGCTCATCATCGGCGGCGGCGCCCGGAAAACCTCATTCGTGCCCGCGCCCTCCCGCCACACCGCCAAATGCACCTCCGGCGGCTTGTAAAGGAACTCTCTCGCCCGCCCCGCCAACGACGGCGCCACGTCGATCTGCATCCACAACAAACGCCAGGGGGCGAGTCAAGGGGCTCAGCCGCAGGGCCGCCCCCAGTGCCGCCCCGGCGCCCTGCTCCAAGGTCGTGGAGGACACGAGGCAGCAGAGCAGCGTAAATCCCCAGATCCATCGCCTGCCGCGGCCCGGGGGCAGCGGCAGGGCCTCCAACGCCAGGGCCAGGAGAACGACAAACGCCAAGAGGAGATTCACATGGTACAGGCTGGCTCGGGTCATCCCGCTCTTCCACAACACGAACAGCATCCCGAAAAGCCAGGCGGCAGCCAGCCAGCGCGGCGTGCTGGTACCGGCCTTGGCGCGCCCGAGCCCGAGTCGGCATCGGCAGCCAATGAGCCCACCGGCCAGGGCACTCGCAATGGCCGCCTGCATCAAAATCGTTGGTCCGCACCTTGGGTCCGTAGCTTGCATCGTCCCGCCGTAGTCCCTCGACATCAGCCAAAGTCCGTGCAAAAAGGCGGGAATGCCGGCGAGCGCCTGGCCGAACAGAAGCCAACAGAACGTCGTCCCCGCCGCGAAGACACCGGCCATAGCCCGAGCCACGCGCCGTCTCCCCCGACGGGCCTGATCCAGCGCCAGCAAGGCAACCGTCGGAACCGCCACGAATAGTGACGTCCCCTTGCCCATCGCCGCGAAAACGGCCAGGCCCGTCAAAACCACTGCCGCCGCGGTTGAAAGACCGCCTCGCCCGGGAACGCACAGTAACCCCCAGCAGAGAAGCCCCATCGGGATGAACAGGTCCGCCCCCGGGAGATAGCTCGTCGAAAGAAAGCTGAAGGAGCCCATCAGCAGAAGCCCCGGCGCCAGCTCGAGTCGCCACGCCAGCAGACAAACGCCAGCCGCCAGGCCAAAACACAGCAGAACATCCGTCATCATCCGCAGGCCGTGGGCGTAAGGCAAAAACCAAAGCGTCGTCAGAAAGCCGGTGGGACCGAAGGTATAGACGATGTCGCGCCCGAATTGCAGGTGCTTCTCATGGGCGTAGCTGAGCACCGCGGACCAGGACGGATCGATGCCAGTGCCGGGCACGGTGTGCGGGCTGGTCAGGATGGGGATGCCAATGAGCACCGCCGCCAGCAACGCCCGCACCGCTGACCCGCAACGCGGTCGGCGATGACAGCTGACCCGCAACGCGGTCGGCGATGACACTTGAACCCGTTCTCTCGACGGGTCACTTCGTCGTATACGGGCATTGTCGGCTGAGCTCGCATGGATTGACCATCACAAATCTAAAATCGCAAATCGCACGGCGGTCAGCTATGGTAATTTATAGACACCTATTGGACGCCTATGGACACCAAAATCGCAAATCAAAAGTCAAAAATTGCAAATTCCCTCATCGAGTTGCTCGGCGTCCTGGCCATCATTGCCATCCTGGTGTGCCTGTTCCTGCCCCGGACGTTGCGGCAGCTCGCCGCCAGACCCGTTCAGATCAAAGGAGTCGTGGACGAGGCGCGCGTGGCCGAAACCGTCGCCGCCATTCAAGCCCTCACGGAAGCGGCGCAGGCCCGCTATGCCCGGTTCGGCTCCCTCGGCCCGGCCGCCGCGGCGGGAGGCGCCCTGGCCTACGACCGCCTCCTCCTGCGCGAAGGCTTCATCTCCAGGCCCTTTGCCGCCGGGATCGGAACCCGTTGCCAGGTCCGGCTCTTGAACGCCTCCGGTCTCTCGGCGTCCGAGCCGGTCAACGACGCGCCCGGCGCTTACGATCTCGATGGCAATGGCCGCAACGACGTTGTCGGGGCGAATTACGTGGTCGAGGTGGTCATTTTCGGCGTGAGCGTCGCCGACGCTCAAGCCCTCAACGACCAAATCGACGGCCCCGCGTTTGGCCCCGGCCCCAACGGCGCCGCTTCCAAGGGCCGGGTCATCTGGGCCCCAACCGCGCCCGGCGTGGTCCACGTGTATGTCGCGAGGGGACGGTAGGGGGAATTTGCGATTTCAGATTTCACATTTTGGCGGCAACCAACGTGGGATTTCCAATTCCCGCTCCTGCTCTTGCTCTTGCGTCAAGGTTCGATATCCCAGCGGTCATGCTCTCGGTGAACCGGCGAACGCCTGCCGTCCGCCCTCTTTGACGCGACAATAAAATACGCGGCCGCGTATTTTATTGTCGCGGGCCTCGCGAGGCTCCCGCACGCGAACGACCTCCCCTGCTTGGGTATGCTTTCTCCCCTATTCGTGTGTTTCGTGTATTTCGCGCTCCCAACTCGGTTGTTCTCGGATTCCGGATGTTCCCCGCGCCCGGCCTGGCCCACGTGTATGTCGCGAGGGGACGGTAGGGCCTTCGTGGTGGTCCGGTCAAGATGCGCTCCCTGGTCCCCGCTCCATACCATGTTTTGAAATTCAGACGTTCCAGCCGGTTCTCCTGAACATTCGCAGGCGGAGCACTGAGGCTTGGTGAGAAGGATCGAGGCGAAGCACCTTCTCAAGCTCCGCGATGGCGCGCGCGCGGCGGTCCAGCCCGAAGAGTCCCAGGGCCATCAAGTAGCGGCAGTTGACTTCGTTGCGCCGCTGGAGGTCATCGTCGAAGACCATGAACTCAGGGAGGGAGACGGCGAAATAGTCAATTTCGGGCTTGTCCCGCAGGTGGCTCTTGCCGAACCGGACAAGGGTTTCGAATCGTTCCTTCGCCGCGGAACAGGCAGGATGCCCGTGCCACGAGCGGTGAAGTTTCTCCAAGGCCAGGCCCTGGTAAAAGATCGTCTCAGGGTTCTGGTCGTTGTAATAGATTGCCGGCGCGGGTTCGCGCATGCCGGTGGAGGCCTCGCGCCAACATTGACGCGCGGCGTCGCGCCGACCCAACTCTCCGTGCGCCACGCCCTGCCAATAAAGGATTTGGTTCTCCTGGGCGCCCGCCAATTTGCCCTCGCCGAGGTTGGCAGGGTAGCTTCGAGCGCGCTCGAGTAGGTCGAGGGCCGTGTCTATCCCCAGCGCCGCCTTTGCCAATTCGACCAGCGCCACGACATATTGGCCGGTGACTTTGCCTTCGCCTCCCTCCCAGGGATGGAACTTGCGTTCGCAGAGGATTGCCAGCGCCTCAGGGTGCCGGCCAACCGAATTCAATAAGGTGACGTACTCAACCAGCAAGTCTTCCCTGGCGTGAACGAGTGGCAGCCGTTCTTCCAGGAATTTGAGCCGCTTCTCGACGGGAATCCCCAGCCGCTTCTTGAGCAAATCCAGCTCGAAGAGGATGCGCGAGTCCGCCGGGGCTAACTCAAAGGCTCGCGCCAGCGATTTAAGCGCCTGCTGAGGCCGGCATTTCTTGTTGAAATAGGCGATGGCCAGGTTGCGATGAACCGTTGGAAAGCTCGGAGCGGCCTTTCGCGCCGCCTCCCAACGCTCGATGGCCGGTTCGACCTGTCGTTTGTCGTACCACAGGTTGCCGAGGTAGTAGGACGCGCGCGCGTCGCGCGGATTGTATCGAAGGGCGGCCTCCAGGGCGAGGATGCTATCGAGGCTGTTCGGAAAACAGCGGTCAGGATTTTGTTGGGCGGCCAGGTTAAAGTTCCGCTTGGCGGTGCGGCTGTCGCCCTTGAGAGACGCGTAGTAGCCCTTGAAGTAGAACAGCATCGGAACGGAGTTCGGCAGGCCGGCCTGCGCGACGTGGCCCGGCGCCCGAGAGGCGTCGGGGTCAGTCCTCACTTTTTCCGCGGTGATTGAAGGCGAAGTGGCGGAAAAAGGTGCAGGACTGACCCCAATGCCGCGCCGAGAAGGATCGAGGTTCGCGGTGGCCCGGTCAAGGAGTTCGATGGCTTCGTCAAACATGCCGGCGTGTGCATAATCGGCGGCCAACTCGAGATGCGTATGCGGATCGCCAGCGATTCTTATTACGTCGGCCTGGGAACGAAAGCGGCGGTCCGCGCCGCACTCCAAAGGCTGGCGCCAGGTTCGCGAGGGCCCTCGAGCTCCCGCGGGGCGTGGAGAATGCCAAAGCGGCGTGGCGCTCCGCTTCCCGCCGCACTCCAAAAGCTTCGCCAGTGCCTGCGAGGGCCGGTCGTTCGACACCGAATCGCCGCCACATTGCTCCATTCTGCTTAAGAGCAGGACCTCGTTGCTGGCCCCAAAGTCGAGCGGATCGCGCGCGATGGCCGCTCGGACACATTCATTGGCGAGCCTGACGCGGCCAAGCTTGCGCAGGAGCATCATCTGGAGATGGGCGGCCTTTTGATGGCGCGCGTTCCGAACAAGCGCGCGCTCCGTCAGTTCAAGGGCGGCGGCGAACCGGCCACGGCGTGATTCAATGCAGGCGGCCTGGAAGAGCGCGGCATCCTGGCATGCTCCGTCCCAGGCCGACTTATGAAAGGCGGCCAGCGCCTCGTCCAACCTTTCAAGGAAACAGAGGCAGACGCCGAGATGGTAATGGGGGCGTCCGTCGCTGGGATTCGGATTATGGCGCGTCTGAGTCTGGATGGCGGCGCGAAAGAAGGGTTCGGCGGTGGCAAACCGACCGCGTCGCAGCAACAGCAGGCCCAGGGCGTTGTTGGCTCGAATATCATTCGGGTCACGCCGAAGTGCTTCACGGTAGTAATCTTCAGGCTCGCGTGTGGCGTGGCGGTATTGCTCGAGATGAAGCCCCGCCAGGTAAAGCGCCTCGTTGCTTTCAATCCTGGCTGGCGACGGGATGGCCCTGGCCGGCTCCGGCACGGCCTCGGGTTGCTTCGGCTCGGGCGTATAACCCACGAGTTCGACTCCGTCCCGGTCCAGAACCTCCAACCGGAATTCTTGCGGCGACGCCCTGGGAACCGGCGCCTGGTGAACGACCGGATGCTCGGGCGCCAAATCCGACCTCCGCCGCCAAATGGTGCGCCCTTTTCTGAGCAGGCGGATGGTCGCGCCCGGACGCGCGGAGGTAACGCAGACGCCGACCGTCGCGTTGTTCCCGGAAAACTCCAGGCTCACGGCGCCGTGAATCGTGGCGTTGCGGACGTATCCAATCCCGCGGTAGGGCATGAAGTACTGCCGCGCCGTTTTTTCTTCGAAGGGCTGGAGCCAGGTGAAATCGGGTTGGTTGTCGGCGAAGACTCCGCACATCAACTCGGCGTAAGGGCCGTCGCTATCGGTCAGGTTGCGGTCCCAGGCCTTGCCGAAGTCGCCGCAGCCCCAGACCCACTGTTTTTTGCCCGGGACATAATGGTGGTCGGCGACGTGCAAAAGGCCGGCCTGCTTTTGATGGTCATAGCCTCCAAGGAAATCGTAGTTGGACTTGGCCGCCATGTATGAGGTCGGAACCGGCAGGTTCTTGTACCAGGAGATATCGACCCCGCGCGAGTAATCGATCTTGTAATACTCGCCGCGGGCGATGGGGAAGGCCGAGACATCCCTCTTGCCGTGGTCATAGACCGCCTGAACATCCGGCGGAAAGACTGACTGGTAGTGTTCGTTGACGTGGACGGCGGGATTCGCCCAGAGATGAAAGCTCTGCGGCAACGGAGTGGGATTGGCCAGGCGAATCTCGATGGCCAGGAAGGCCTTGTCCGGATAAAGCGTCAGACCGAGGGTGCCTCGCAGATGCCACATCGGTTCAATCTCGCTCAGCCAAAGCGTCTTGCTGTCGTCTTCATTTTCAGTAATGGCAAAGTCCACCGGACAATAAGTTCCTGGGCGGTGATGCTGGGGCCAATTGAACTCGATGCCGCCGGAGAGCCAGGGCCCCGCCAGCCCAACCAAGGCCGGTTTGATGACGTGGTTGTGGTAGATGAAAGGGTAGCCGTTGGTCTTGTCGTAGGCGTATTGGATGCGTCCGCCGAATCCGGGCATGACCATCAACTTGAGGTATCGGTTTTCCAGGAAAACGACCTGGTGGGTTTCGGCAGTCTTTTCATCGAGGAGGCGGTCAATGACAGGATAGGGATAGACCCGTCCGGAACTGCCCTGATAGACGCGTTTCTCAAGGAACATCGGGTGCCGGTTCGGCTCCCCCACCAGGTAGGTGGGGATGACGACATCCTCGGCCCAGATCCGAACAGGCGACTGGTTACTCTTCATGCCAATCAATATTATCTTCTGCGCACGACAGTGTCTCGCTGGGCCCAAGCCGGGTCGGCGGCCGGGTAATCCAGGTTATAATTGAGGCCGCGGCTTTCGAGCCGGCGCAGGGCGCTGGCAACGATCAGTTCGGCGACGGTGGCGATATTCCGGAGTTCGACCAAGTCGCTGGTCACGATGAAGTCCCAGTAGTATTCCTGGATCTCGGCCTGAAGATTGGCAATCCGCTTTTCGGCCCGCCGGAGGCGCTTGTTGGTTCGCACGATTCCCACGTAGTCCCACATGCACCGGCGGATTTCGTCCCAATTGTGCGATACAACGACCAATTCATCCGGGTCTTGGGCATGACCGGGCTGCCAGACGGGAATGTCGAACGAGGCGGGCTCGACGCGGTGCTCGATGACGCGCTGGGCTGCCCGGTGAGCGCAGACCAACGCTTCGAGAAGGGAGTTGCTGGCCAAACGGTTGGCGCCGTGCAGGCCGGTGCAGGCGACCTCGCCCACGGCGTAGAGTCCCTTAGTGTCCGTCTCCCCATCAACATTGGTGAGGACACCGCCGCATTGGTAATGCGCCGCGGGCACGACCGGGATAGGCTCCTTGGTGATGTCCAGCCCGAAGCGGAGGCAGGTTTCATAGATGTTGGGAAAGCGGTCGATGATAAACCTGGCGGGTCTATGAGTGATGTCCAGGAGCACGCAATCGGCGCCGCTGCGCTTCATCTCCGTGTCGATGGCCCGGGCCACGATATCGCGCGGCGCCAGGGACTTCAGCGGGTGGTAGTGGTCCATGAACGGCACACCCTCCAGCGTCTTGAGTTCGGCCCCCTCGCCACGAACCGCTTCGCTGATCAGAAATGACTTGGCCGCCGGATGATAAAGACACGTGGGATGGAACTGGATGAATTCCATGTTCGCCACCGCCGCCCCCGCTCGGTAGGCCATCGCCACGCCGTCACCGGTGGCAATATCGGGGTTGGTGGTGTAGAGATAGACCTTGCCGCAGCCGCCGGTGGCGAGGAGGGTTACCGGCGCCACGAACGTCTCGACCCGGCGCTCCGCCTTGTTCAGCGCATAAACTCCCAGGCAACGGTTATCGCCCACATACCCCAGCTTTTGCGTCGTAATCAGGTCGATGGCAAAATGGTTTTCGAAAATCTCGATCTGTTTTTGCCGGGCAACCGCCGCCAGCAAGGCCCGTTCTACTTCGCGCCCGGTAATATCCTTGGCGTGGAGAATCCGGCGTTTGGAATGGCCGCCCTCCCGGCCCAGGTCCAACTCATGGGCACCGGGCGTCTCCGGCGCCTCCCGTTCAGTGAACTGCATCCCTAATCGAATCAATTCGGCAATCCGGGATGGACCTTCCTCCACAATCGTTCGCACCACCTCCTCTTTGCACAACCCCGCCCCGGCCTGGAGGGTGTCCCGCAGGTGGAATTCGAAGGAATCCTCTTTGCTCGTCACCGCCGCAATCCCGCCCTGGGCGTAATTCGTGTTCGACTCCGCCCGGTCCTTTTTGGTGATGACGGCCACGCGCCCATACGGCGCGACTTTCAGCGCGAAGGAAAGTCCCGCCACGCCGCTGCCTAACACGATAAAGTCAAACTGGTTCATAATGGTTAAAAAGCAGAAAACAGAAAACAGAAATGGGACCCTTTGCGACCTTTGCGTTTTCTTGCGGTATAATGGCGTCGGGGTCAGTCCTGCGTCTTTTTCCGCCACTTCGCCCTCCATTACCTCGGAAAAAGTGAGGACTGACCCCGACGCCGGCCGACACCGCTTTAATCGCACCCAGCTCATAGTCGCGCGTTATCGATGAGCCGGGTCTCGCCGACGAACACCGCCAACGCTATATGCGCTCCGCGCCCGACCTTCGCCAATGGCGAGAGCGATTCCGGCTCGAAGAACTCCACGTAATCCAACCGCGCGTGGGCCTGGGATCGAACCAACCTTTGGACCATCGTCTTCAATCGCCCGGCTGGCACGGGCCGGGAGGCTGACCGCACGGCGGCCCGCACTTTCTCAATCGAGCGCCAAAGCACCACCGCTTCCCCGCGCAATTCGCCCTCCAGGTATTTGTTCCTGGAACTCATCGCCAGCCCATCTTCTTCACGCAGAGTGGGCGCCACCAGCACGCGAACCGGAAAATTCAAGTTCTTTGCCATTCGTTCGATAATGGCCGCCTGCTGGTAGTCTTTGGCCCCGAATACGGCGAGGTGCGGCTGGATGATGTTGAAAAGCTTCGCGACAATGGTGGTCACACCACGGAAATGCGTGGGACGCGAGGCCCCTTCCATTCCCCGCGACAACTCTTCTTCAATGACATAAGTAGAGTATTTTTCCTCGAAGGCCCCGGGATACATTTGCTCGTCTGTTGGCGCGAACAGGACATCGACCCCTGCCTCCCGGCATAACCGGGCATCCCTCTTGAGGTCGCGCGGGTAGGTTGAAAAATCTTCGCGCGGGCCGAACTGCGTCGGGTTGACATACACGCTGACCACCAGTCTGCCGCCAGGACCGGCTTCCCGCCGCGCGCGCTCGATCAGGCTTAAGTGCCCGGCGTGCAGGCAGCCCATGGTCGGTACACAACCGATCTCCACGCCTTCCCGGCGCCAATCCCGGGCGAGGCGTTGCATGACCGCAACCCGTTTCAAGATGCGCACGCCACGCAAAGTGAACGAGGCGCCCCAAAGGATCAACTTTATTCGAGGTAGCCATGCGGACGTGCAGGCGGTATGTCCATCACGACCGCGGCGGGCGAGAAAACCGCTCAGGATTACCTATTGACTGGAATAAGCAGCCGATTGTATGCTTAAAGCATACGATATGATGACCCTGCTTGATATTGTGTCCTCCAGGCGAAAAGCCGAGATCTTCCGCCTGCTATTCGGCGCTGATCCGCGGGGCTACCACCTGCGCGAACTAGCCCGCCGGTCTGGACTTGCACTGAGGACCGTGCAGCAGGAACTGGCGCGGTTGGCCCAAGCCGGGCTGGTGGCAGCCCGCCGGGATGGAAACCGCCTCTACTACGAGGCCAACAAGGAAAACCCGGTGTACGGCGACCTGCGCAACATCGTCCAAAGAACCGCCGGCTTGGCCAATGTCCTCCAGAGCGCGCTCCGCACGCCGGGCATCGATCTCGCCTTTGTTTTCGGCTCTCTCGCGTCTGAAGCCGCACGGCCGGAAAGCGACGTGGACCTGATGGTGATCGGGACGGTGGGCTTGCGGCGGGTTGCACAGTTGCTCTCGGGCTCCGCCGAGAAGCTCGGCCGGGAGATCAACCCGCACATTCTAACGAGGGATGAGTTCAAGCGGCGAAAACAATCGAGGGACCACTTTATTTCCTCTGTCCTCGCTTCGCCCCGCCTTTTCGTGATAGGCTCGGAACATGAGCTTGGAGAAATGGGCAAGTAACGGTTGGCTGCGGGCCTACCGAACCAGCGCCCAGGAGGTGGGCGAACTCCTGGCCATGGTGGGCCGAGATTTGGCCGATGCCGAAGGCGACATCTCCAACGACTGGCGATTCGGCATCGCCTACAACGCAGCACTCAAGCTTTGCACGGTCCTGCTGTACGCTTCCGGATACCGTCCGGAGAAAACCCTCGCGCATTATCGGACCATCGCCGTCCTGCCGCTGATACTCGGCGAACAGCACAGACCAAACGTTGATTACCTGGACGCGTGCCGTATGAAACGGAACGTGGTTGAGTATGATCGAATCGGGGGCGCTACTGGCGACGATGTGGCCGAACTGGTCGCATTCACCACGGAATTGCGGAGCGAGGTGCTCGCATGGCCTCGCGGCAACCATCCAGGATTGTGCCCGCAGGGAGGCAAGTGACCGCGAATCCCACCCCAATACCGAGATCCACAATGCCTAACATCGACCCCGGAGGGATTGCGGGGTCGCACGGTATAAGCATCGCGCATTCTGAATGTCACGTATGCTTGTACTTTAGAATATCTTAGCATTTTAGTCGACGTCCCGCCGCGTGTTTGCTAATTTGTTATGTTGTCAGGCCACCGCGCAGGCTGGCGAGGTTTTGATGCCCGAATCTCAAACCTCGGCGGCAACGGCGGAGGCCTGAAAAACAAGTTAGGAAAGGCAAATCTATGAAAAGCGGTATAAATAACAGAGGTACCCCCCCAACACAGGTTCTATATTCTGGCCGTGGCGCTAGCCTTGGCCGCCGCAACCACCGCCCTCTGCCAGTCGTCCGGCCCGGAGGGTTACTCGGTCTCGCCGCTCGGAGCGGATGATTCGCTCTGGAGCGGGTTTGTCTGGCGGACCAATTCCGCCGGTGAAGGCGTTCTCGAACCAAACAATTTCGTCGCCGTCAGCTCCGGCATGAATTACCAGGAAAACGGGGTCTGGAAACCGAGCCAGGACTTGATCGAGCTCATGCCCGACGGAACAGCCGCCGCTATCCACGGTTCCATCAAAGCCTACTTCAGTCCGAATCTCAACACGCAAGGGGCCATCACGCTGGTCTCTCGCCAGGGTCGGACCTTCAAGACGGAGCCCGTTTCCCTCTATTACCACGATACCGCTTCGGGCCAGGCCGTCCGTTTGGCGGCGGTGAAGGACTGCACCGCGGAACTCCTGCCGCCGAACCGGATTGTGTATAAAGATGTATTCGACACAATTACCGCAGACATACACATAACTTATACAAAAGGGGCGCTGGAGACCGATCTC
>JAJYHY010000278.1 GCA_021784555.1 bacterium
CAAAGTGACAGATGCCCAAGGCCAATGAAAAATGCCGATAGGACGCCGCAGACCGCCTCAGCAGGCGGCGCCGGGAGAGAATAACTCTTTTGGGATAGCCTCGATCTACCGGGCTGGAGCAAGAACAACCCGGAAGCCATATATACCCGTGGTGTTTTTTGGTTCGCAGAAGAACCGGAAAGCGGAGCGGAGGGCGTAGGCATCGTCGTACCAGCTTCCACTGCGGACAATGCGTTCTGTGCCGGCCGCGGGGCCCTGGGGGTCGAGGACTGTTCCGCCGGGGTAAAATCCGAACCAATCCTGGCACCATTCCGAGACCTCGCCGTACATGTCGTAGAGTCCCCAAGAGTTAGGCAACTTCTGCTCCACCGGATGGGTCATGTAATAGCGTCCGAGCATGAAGTATGAGGCGCCAGGCGGCTTATTGGTGGTGTAACTGTCGGCGTCGTACCAGCCATACTTGGGCAGCTCGCTGTAACCCGGGTCGTCGCCAAAGCTGAAGCGCGTCGTGGTTCCCGCCCGGCAGGCGTATTCCCATTCCGCCTCGGTTGGCAGCCGATAGCTCCAGGCGGCGGGCAAGCGCCTGATGGATTGTTCCTTTTCGGTGAGTTGGTAGCAATAGTTCGTGGCGTCGTACCACGAGACATACTCCACCGGGCGGTTGGTGTCGCCGACACACCAACTCGGGTTGTTGCCCATGAGTTCCGCGTACTCGGCTTGGGTCACCAGGTGTTTGCACATATAGAAGCCGCGCGTGAGAATCACGAGCGTCTGCGGGCCTTCATCGGAGTTGCGATCCTCCTCTGTGTCGGGACTGCCCATAAGGAATCGGCCGGGCGGTATCCACGCGAAGTCATCAGGCACGGCTAACGCCGTGGCGCCCAGCGACACGGCGCGATAAAACCGCTGGCCGGCCTGCGGCGGGATTTGGTCAGTGATGGTAATAGAGCTGTTGGTCAGGACTACTTGCGCGAGAGGTCTCCACGAGTTTGTCCCACCGAGGGCCCGGGCGTACTGGAGTTCGTTGGTGGAACCTGGATAGCCGTAAAGCGTGAGCACCCTTTGAGGAGGTTGGGAGAGCGGTTTGGCAACCAGGTAACTTGGAAACATCTCCTGGGCGAGTCCGGTTTGCGCCACCGCCATGAGACAGAGCCAAACGGCCAGGTGGGCCATGCCGAGGACAGACTTAGATCTGGGCTGAGACGCAATCCCGCCGTTCTTGCCAGCGACAATTGAGAATTGAGAATTGAGTTCCGCTTCGGAGGGTCCTCGGCAAGACGGGGTATTGGGCAGTGCGTCCACCGCTTTAGTCACCTTGACCAGAAACCGCCACAGTCGCTTTGACCAACTTCCCGATCTCATAATGGCCTCCGTTTTGGCATCCATTTACAATTTGCAATTCTTAATTCTCAATTCTCAATTAAATGGCGTCTGATGCGGCGGCTTGGAGCCGCACCCTGCGCTATTCATGCGGGTACGGGCATGCCGACGTCGGCGCACAATTTGTCTGCCGCCCCGGGTTCGGCCCATCGGACGAGGGCCAAAAAGTTGACGAGCGTGGGACTATCCGGCTTGGCGTGGTACATATTTTTTAGGCTCGTGGTGATTTTGTGGTAGGTGGAGGCGTACTTTTCGTGGACTAGCCGTCCCACGTAGGTCTGGAGCACCGGCCGGGCGATGGCATCGGTCTTGCCGCCGGGTAGATACGGCAGGTGGCACAGGATGCGGATCAGCGTCATGGAATCGGCCTCGATAAGGGTAAGCCAACTCTGGCGAATCTCCTCGGCGTCGTACTTGGCGTTGAGGCGGTCCCGGATGGCAGCCGCGATGCTCGCGGGGTCGGCACGGCGGGCGATGAGGTCTTGGACTTTGGCCCACGCTATCTGTCGCTCGACCTCGGGCGGAAGCCCGCCAGGTTCCTTTGCTTGCCCAGGCGGGGCCTTGAGGCCCAATTCCGCGGCGATGTTCTTGCCCAGCTCCTCGCCTTCCTCTTTGCGAACTCGGTCGGAGACCATGACCGCCTTGATCACGAGGCGCTGCATCTCCGGTTTGAAGAGCCGCAACAGCGTTGCCAGGCTCTGGGCAGAGGGCGCCTTCTCTGGCGGGCTGGGCAGGACGAACCTGATGAACTCGGCTACGGCGTGGTCGGCGTCGAGGCCGCCCGCCTTCGCCCCCCGGAGCCGCATGACATGCTTGAGCAGCTTGCCCGCCCGGTCGGTCTTGCCGAGGTTATTGATGACCATCTGGCGATGGTCGGGACTGATGATGAATTGCAGCAAGTCTTCGGCCGGCGTAATGGACCTCTCCTCAAGCACCGCCTCGGGGCTGGGGAGGACCAGTTGCTCGATAAGGGCCGGCAGCCGGCGGGCGAACATGACGTCAGGCGCCTCGGTAGCCTGGTGCTCGTAGTAGTGAATCAGCTCGATGAGGAAAGAGAACTTAACAAAGGCAATCTTTTGGGCGCGCGCTTCGGCGGTTTGGGCTTTGCTGGCCTGAACGCGCCGGTACAACTCGAGGAGCCGCTCCCGTTTTGCCGGCTCCAGGGAAGTGTCACGCTCAAACAAGGCCGGAAAATCCTCTTTGAAGCCCAACACAATTTCCTCCTGCTTGGGGCGCGGATTGAACTTGGGGTCGGTGGTCAGGTCGTTAAACAAGACCAGGGCGGCCTCGCCAAAGTCGCGGACGATGCGCTCGCGCGGCGCCAGCCCTTTCACATAGCAACGGGTCGCCCTGACGACCCGCGGCGAGAAGAACAAATCCGGGTTCTCCATCAGCGAACGAAGCGTCTCGGTCTCCAGCGGCGGGGCCAGCCCGATCAGTTCTTCGGCGATAGGTTTGAGGGCGGCCGTCAAGTCGCGCTTCGTCTGGTCGAGAGTCTTGAGAAGGGCGGGTTGCTTGAGCTCAGTTGCGGGTGAAGCGCCGGTGAGGGCCTTCATGAACTCGGTGACGTTGCTGTTGTGCTCGACCAGGCGGGAGACGATGACGCCAATATCATTAATTGGCAGCTTGCTCACCAGCGAGGTAAGCAGCAGCACCAACTCACAATGCGATTTCTGCCGGTACTCCAGGGCGCGCTCGAACTGAAATCGAAGCGCCTTGTTCTCTTGTTCCAACGCGCTGACCTCCGCCTCCAATTGGCGCACTCGCGAAGCCAACTCAGGGGATGCTTGCCCGTTGGCTTCCCCTGAGGTGGCCGCCGTCCGCGCCGTCTCTCTATCTATCATGACTTGATTTTGCCCCAATTTCCCGTTCTTTTCCATCCCTTTCTTGGGCCACTCGCGAGTTCCTGTGGCCTGGGTTCGCCGCCATCCTCACTTTCACCGCGCTGCTTCCCTCACCCGCTCGAGAATTACATCCGCTACGGCCGGGTGTGTTCCGACACTGCCCGAATACCAGACCAGTTTGCCCCCCCGCTCCGAGGGGTTGCGCCAGGCCGGCTGCCCATTGGCCAGTCTCTGCCGGGCGATTCTTTCCGGCGTGCCTAGCAGCACCGGGATATCCTCTCTCACGTGCAACCCTTCGCTGATGAAAAACGGCACGACTACCACGCTTCGCGACTCCGCCCCTGCCCAGCAACCGGCGATGCTTGGCTCCTCTTCCATGAAGACACCATGGACACTCGCGTAAAGCTGCCGCTTGCGAATCAGCTCCACCTGGCGCTCCACCGGTTGGCGCGAATTCTCGTTACGTCCTGTCCCGTGACCGGCGATGAACAACGCCGTATCTCCCGGTTTGGGCGCGCGCGGAAACGGGTGGAGTTCCACGACCTCCCGCGCCCTGGCCAGGAGGACTTCGGTCATCCGGTCATGCGCGCCGATGGGCTGGCAATAGTAAAACTGCCGGTTCTCACGATTCAGAAGGCCCCACCCTCCCTCCGCCCTTTCGAAGCCCAACGCCGCCGGCAGGATTTCCTCGCCGAAGTAACCTTCGCTGATGAGCAAGGGCGCGATGAACACCCGCTCTTCGGCCACCGTGGCCAGCACATCCTCTACTCGCGGTTCCTGCTTCCAAAAGGCCTCGCGCACCGCCGAGAAGAGTCCTCGCCGGCGCAATTCAGCGGCGTGCTGGAATACAGGAACCGCCGAACCAGCATTGAGCGTCGTCCCATGCCCAACCAGGACCAGGGCCGCATCCGAATAATCCTCATGCCTCACCTGCAATCCTTAGCCCAGGCGCCGAGCAAACACAAGGGGACGGGGCGAGGGAGGCACATTCGTTTCAGTGTTGAACCGCTCCTTGTGCCCGTGGTATGAATTCCGCAAATGAAACTTGCCGCTACCCTGATTGCTTTGAACATGGCCGCTTGCGCCTTGGCTCAACCAGTTACGTCGCCCCATGTTGCCCCGGATGGCCGCGTTACCTTCCGCCTCTGGGCGCCGCGCGCCACCTCGGTGCAGGTCCATTGCGAGGGCGTGAAGGCCTCGCGGATGAAAAAGAACGACGCGGGCGTCTGGTCGCTCACGACCGAGCCGCTCCAACCGGACATTTACGCCTACTCGTTCACGGTAGATGGAGTGAAGACCCTCGACCCTCGAAACCCGCTCATCAAATACAATTTGCTCAACATTGACAGCCAGGTGCATGTGCCGGGCCCGGCCTCACTGCCATGGGAGATCAACGATGTGCCCCGTGGTGTCATTCACCATCATTTTTACAAGTCCGCCATTGCCGGTGACCAGCGCGATTACTATGTCTATACGCCTCCCGGCTACGAGCCGGCCCAGGCCAAGCGCTACCCCGTGCTCTACCTGCTCCATGGCTACAGCGACGCCGCCGACGCCTGGACCTCGGTCGGCCTGGCCAATGTCATCCTGGACAACCTCATCGCGCGCGGGCAGGCCAAGCCGATGATCGTCGTCATGCCGCTGGGGTATGGGACGATGGAGGTGGTCACCGGCGGGTGGGGCGGATTGCGCAGCCGCAATCTGTGGCAGACCAATCTCGACAAGTTTCAAAAAACCCTCCTCGACGAGGTCGTGCCGCGCGTCGAGGCCGCTTACAAGACCCGGCCCGACCGCGAAGACCGCGCCATCGCCGGTCTCTCGATGGGCGGCGCCGAGTCGCTCTTGACCGGGCTCAATGCGCTGGACCGCTTCGCTTATGTCGGCGCGTTCAGTTCAGGGGGCTTGGGCGCGGACTTTTCCAAGGACTTCCCCCGCTTGGACAAAAGTGCCAATACCAAGCTGCACCTGTTGTGGGTCGGTTGCGGTGAGCAGGACGGTTTGTTTGCGCCAAACCAGAAGTTCTGCGATTGGCTGAGTGCCCAGGGCATCCATCACACCTGGGTTCATATCCCCGGCCAGCACAGCTTCCGTGTCTGGCGCCGCCTCCTGGCCAAATTCGCCCCGCTCCTGTTCTAGCGAGAGGCCCTCAGACCACCACTTCGAGGGAAATAGCAAACCACCAAACACACGTAGTCCGCCCGGCAGGTCTGCCGCAACGGCCGGCCCTTGTAGCTCAGGCCAATCCCCTTCTGCGCCAGCAATTCAATGCCCTGGATGGCCAACTCCAATTCGAGGCGCTCCTGATAGACCGGCTCAACAAAACCGCAGCCTTTCTCTTTATAGACTTCAAAACAGGCCCCGAGAATCCGGCGGGTTTCCTCTTCCAGGATGAGTCTGCTCATGGTTCTTTCCTCTTTCCGTGTATTCCGTGTATTCCGTGGTTTGCTCCCTCTCGGCCACATTGCTATCCAAAAACTTGACCTGTTTGCAACAAGTCTTCGAGTTCAAGGACTCTAGCGAGAGGGCTTCAGAACGCTCTTCCGTCTCTTTGAGCATTAGGCATTGGGCATTTCGCATTGCCAATGAATAATGGCAAATGCCCAATGCCTAACGACAGATGCCTCTGCGCGCTCCGCATCTGCGGCCCGCTTCGCACTCCCCGCAAACGCGACCCGAGGGTTATTGCGAGGTGGCGGCTATAGAACTGGGAGCCGAAACCACCGCGGGGCCTTGGGGTGGGAGGTACTTGGCCAGTACCGTGACCCGTTTCCGAGCGAGTAGCTTTGGCGCCCAGGACAAAACGAGGTTATAGCCCGTGCCAACCACTGAGTTGAACGCGTAGGGGCTCAAGGTGTCCGGCTCGAAGCGCCACATCTGGAACGGTGACGGAAGGTGCTCTGGATTCACCGAACCGTCGTAGGCGACGACCTCCAGCGCCCCGGTCGTCATCGGCGCCGTCTTGGCATGCCCCGTCACCACCAGGAACACGCTCAACTGGATGCCATCGGCGCCCGGCGCCGCGTTGAGGTTCAAAGCCACCGGCATGGCCAGGAGATGGACCTCCGTGATGGCCTCTGTCGAGTGCCGGACGGGCGTTGGCCGGTTGCTCACGCAGCCGGTGAGAGCCAGCGCCAGCGCCAGCGCCGTTGGAATCCGTGAATCGCGAAACATGTTGTGGTCCGGTCGGGCTCTGGACCACTACCGAGAAAACGTGCAACATTCAACCCAGAACATCGGACTTCCAAGGGCTGGGGTTGGCTCAATAGCCGTACATGAGCTTGCCCTTCTGCACAATGCCACATCGCGCCAAATACCAGGCAAAATCCGCCCTCCCGGCGGCGTCAAAGTTCGGAGGAGTGACGTAATTGTACCGGATGGGAATGTGGGAGGTCGCGCTAAGCCACTTCTTTATCTCCGAGTGGCCATCGGCGAAGGAGAACCCGCAGGCGCCGTCGTGGTAGGAGGCGGGAATGTCCTGCCAATGGGGCACGTCAGGATTATTGATGAAGTACCCATCGTTAATCGAGTCCGGGTGTTCGTCCAGAAACAGCCAAGTGTTGGCCGGCTTGGGCACCTGGCTTTCCTTGAGGAACTGGGTGTACTGCGGAAAGCCCCAGTTGTCGCCGTCCACGGTCGGATCCTGTCCGATGCTGAACCGTCCGAAAAAGCAGTTCATCGAGAGGCTGCGGTCTCTCTCTCGGTAGCCCGCCATCTGCTGGGCGGTGCTCAGGTAGTGATCGGCCGGACATTTATAGACGCCAAGGGTGGCGGCGGTGTATTTGCCCAGAACGCCGTTGGCAATCCAGGCCCTGTTGGTGACGCTGATGTCCTTGACGGACCCGCTGGCGCCCCAGGTCATGACATTGTTGACCCAATTATCAAACTTCTTCTTGGTAATCGCCTCCACGGTTTGGTCAACCCCGTAGTTATTTGCGACACGGTCGTTGAAGTCGTTGGCGTACATTTGCCACGCCAGCGTAAGTTGCTTGGTGTTGTTCAAGCAGCCCACGGCTTGCGCCCTCATCTTGGCATGGGCCAGCGCGGGCAGGAGCATCGCCGCCAGAATGGCGATGATGGCAATGACGACCAGAAGCTCAATAAGGGTAAAGCCATTCTGGCCGGCTTGGTTCAGTTTGTTGCCAAAAGGCCGCACGCCGTTCGCGCGCGGACTCAGTTTGGCGTTGAGCTTGGAAAAAGGAGCATTCACAACTCGCCGTTGGTGTCTTCACTTGCTATTATGCCGATCTCCCGTCGGGATGCAAGCACTGAACTGCACATAGGTCTCTTACCCTATTGCGTTCTGGCCCGTCCCCGCCAAATTCAATCCTAAACTATGAATCGACTTCCAAAGGCCGAAGACCATCGAAGAGCGGCGCACGCTATTGAATCCATTTTTATCAGGCGCTGGTCTCCGCGCGCAATGACGGGCGAGCCGATCAGCGATGAAGAGATGCACCGGCTCTTTGAGGCGGCGCGCTGGGCGCCTTCAACCTACAACGAGCAGGAGTGGCGCTTCCTCTACGCCCGCCGGGACACGGCGCCGTGGCCGGTGTTTTTCGAGTTGCTGGCCGAGGGCAACCGGGCCTGGTGCAAGCAAGCAGCCCTCCTATGCGTGATCGTGGCGCACAGGGTGTTTGAGATGAATGGAAAGCCCAATCCGGTCCATGTCTTCGATTCCGGCCTGGCATTCGAAAACCTAGCCCTGCAAGGCACGGCTATGGACCTGGTCGTCCACGGCATGCAAGGCTTTGACTTTGACAAGGCCCGCTCCAGCCTGGGCGTGCCCGATGATTACGCGGTCTCGGCCATGTTCGCCGTGGGCCGGCCCGGCGACCCGGACAAGCTCCCGCCAGAGTTGCGCGAACGCGAGTTCCCCTCGCCCCGCAAGCCCATTGAGGGAATCATCGGCGAGGGGCGGTTCAGCTTCTGAGACTGGATATCGGATGTGTCCAGTTCGGGGATCTCAACACTCGAACCTTTCAGGAAGTTCTTTCACCGGTTCACGGCCTGCATGCTCCATTCCGGGTAGCGTGCGCCGGCGGCCGCCCCGACCGGGATGTCGGAATTAAGCTCATCGAGCTCTTCGGGTCTCAGTTCAATGTCCACGGCGGCAATATTCTCCTCCAGATAGGTGCGTCGTTTGGTGCCGGGAATCGGCACAATGTCCGGCCCTTGGGCCAGAACCCACGCCAAGGCCAACTGCGCCGGTTTGCACTGCTTCTTAGCGGCCAGCGCCTCGATGCGGTGAACGATTTCCAGGTTCCGCTCCAAATTCTCGCCCTGAAACCGCGGCCCGTGATGGCGCCAGTCATTCGGCTCCAAATCGCCCGTGTTCCGAATTTTGCCGGTCAGGAAGCCCCGACCAAGCGGGCTGTAGGGCACGAAACCGATGCCCAACTCGCGGCACGTGGGCAAAATCTCGGCCTCCACGTCGCGCGTCCAGAGGGAGTATTCGGTCTGCAAGGCGGCAATCGGATGCACCTTAACGGCCCGGCGAATCGTGGCGGCGGCTGCCTCGGAAAGGCCCAAGTAGCGGATCTTGCCGGAGCGGGCCAGTTCACTCATCGCGCCAACCGTTTCCTCAATCGGCACGCTGGGGTCCACCCGGTGCTGATAGTAAAGGTCAATCCGGTCGGTTCCCAGCCGACGCAGGCTGGCATCGCAGCAGGCCCGGACGTAATCCGGGCGGCCATTGACGCCCAGGAACTTGCCCTGCTCATCCCTCACATCTCCAAACTTGGTGGCGAGAAACACCTCATGCCGCCGTCCCTGCATCGCCCGCCCGACCAATCGCTCGTTGTCCCCGCAGCCGTAAATGTCGGCCGTATCGAGGAAGTTGACGCCCAGGTCCAGCGCCCGGTGAATTGTGGCGATCGATTCCTCATCGTTGCGCGTGCCGTAAAACTCGGACATGCCCATGCACCCCAGCCCAATGGCTGAAATCGTCGCCTGTCTTCCCAATTGCCGTTGTTTCATATTCCAGTATCCGTGTTGAATTCCATCCGTGAAAACAAAAATGCCATATTCTTGAGAGACTGACAAAGCCGTAGTCACCGTCGCCTGTGCGCAAAACGTGGTGGAAACCTTCCCGAGGATGCGCTTGCGGTGAGGGTGTAGGCTCCGGCGTCCGTTTGTTCAAGGTTTGAAATGCTCAGGTCAGGAGTATCGGCCCCCGAGATTCGCGGGCCGTTGGTCAACGCCAGGCCCTGGAAGAACCACTGGTACTCAATGGGCCGAGGCCCGGTCGCCCGGACGGTGAAAGTTACATTGGACGCAGAGCCAGGCTGTCCAAAGAGCCTGCCGCGATGGCAATCACATTTGTCAAGCCGGGTGGCGGGGTGGCTCCGGCCCTTGCTCAGGCGGGGCAGCTCATGGTCGTGGATGACGAATACCGGCTCCAGACGCCCGAGAGCGCCAGTTGGGAGGCCGAATTCAAAAAGAACTACAACCGCATCATCAACGACGACGCGCGCATTGCCGGCGAGCGAACGGACTTGCTCCGGGCCGAGTGCGCCGACCTCAAGAATCTCAAGGTCATCCACGGCGACAGCAAGGTGGCCCGCAAGGTCGAGCTGTTCACCAGTCCCGAAACGCCCGTCTCCACCGGCCAGGGCGTGCCGGTCTGGGTGCGCGACGGCTGGACGGTGGACGAAAAGTCAGTCGTGACCGAGGCGCAAAAGGCCGGAACCGACAGCCCGCTCGTCTTCGTTTGCATCCCCCGGCGGTCGGCGGACGATCTGAAGAAGACCATCGCCGGCCTGAAAGCCGCCGAGGACACCCTGAACTTTAAAGGCAGACCTGCGACCACCGAGGGGTTGGAGGCCCACACTGCCGTCGAGACACGCAAGTCAATGGCCCAAACCCGGCTCAAGGGCCTCATCACCGAGATCATCAACGGCACGCGGGTCTTCATGGCCGGAGGCAATGAGATAACGGGGATGTTCCTCCGCGACCGTGTCGAGGAGGCCGCCAGGAACCCGCTGGCCCGCTTGTACCCGCGGTTCGACGTGGCCGACGACCCGCGTTGGGACAAGGTCGTCGAGCGGGCGAAAAGGGGCGACGGCAACGCCCTGGATGCCCTGGGCTTCAAAGGCGACCCTGACAAGCATCCCGTCTGCGCCGCCATCCTCGGCTTCATCAACGCCGGAAAAAGGGGCAGTGAAATCCGCAGGCAGTTATCCTCGGGTCCATACGGCTGGCCCCAGGATGCCATTGACGGCGCCCTGGTGCTGCTGTCCGTCACCGGGCATCTGCGCGTCACCCAGAATGGCCAGCCGTTCGATCCACGCCAACTCGACCACTCTAAGATCGGCATCTGCGACTTCCGCACCGAGCACGTCACGGTCTCCGCCGCGCAGAAGCTGGCGGTTCGTAAGTTTTTTCAAACCGCCGGAGTCGGCGCAAAAACTTGTTGTCCACCGACCGCTTCTCTTTCTTCGACTTGGGCTTCCGGCACGCGGCGGCTGCACGACAAGGTGATGGCGCTGCCGTGGTTCTGCCTATGACCGTTCTCGACCCCATCATCCAATCGCTGGGCCGGGCCGGTGAATACAACCGGGAGGACCAGGTTGCGCCGGCAGTGATCCTGTGGCCGGACAAGGAGCGCCAGTGGGAACCGGTGCTGGCGGAGATCTGCGGAAAGCCGCTTGCGGGTGGTGCGATGGACGATCTCGTAGCCGCCTACGTCAACGGCGGCTGGTGTGCCGATGCCAGGCGTTCCAGGAGCGGTGCTCGTAGTGATCCATTCCGAGCTCGGATTTGTTTTCCTCAAAGCAGCGATCAATGGGCCAGCGCGCGCCGCTGACCCGCACCAGTTCGAGCATCGAAGTGCGCCCGGGAGCATCGCTCAAGGCGTACTTGATCTTATTGTTGGCATCGTTGCGCAGCAGCAGCCAGCGCTCGTTTTCGGGAGTCCGTTCCGCTCCCACATAGACCCGGAGGCGGGCGAAGGCGGCCACAATCGGCCCTTTTTCGCCCTCGGAGACCTTGTGCGTTTGCCAGGTTAAGAGCCCCTTGAGCCCGGCCAGCTCCTCCACCGTGCAGCCCTCCGTCTTCCAGTTCCGGCGCGGCCCACAGACCTTGGGCCAAACCTTCCGCGTGCAGG
>JAJYHY010000279.1 GCA_021784555.1 bacterium
CAGCGATTCGCGGGGGTCCCGCTCGTCCTCGATTACCGCCGCTCCGAGTTTGTTTGGTTCGGTTTCCACAAGAACTGAATGATGCTGACAGGTTTTAGAATTGTTGGGTATCCCCCGTAGCGGGTGACATGGAGGCGGTTTTGAAAAGGGCGGTTTTTGGCGTTCACGGCAGCGGTGCCTCCAGCTTAACGGTGGTTGCCGCGTTCGGGGCGGACGTGATGGTCAGTCTGCCGCCGAGTTCTTCAGCGCGGCGGCGCAGGTTCGCCAAGCCGTGACTCGGTTTCGAGGCGCCGCCGGGCAGGAACCCTTTTCCGTTATCCTCGATGGACAGGCAGAATTGAGTGTCTTGGATGCTGAGGCGGCATTTGATCTGTGTGGCGCCGGCGTGTTTCGCGGCGTTGCGAAGCGCCTCCGAGGTGACGCTCAGCACGTTCGAACTGAGCTCCGGTGAGGCCTTACGGTCCGGGGCATCGAGGGGGAAATCGAGTTCGCAGGTGAGTCCGGGGTTATCCTCGCGGAATCGGCCGATCTGCTGGCGGAGGTGCGCGAGCAGATTGGGGAGCGTGTCGTTCTCGGGCCGGCTGACCCAGATCATATCTTCGAGGGCGTTGATGGCCCCGGTGACGGCGGAGCAGACTCTGTCGGCGGCTGCCTTTATCTCCTCGACGGGTCGCCCGGTCTCGGCCTTGGTCTTAAGCGTCCCTGAAAGAAGGTTGAGATTGTTCAGATCGTTGACGCGGTCGTGAAAGTCGCGCGCCATGCGCGCGTGCTCCCGCCGGCGGGCGTCGTCGCGAGCCCGCGCCACGGAGAGGCTGGCCTGCTCGCTGGCCTGGGCCATGGCGAGGCGCCATGCCTGGCGAGCGCGCCATGCCCAGAGCGCCCCGGCGCTGAGGGCGACCAAGCCCACCCATGCCCACGGCCAACCGCTACGCTCCCACTGTCGATCGGCGAGGGCGGCCGGGGCCACCGCGTCGAACGGAAATTCGCCTGACCTGGACCCGCCCGGGTTGACGACTTGGACGCTCCAGTGGTCCTAGGCCTTGGTGAAATTGGGAGTGACCATGAGCTGGCTGTCGCGCCGCCAACCGATTCTCAAATTGGTGAAGACCTCGCCGGTGGTCTTGTCGCGCAAAACCGTTCGGCAGCCGGGGAGGAACTCCGTGCCGTTCACGGTGAGCATTTGCGCGCCATCTACCGCGGGCACGGGGTCCGGCAGAACGCCAGAAATGGTCGGCACGACCTTTTCTACCGCGACGCTGAAATAGCGCGGGGACGAGACCGCCGCCACATTGGTTCCAACGAGCGCCCGCAAGAACCAGGCATAGCGGTGACCGGGAATCAGGTCGAATTCGGCGAAGACCGCCGTGCCGGGCAGGGTCTGGCCTTCCGACTGACCAGTGTCGGCATCGTGGACGACAAGCCGGTAGCCGGTGGCGCCCCCGGCTCGGCGCCAACTAAACCCGACCAAGGACTCGCGTAAGGCAGGTCCAGGCGCGCTGCCGGAGCCAGGCGTGAGCGGAACCGGCGGAGCGAAGGCACTGGAAGCGCGACAGGGCCAGGGAACAAGGGCCGCGCAAAGGAGAACCGCGTATGCGGCTAGCCGCAAGAAGCGGGCGAGGGGGCTGGCGCCTGCCCGGCGCGCCGGCGGTTCCAGGGGCACACCCGGGAATTGCCGAGGGGTTCTTTGGCGCCGAACAGATGAAGCTGCCTTCATGATAGTCCCTTGCTGGTGGTGGAATTCCGGAGTCTTCACTGGGTTTTTCTGCTTGTTCATTTTCTTAACAGAAAGGGCGCGAGCCCAACGCACCCTCACGAGAGGCACCGCGAAGCGCCCAACAGAGAAACACGCCAAGCCGCGCCCGATGGGGCGCGCACTCGGACGGCTCTCTGTGTGAAAATTCGCGGTTTTCTCGTGAGACCGTAGCCGAAGCCACGACAAATCTGATTTGTTAGGGTTGATTACATAAGTACTGGCGGACGAAGACGATTGAACGCCCATTGCGAAACGCCCGCAAGCGTAAAATCGAAGGCTTTTTGGACCAGGCTGAGCGCCAGGTGGGTCCTGGTTGCGGGAGGCAATGGGGTTCGACCGGCATTGGCGGAGGAGCCGTGTTCGAGAAATGGCCGCCCCGGGCGGACACTCCCTTTGCCGGAGCCGAAACCGCCGGACCAGCGGTCGGCCGCGGAGGCCCGGGGTGGAATTGCAGTTGCGCGTTGGGGAAATCCCAAGGCCTGGCTCGCGGGCGCTCGGTCCACCCAAGGGCGAGGAAGCTTCGCTTCCCCCCACGCCCGGGACGCCGGCTTAGCGATTGGCCATTTGTCCGCCCGCCATCTCCACGGGCTTCGCGGGTCGTTCCGGCTCAAGCTCCAAAACGACCACACCTAGACGCTCCCGGTCAGGTGGGTAGATTTCGCGCAGCAATCGCAAGAGGTCATCCAAATCCATGCCTGGCACGATCCGCTCGGCGCTCTCGTTCCGGAGCATCGCGCTGAAGTCCGGATAATTCCGCACCGCGGCAATTCGCACGACCTGGGTCTGGTCCCTGGAGGCAAAACTGACGCGTTCCCCGGGCCTAATGGTTTTGACCGAGTCGTAACCGACCCGTACTTCCAAGCTTTTCTGCCCATTCTTGATGAAATCAAGAAACCGCTGTTTTACCCGCATCATTCGCATAACATTCTCGCCGCCGATATCGAAGCTCCACTGCTGAGTTACCGTATCAGGATGATAAGCCGCCGGCATAGCCGCGTCCAGTCTCCATCCCTGCTGCTGCAGCGCAATGGTCTCATCCACGGTAGGCGTTATGTGGACGTACAGCTTCCTCCCATGGGGTTTAAGAAAAAACGGCACATCGGAAAGCAAAGCGGTAAAGGCGGGCAGATCCGTGGCGATGAAAGGCATCAGTTTGATCGGCTCTCCCTTTTTCGGGGTCGCTCCAACTACCCCGAGGACCTCGTTTGCCCGATCGGTGGCAACATAGATCACCTTGTATTTCTCGTTGATATCCCGCGAACCGCTTCGCCGGTATCCGCTGAACAGCGCATCTACCCAAGAAGCGTCAATTCCCGAAAAGCACGTTGGGAGCTGATCCAACAGCAACCTGCGAATCTGCCCCTCGTGTCGCGGCTCAGCGGGCAGAACTGAAATGTGAGGACGGTCGAATCGGTACTGAAAACCCGGATCCACGAAAAGCTTGTAAAGCATAAGTTCAGTCATACCCAGCTTGTAGTGACTGTCGGAGCGGCCAGCCACCGTGTAGCCGTTCTTACGGAAGAAGCCCGCGGCGGAGGCATTTTGTTCCGCAACCGTGCAGTACATCTGCCGCGCGCCGTTTGTCCTGGCATAATCTTCCGCGTGCTTGAGCAGCCTGCTCCCGATGCCGTGCTTCCCCTGAAACGCCGGATTCACGATCAGCGGGCTGATCTTATAGGTTTGCTGCCGCTTCCCCACGACGTGAACCATGCCGACCGGGGCGTTGCCCAAGGTCGCGATGAACATCCGCTGCTCTCTCGAAAAGAAGCCTAACCTGTCTTTCCCCCCAGACACGTGCGTCGAGAAAATCCGCTTTGCGTGCTCGACGTGGTCTCCGCCGTAATACGGGTCCAGCGCCTCAACCATCAGCCGGACGACAAAATCAAAGTCGTCTTCGACGGCTTCCCTTATGGCGAAAGCTGAATCTTGCCCGTTCATATAAGGGAGTCCGAATTGTCGAGGACCTTGACATAGAGGTGGTCACGAACCGCCGTCGCAGGCTGATCGGAGGCGATCCACAGCCAGAAGCTGAGGGTGGGTGGAACAGCATCGGCTGGAAGGTTGATGGTTTGTTCAATCGAGCCGGAGGCGTCGGTCAACGGGGTGACACCGTCAGCGGCGAGGCCGAAATAGGCGTATTGCGATCCAGTGTATGCCTTACCGGGGTTGGACCAGTGGCAAAAATCGCCGGCGGCATTCCATTGCGCCGAAGGCGTGTCCGGCGGTAAGCCGTCCTCAAACCCGCCGTTATTGATGGATTGAGCCGAGGCCGCACGCGCCAGGGAGGCGACCACCAGACAGCATAGGAAACAGGCGGCAGGGTCGGCAGGCCCAGCACACGGGGCAGATTGACGAGTTCCCATAGAGTTTCCTTTCCGAGCGGGTTCATTTGAGGCACGAGTTTTGCACTTTGTCAAAAAGAATTTTCGCATTTTTTTCGTGCCAGGGCGCATCCCGCCGGGACCCCCCAATCCCAGGCGGGTCGAGCGGACCCGCGCGGCAAACTGTTGAAACAGTTGTCCCGTTCCGACGCACCGGGCGGTTCACCGGGCTAAAGCCAACGGTGTTAATGAAAGGCAAATTGTCAAGGCTCCGGCGTCCTGCCGGGATGCGCCCTTCGTGCCAAGTGGGCCATCCTATTCCCACCCGGTGTGGTCGAGCAAACCCCAAGGCGCAGAGACGTAAGGGCTTGCCGGTGCAACCGCGCCGGCGGGCAGTAAATATTCGGGCAAACAGGAGAAAACAGAGAAAACGGAGAAGGGCATTCGTGGCTTCCAACGGGGTGCGATGGCTCACGCAGATCACCTGCCCGTGCGCAATGGCCAGCCCCCGCCAACGGGGCTCTCGCTCGGCTCCCTGCCTCAGTTTCCTCTGTTGCCTCCTGTTTGGCCGAATGTTTACGGCGGGCAAGCATCAAATTGACTATCGAATCCACGGGGAATAACATGGAGCGTTTCTGAAGATCTTTCAAAGAATCTTCCTTTTTTTGAAAGAAATGGCGCGAGGAACCGTGTACAGGTAAATGTGCGGGCAAAAACTGAGGCGGACGATGACGACCACCGAGGAGACGATGCGAACGAGCTGGACGCTGGTGGCGCGGGTGAAGAACCGCGAGGACCAGGACAGTTGGCGGGAGTTCTATGACTTTTACCGCGGTCTCATCGCCGGGGTGGCGCGCAGGGCGGGATTGACGGAGTCCGAAGCTGAAGACGCGGTGCAGGAGACGATGCTGTCGGTGTCCAGGAGCATCCAGCAGTTCGTTGCGAGTCCCGAGCGGGGTTCATTCCGGGCCTGGCTGCTGAAGCTGGCGGGGTGGCGGATTCAGGACCAGCTCCGGAAACGGCTGCCTCTCGAGGCGGGCGGCTCGCCGGCAACCTCTTCCTCAACAACGCCGACAATCGAGCGGGCGCCGGACGGGAATGAGCCGGACTGGGCGGGGCTGTGCGACGCCGAGTGGCGGGAGCGGTTGGCGCGGCAGGCCCTCAGGGAATTGCGGGTGAAGGTCAAGGCGGAGCATTACCAGGTCTTCTACCTTGTGGCGGTGGAAGGAAAGTCCGTGTCTGAGGCTGCCGGCATGGTGGGCCGGAGCAAGGCGCAGGTTTATCTCATCCGGCACCGGGTGGCGAAAACGCTGAGAGCGATTGTGAAGCGCCTGGAGAAGAGGTTGGAGTAGGATGGCGGCGCCCCGCCCTGAACCGCCAATCTCTGCTGATAAACGCTAATCTGAGAAGATGCCGGGCGCATCCCGCGTGGCCCCCCGCGAGAAACAGGAGAAAGACGCAGGGGCGGGTCAGTCCTGCAGCTTTTTCCGCCACTTCCCTTCCTTCACCGCGGAAAAAGTGAGGACTGACCCTGCGCCTTGCAAGAGTGCGTAGGAGACGCAGGGGCGGCATGGGAAGTGTCTCTCATTAACACCGTTGGCTTCAGCCCGGTGAACGCGCGCGCCCGCTGGAAGGAGGCAACTGTTTCAACAGTTTTTGTCTCCTCGAGCAGAGAGCCACGGGGATAAACTGTTGAAACAGTTGTCCCGCTCCGACGCGCCGGGCGGTTCACCGGGCTGGAAGCCACGGTGCTAATGAAACAGTTGTCCCGCTCCGACGCGCCGGGCGATTCACCGGGCTGGAAGCCACGGTGCTAATGAGAGGGCTAGAAGCCAACGGGGTTAATGGAAGGCGAAGTGTCAAGACTCCGGGAGTTCATGGTAGGATGCGCCCGGAGAGGTCTTGAGGCGGATTTTGGCCTTCCATTGGCGGGGAGAACGCGTTAGGATGCGCGCGAATGGACCTTGACTCGCCGCAACCCGCGAGCGCCGCCGACGGCCTGCCTCAGCCGCCCACGGTTCCCGACCACGAGCTGCTCAAGAAGATCGGCGGCGGGGGCTATGGGGAAGTTTGGCTGGCGAGGAACCTAACGACGGGCGTTTTCCGGGCGGTAAAAGTCGTGTACCGGAGTTGGTTTGCCGAGGAACGCCCGTTTCAGCGGGAGTTCGAAGGCGTCAAGCGGTTTGAGCCGCTCTCGCGCGAGCACAAGGGCCTGGTGGACGTCTTGCAGGTCGGCCAAAACTCCGAGGCCGGGTTCTTCTATTACGTGATGGAGCTAGCCGACGATGCCAGCGTCCAAGACGGTACGGCGGGCGAGACCGGCGGCCGGGAATTCGAGGCCGAAGAGGCCCGGGGACCGAGTGACGGCAGTGGCGCCGCCATCGACCCCGCAACGTACGTTCCCAAAACGCTCCGGGCCCTCTTGCGAGGTACTTCCGGCGCCAGCCAGGGTGAACCCAAGCCGGGGCGCGCCTTGCCTCCAGCCCAATGCGCGCGAATCGCCTCCGACCTGGCGGATGCTCTAGCCCATCTGCATGCCCACAAGCTGGTGCATCGGGATGTGAAGCCCTCGAACATTATTTTTGTTAACGGCCAGCCAAAGCTCGCTGACATCGGACTTGTGGCGGCGGCGGGCGAGGAAGCCAGCTTTGTCGGCACCGAGGCATACGCCGCCCCCGAGGGTCCTGGCAAAGCCACAGCGGACATTTTTGCTCTTGGCGTTGTGTTGCACGAAATGTTGACGGGTTTGCCAGCGCGAGAATATTTGCGGCTAAACGAAGGGTGGAAGCAGGCGCCCGAACTGGAAGAACGCCAGGAGTTGCGCCACGTCGTCGTGCGCGCCTGCGAGGGAGACCGGGCAAGGCGCTATCAGACGGCCGAAGCGATGCACTTGGACCTTGAGCTGCTCAGGGCGGGCCACTCGCTGGCGTTCCGGAGATTGCAGCGCAAGGCCAGGCGGGCGTTAGGCGGCGTGGTGGCGCTGTTGGTCTTGGTGGTCCTGGCTTACCTGGTATCCGGGTTCTTCGTGTTCAGAAACCGTGCGGCCGAACAGAACCGGCAGCGGGAGCTTCGCGCACTTGAGATTTCCCGCATGAAGGTTCGCGGCGACGGATGGTTTTCCAACGATTGGGCCAGGCTCGAACGGGCAGCGGCGGTGCGCACGGACCGCCAGGTCCTGGAGCATGCCTCGGCGCTGCTGGCGGGCTGGGATGCTCGCCTGGTGACAGACGTGAAAGGGGCGGAGGCGGCTTCGGCGGCGTTTTGTCCCGATGGGAGGGCGTTGGCCGGCGGAGCAGGCGCAAGCCCGGCGCTCATCCTCGACACAAACGGGATGGTGACGCGACTGCCGGCTCGGGGAGAAGGACCCGTATGTTGGGCGGCGGATGGGACGCCTCTGCAACTGCTGGTGGTGTCCAACCGCCTGGTTTTGCGGGACGCGAGGACTTGCGCGGTGCGAAGGGAATTCGCCCTGCCCGACGGCGTTCGCCCCGAATTCGGTAATGAGCCGGTTCTGGCCATCGCGCCGGACGGCGGCATGGCGGCAGCGGCGGTTGACGGGCGCGTAGTGGTTTGGCAAGCGACGAACTCGGCGGCCGTTGGCGAAGTGAAGGAGGAACCAACGGCGCTGGCGTTTGCGCCTGACTCCTTGCTCCTGGCAGCCGGCGGCGAGGACGGGACCGCCCGCGTCTATGCCCTGCCGGGGCTCACGCAAACCGCGATTCTCCCGCCTGCCTTGCGCGGCAGCGCCATAACCTGCTTCGCCTTCACACGCAACCGGCTCGTGCGCTACGGCGAAACGAGCGCCACCAAATCTTGGCTCTTGGCCATCGGCGACCAGGGGGCGAACATCGTTATATGGGACCTCGACCGACGGATGCCGCGAACATTCTGCCGCGGCTCGGACTGGCTTGTCGCAGGCCTGGCGTTCAGCCCGGACGGCCTCATCCTGGCCTCGTGCGGGCGCAATCAAGCGCGGCTTTGGAACGTCCCCAGCGGACAGCCGCTCCTGCTGCTGGAGCCGACGAGCACCGGGGAGTCGTCGGCCCTCGCGTTCGATACCACAGGCCGATGGCTGGTCTGCGGCGGATTCGCGGAAGGTGGGGAGAGCCGAGTGGGGCTTTGGCGGCTTGAACCGGACCGGGGCATAATGGCGTTACGGGGCCTGGAAGGATCAGGGGTGCGGAAGGTCTGGTTTTCAAGGGACAGCGAACGAGTGGCGGCTCTGAGCGATGATTGGCACCTGGCGGTTTGGAACGTCGGCACGGGCGCCATGTTGTTCACCTTCGAAACTCCGGTGGGGGTCTTCGCCGACAACGCCGGCGGCTGCTTTGACGCAACAGGCAACCGATTTGCCTTTGCGACGGGGCGCGAAGCCAGGCTCTACGACCTGCGGACCGGAATCGTGCTCAAAAAGTGGACTTTGGCAGCAGGCCTTTCGGATCAACTGCAATACGATGCCACCGGGCACCTGCTCCTGTTGCGCCGGGAGAGGGCTTCGGCGCGTCGGCCAAGCATCTGGCGCCTTTATGAACTGGGTGCGGCGCAACGGCCCGTGCTGGTCCACGAACAGCCCAGGGGAGCGGATTGGAGGGCCGACGTGACGGCTTTGCCGTTCGGGGCGCGCCGGTTCATCGTGTGTGATGGCGATGCCACCGGCAGGAGCAGGCGCCTCATCCACGCGTATGACACCGCGAGCGGCAGGGAGTTGTGGAGGGCGCGGACCCCGATCAATGAACGATACGCGAATGTGTGCCTTGACCCAACCGGCAAGTGGTTCGGCTACGACGCTTACACAGGCTCGGCAACGCCAGTCCGGCTCATGCGGTGGTCCGACTTCACGGAGGTCGGCCGGGCTTCGGCGGCGCAGGCCATTAGCCCCTCCGGACGCCAAGTTGCCACCCTGAACCTGCTCTTTCCAGATATCACGAGGCCCGATTACGCCATTCCGACCACGACGCGGTGGGGCGCTCTTAATGGGGTGCGGACCTTCAGCCCGGACGGCAAGCTGCTGGCCTGGGGGACCGAGGAGGGAGCGGTTTTGGTAGCGCGCATTGAGGCTCTGAGGCGGCGGTTGGCGGAGTTGTCGAGGTAGAATTGCTCTCGCCCGGGGTCCCTCTCACTGGCCACGGCGGCCACGCAGGCCATGTCCGGCGCCTGGTTGATCAGGAAAGCCAGGGAATCCCGGCAATCGGCCTGGTCCTCCACAACCGCCACTCTGAGTTTGTTTGGTTCGGTTTCCACAAAAGCGCAGCGATGCTGGCAGGTTTTAGAATTTTTGGGTATCCCCCGTAGCGGGTGATATGGCTGCGAATTTCTTGTTGGCCGTCCGCCATTGGAACAGTAGTCTGAGGTCGTGATTAGGTTGAAAAGGAAAATCGTGGTGGACGAGCACGGAACTCCTAGGGAAGCGATCATTCCGTGGAAGGAGTTCTGCGAAATTGCCGAGGCGCTCGGCTTCGACCTGGACGAAAGCGCCCGGTCCGACCTGCGTGCGGCCCGCGCCGACTGGCGGCGCGGCAAGTCCGAGGCGTTCCTTCCGCTGGCGAAACTGTAAGCGTGCCCACACTGGTCGTGCATCGGCGCGCCGCGCGCTACATCGAACGGATGGAGCCGCGCGCCAAGGCCCGGTTGAAGGCGAAACTGGAGCAACTGGCGCGGAATCCGCGCGCCAAGGCGGGCGTCAAGCCAATGGCTGGCCAGTGGGCGGGATATTACCGGATGCGCCATGGGGATTTGCGCGTCATTTATCTCCACGACCGCGGCGCTGACGCCATTGTGATCGCTCATGTCGGCCCGCGCGGCGACGTCTATAAATGAAGCGCGGCGGCTGGAGACGTGGAGCTTTTGGTGGATGCGCGCGCAGTGGGTGCGGACGGTATCCTCGGCGATGGCAATAGTAGTCACACGGGCCATGTCCGGCGTTTGGTTGATGAGAAACGCCAGCGATTCGCGGGGGTCCCGCTCGTCCTCGATTACCGCCGCTCCGAGTTTGTTTGGTTCGGTTTCCACAAGAACTGAATGATGCTGACAGGTTTTAGAATTGTTGGGTATCCCCCGTAGCGGGTGATATGTGCGCAGGCTGGAGCGGGAATCCCAATAACCCGAAATGCGCCGCGCGCACGAACACTTGCCTTGGCCGGTTCGGAGCTGACGGCCGCGCCCCGGTGATGTATGGCCGTCGCCGGTGGCCTTTGCAAGAGATGCGGGTTTCAGAGTTGGCTTTTTCCAGGTTCCAGGTTAGTTTCATCACGTGAACGTCGCCGAATTGCCAATCCCCATTGATCCTGAGAGGATCGCGCGGTTCTGCCGGGAACGGGGCATCCGCAAGTTGAGCCTGTTCGGCTCGGTGTTGCGTGACGATTTCGATCCAGCGCGCAGCGATGTGGACGTGCTGGTGGAACTGCTACCGGAAGCGCGGCCGGGCTGGGAGTTCTACGGTTGGCACCAGGACTTGGAGCCGCTGTTCGGCCGCAAGGTGGACCTGCACACCTCCAACAGTTTGAGCCCTTTTTTCCGCGAGGAGGTCCTGCGCGAGGCCCTGACGATTCATGAGCAGGCATGATCCGAGCGTCACCTTGCGCCAGATAGCTGAGCACGCGAGGCTCGCGCAGCAGCTTTGCGCTCAGCACACCCTTCCCGACATCCTGCTGGATTGGCAGAAGCGCCTTGCCTTTGAACGCGCCATGGAGGTGCTCGGCGAGGCGGTGAAACGGCTGCCGACCGAGTTGACGGCCCGCTACCCGGCGGTGGACTGGCGCGGCATCGCCGGGATGCGCGACCGGGTCAGCCACGGGTACGACGCGATTGAGTACGACCTGCTCTGGCAGGCGGTCCAAACCCGTGTTCCCGGTCTGCTCGCCACGGTCGAGCAGATGCTCAGGGACTTTGAGCACGGGGCAGAGGAGTAAAGCCGTTGCCCGGCTCCCTCGTTCGCCCGTTGGTGCCTTCACGGCAGCGGCGCCTCCAGGCTAACGGTGGTCCCACGTCCGGGGCGGACGTTATCGTCAGCCTGCCGCCGAACTCTTCAGCGCGGCGGCGCAGGTTCGCCAAGCCGCGCCCGATTGGGCGCGGGCTCGGTCGGTGTCCGTGGGCGTGGAGAATTCGCGGTTTTCAGTGGGCCCGTAGCCGAAGCCACGACAAATCTGATTTGTTAGGGTTGATTACATAAGTACTGGCGGACGAAGACGATTGAACGCCCATTGCGAAACGCCCGCAAGCGTAAAATCGAAGGCTTTTTGGA